>JAJDIZ010000074.1 GCA_030266915.1 Ruminococcaceae bacterium OttesenSCG-928-D13 | reverse complement strand
AGAACACACAGGACGGCGCCGGGCCCCAAAAAAGGCCCGGGAGCGCCCGGCTCAGGCGTGCCCTTCGCCGGGTGCTGCCCGCCGTGGCGGCGGTGCTGATCTATCTGGCGCTGGCTTTCTTCATGTTCCAAAACGCGCTGGACGCGGCCCGTCCGGGCGTGGCTGTCTCCCTGCGGTACCCGGCCCTGCTGACAACCGAACAGGTGCGGCAGGCCCGGTTTGTGATGGGCAACCCGGAGGAGCTGCACGATTTTGCAGCCAGCTACTGGTATGAGAGCGAGCTTGTGCCCATCGCCTCGGAGCGGGGCAGCGCCGAAACCCCGGCCCTGTTTGTGGATGGCGACATCGCCGCCGTGCAGAAGGTGAACTTCGTGCACGGCACCTACCCGGGCGTGCTGGAAACGCGGGGCCTTGCCGTCTCGGAGGGGCTGGCCTGGACCCTGTTCGGCGGCACCGACGTGATTGGCACCGAGATCGAGTGGCTGGACGCCACCTACACCGTGCGCGGGGTGTTCGCCGGGGACGAGCCGATGCTGATGGCCCAGGTGGACGCCGGCGAGCCGCCGGCCGTGTTGCCCGGCTTTGCGGGTGTTGAGCTGGTGGGCGCCCTGGAGGAGGGCGACCCGCGCGAGGCCGCCGAGACCTACGCCCAGGATGCGGGGCTCGGCACCCCCACCGTCATGGTGGACGCCCAGATGATTCCCGGCGCGGTGGGGCTGATGGCCTGGGTACCGGCGCTGGTGCTGGTGATCTGGGCTGTGGCACGCCTGCTGATGCTGCTGCGCCACGCCCCCTTCCTGGCCCGCCAGGTGGTGCTGTTTGGGGTGCTGCTGGCGCTGGCCTTCCTGATCCCGAAGGGGCTCTCGCTGCTGCCGGGCTGGATGATTCCCAACCAGTGGAGCGATTTCGACCACTGGACCACCTTCTTCCAAACACTGAACACCCGGCTGACCGACGTGCTCTCCCTGACGCCCAACCGGCAGGACGTGCATCTGAAAAAGCTGCTGATTGCCCAGTTTCTGCTGTTGATTCCGGCCCTGTTCTCGATGACGGCCACCATCCGGATGTGGGGCCGGCACATCCGCCGGGGAGACCTTGCCCTGCGCCGGGCGGCCGCCGCCCGGGCCGCCTCCTCAACGGACGGCGACACCGAGCACGAGCCGGGGCCTGAGACCGAGGTCGATTTTGACAAGACTGAATTGGCCCTTACGCCGCCAGACGAAGCCGAAAGCCCGCCCGACGCGCCCTGACGGCAACTATGTACGCTACGCGATAAGCCCCCAGCCACATAAGTGGCTGGGGGCTTTGTGGTGTGGTCATCCGGCGCTGCCCGCCGCCTCCAGCGGGAAGGGCGGCAGCGCGCCCTCCGGCTCGAGGCCGCAGTCGGTTCCGGCGCTCCGCAGCCGGCCGGCTGCGGTCAGCGCCCTCGGCAGCTCGGGCGCCCGGGTTTTTTCGATCGGCTCCGCCGCCACGGCCGGAGCCGATTTCTCGCAGGCTGGCAGCTCCAGCGAGGCCGGGTCCGGGTTGTCCAGCAGCGTTCCCCACCGGTGGGAGGCGGCAAACTCCGCATCGCTTTTCAGGAAATACCGGTAAAACAGGGTGCCATCCCGGTGGACATTGTCCTCCAGCTGGGGGTCGATGTGGTACCAGCCGCCCTCCACCGCCACCATGGCCCAGGCGTGGTCCACCTGAGCCCCTTGCACGCTGTAGGTGGTGCCGGTGACATAGCGGGTGTCAAAGCCCATTCGCTCCAGCAGCACCATCAGCGCGCAGGCGTAGTTTTCGCAGCTGCCGATGCCATATTGCAGCGGGCTGAAGGCCATCACCTGCCAGATTGTTGGCGGCTGGCCGCAGCTGTCGGCCCAGCGCCAGCTATCGGTCAGGTCCGCCTCATCAAAGGGAACATAGTGGGTGTGCTCGATCACATAGCGGAAGGCGGCCTTCACTCTCTCGAAACTGGCGGCGTTTTCGGGCAGGGCCATCTCGGCAATGGCGGCGTCGGCCAGCTGGTCAAACACACAGGGCCTGGCCGCTTCGGAGGTCGCCTCTCCACCGCCGGGCGCCGGCTCGGTGGACGCCGGGGCATCCTCCGAAACTGCGCTGGCAGGGCCGGCGCTTTCATCAGAGGCTTCGGCGGACAGTACCGCCCTATCGGCGCAGCCCGCCAGCGCCAGCCACAAAAGGGCCGCCGCCAGCAGGGTCGTGCCCATCCTCATCTTCACCGCTCCACCTCCATGGGTTCACAGACTCTCTATCCCATCCATTAAACGCCCGGATGCGCTTATTTCTTCCAATAGCAAGTCTGGCATCATAATAACACCCATACGCTGGACGCCGCTTTATTACGACGCTATAATAGAATACGCACAGCGGGGGTTTTGAGGGCGACACGAGCATCATCTTCCTGGGCATCGGCGCCCACCTGAACCCGCTGCGACAATATCAAAAAGCTGGCCGAAGCCGGCGGACAGGAACCCATTTTATGCGATTTGCCGCTTCTTACAGCTTTGGTAAGGACAGCGCCCTTGCCTTCTGGCGCATGCTCGGAGCCGGGCACACCCCGGTGTGCCTGATCACCACGGTGAACCCGGAGGTGGGGCGCTCCTGGTTCCACGGCGTCTCCCCGGAGCTGATGGAGGCCGTGGCCGCCCGGCTGGGCGTGCCGCTGCTGTGCTGCCCCTGCGAGGGGGAGCACTACCACACCGCCCTCGAGGAAAACCTGGCCGAGGCCAAAACCATGGGGGCCGAGGCCTGTGTCTTTGGGGACATCGACATCGAGGGCCACCTCGAATGGAACCGGGAACGCTGCGCGAATGCCGGCCTCGAGTGTGTACTGCCTCTCTGGCAGGCAGACCGGCGGGCCGTGGTGGACGAGATCATCGCCGCGGGCTTCACGCCGGTTGTCAAGTGCGTACAAAATGCCTACCGCCCGCTGCTGGGCCAGCCCCTCACCGCCGAGGTGGTGGCGGAGTTTGCCCGCCTCGGGGCCGACCCCTGCGGTGAAAACGGGGAGTACCACACCTTTGTCACCGGCGGGCCAAGCTTTTCGGCCCCGGTGCCGGTCAGGCTCGGCGAGGTGCTGGACCTTGGCACCCACAGCGCGGTGGACATTCAACTGGCCTAAAAAAAGAGGCGGCCCGGCGGGCCGCCTCTTTTTTTGTGCAAATACTCAGTCCTCGTAGATCGGGAAGCGGCCGCACAGGGCATCCACCGCACTGCGAATGGCGTCCTGCTTCGTCTCAAACTCGGTGGCGGCCAGCTTGATAAGGCCGGCGATCTCCTTCATCTCGGCCTCCTTCATGCCACGGGTGGTGACGGCCGGGGTGCCGATGCGCACCCCGCTGGTGACGAAGGGGCTCTGGGGGTCGTTGGGGATGGTGTTCTTGTTCACCGTGATGTACACCTCGTCCAGCCGGTTCTGCATCTCCTTGCCGGTCAGCTCAAAGCTGCGCAGGTCGGCCAGCATCAGGTGGTTGTCGGTGCCGCCGGAAAGCAGAGTGAAGCCCTCGGCCATCAGGGCGTTTGCCAGGGCGGCGGCGTTCTTCACCACCTGCTGCTGGTAGGTTTTGAACTCGGGCTTCAGCGCCTCGCCAAAACACACCGCCTTCGAGGCGATGATGTGCATCAGCGGGCCACCCTGCAAGCCGGGGAACACGGCTTTGTTGAACTGCAGGCCGAACTCGGCGTCCCTGCACAGAATCATGCCGCCCCGGGGGCCGCGCAGGGTCTTGTGGGTGGTGGTGGTCACCACGTCGGCGTAGGGCATCGGGTTCTGGTGCAGCCCTGTGGCCACAAGGCCGGCAATGTGGGCCATGTCCACAAACAGGTAGGCCCCCACCTCTTTCGCAATCTCGGCAAACTTCTCAAAATCCAGCGCGCGGGGATAGGCCGAGGCCCCGGCCACGATCATCTTGGGCTTGTGCTCTTTTGCTAAGGCCCGCAGGGTGTCGTAGTTGATGGTCTGGGTCTCGTCGTCCACGCTGTAGGGCACGAAATTGTAGTATTTGCCGCTGATGTTCACCGGGCTGCCGTGGGTCAGGTGGCCGCCGTGATTCAGGTTCATGCCCAGCACCGTGTCGCCAGGGTTCAAAAGCGCAAAGTACACCGCGGTGTTGGCGTTGGCGCCCGAATGGGGCTGCACGTTGGCGTACTCGGCGCCAAACAGCTTGCAGGCCCGCTCGATGGCCAGGCGCTCCACCTTGTCCACCTCTTCGCAGCCGCCGTAGTAGCGCTTGCCCGGGTAGCCCTCGGCGTATTTGTTGGTCATCACGTTGGCGGCGGCCATCATCACCGGGGTGGAGACGATGTTCTCCGAGGCGATCAGCTCCAGGTTGCGGCGCTGGCGGGCGGCCTCCCCCTCGATAACGGCGCCGACCTCGGGGTCGAACTGGCTGATGTAGCGCATCACTTCATTGGTCATTATACCCTCCCATGGTCCGATTTGCTCTATACTGTCGTTGGTGATTGGTGATTTTTTTAATGTGCTCACAGGGAAATGGGCGAGGGGCGTTTTGGAGCGAGCCTAGGGCTAAGGATATGCGAAGCATGCGAGTGGAGGAACGCCCCTTGACCATTTCCCGAGCTACCCTAACCGAACTGGTACCGAAGCACCGGGTTGCGGGCCGCGGCCACCTCGTCCGGCCGGCCAATCGGGGTGGTGCGCGGGGCGGCATGGGCCCAGTCCGGGTCTGCCATCGCCTTGTCATAGAGCTTGATGAACACGTCGGCGGCGGCGTCCAGCCCCTCCTTGCCCTCGGTCTCGGTGGGCTCCACCATCAGCGCCTCGTGCACAATCAGCGGGAAGTACATCGTGGGCGGGTGGATGCCCTCGTCCAGAAGGGCTTTGGCGATATC
This sequence comes from Ruminococcaceae bacterium OttesenSCG-928-D13, assembly GCA_030266915.1. Classification (GTDB taxonomy): domain Bacteria; phylum Bacillota; class Clostridia; order Oscillospirales; family Ruminococcaceae; genus JAAYCI01. Next base: position 5,887 of record JAJDIZ010000074.1, on the reverse strand, counting down.
CATCGCGGTGACGCCCTTCTCCTTGGCCTCTTTCTCAAGGGTGACCACAAACTCGTGCATGCAGATTTCGCTGCTCACCACGCTGTAGCGCTCTTTCAGCCGGTGCATCATGTAGTTGGCGTTCAGCACCGCGTTCTGGGCGGCGGCCGGGATGCCCGCGCGCCCGAGAGTCATGACGTAGGCCAGCGCCTTCAGGGTGACCAGGAAGTTGCCGTCAAAGGCCTTCACCTTGCCGATGCTCCCGGGGCGGCTTCCGTCCCGGCGCAAGGCGCCGTTCTCCTCCACAACCACCGGTTTCGGCAGGTGGGGGGCAAGGAATGCCTTGCAGCCCACCGCCCCGCTGCCGGGGCCACCGCCCCCGTGGGGGGTGGAGAAGGTTTTGTGCAGGTTCAGGTGTACGCAGTCGAAGCCCATGTCTCCGGGGCGGATAACCCCCATGATGGCGTTCAGGTTAGCGCCGTCGTAGTACACAAGGCCGCCCGCCTCGTGCACAATCTCGGTGATCTCGCAGATGTCCTTCTCGAAGATGCCGAGGGTGTTGGGGTTTGTGAGCATCAGGCCGGCGGTGTCCTCCCCCACGGCGGCCTTCAGCGCCTCAAGGTCCACGCAGCCGTCCGGCCCGGAGGTGATGTTCACCACACTCATGCCGCACATCACGGCGGTGGCGGGGTTGGTGCCGTGGGCGCTGTCCGGCACGATGATCTTGGTGCGCTTGGCCCCCTCGCCCTTCGCCTCGTGGTATTTCTTGATCAGCATCACCCCGGTCAGCTCCCCGTGGGCGCCGGCGGCCGGCTGGAAGGTCATCGCATCCATGCCGGTGATCTCGCCGAGGTACTTCTCGGCCAGACGCAGCACCTCGAGGCAGCCCTGCACGGTGGCGTCGGGCTGCAGCGGATGAACCTCGGTGAAGCCCGGCAGGGCCGCCACCGCCTCGTTCACACGCGGGTTGTATTTCATGGTGCAGCTGCCCAGCGGGTAGAAGCCGTTGTTCACCCCGTGGGCGCGGCGCTCGAGGGCGCTGTAGTGGCGGCTGATGTCGGTCTCGGAAAGCTCGGGCAGCTTTGGCGCGGCCGCGCGCTTTTGGGCCGGGGCAAAATCGTAATCGGGCAGGTCGTTTTCCGGCAGCAGGGTGCAGGCGCGGCCCGCCACGCTCTTTTCAAACAGCAGGTCCATCAGCCCACCTCCTTTGCCAGCGCTACGAGACGGTCGATCTCGTCCTTGGTGTTCATCTCGGTGGCGCACCACAGGATGTCCCCATTTTCCAGCGTCAGCCCGCCGAGGATGCCGTTCTCGCCCAGCTTCTTTTCGAGGGCGGCGGCATCCACCGGGCAACCGGTGACAAACTCGTGGAAGAACTCCCCGCCGTGCACCCGTTTGAAGCCAATCTTCTCCAGCTCCGCGGCCAGATAGTGGGCCTTGGAGGCACACTGGGAGGCGGCTTTTTCCATCCCGCCCGGCCCCATGGCGGCCATGTAGACGGCGGCAGTCATCGCGCAGAGGGCCTGGTTCGAGCAGACATTGCTGGAGGCCTTCTCCCGGCGGATGTGCTGCTCCCGCGCCTGCAGGGTGAGCACGAAGGCCCGGCGGCCCTCGGCGTCGGCAGTCTGGCCCACAATGCGGCCCGGCAGCTTGCGGGTCATGGCGGCGGTGCAGGCCATGAAGCCCAGGTAGGGCCCGCCGAAGGCCAGCGGCATACCCAGGGGCTGGCCCTCGCCCACCGCGATGTCGGCCCCGCACTCGCCCGGGGTTTTGAGCAGCGCGGCGGCAATCGGGTTCACCCCCATAATTGTCTTGGCGCCGGCGGCGTGGGCCGCCTCGCACAGGGCGGCGCCGTCTTCGATTATACCATAATAATTCGGCTGCTGCACGTAGATGCAGGCCACGTCGTCGGCAAGCAGGGCCTTCAGGGCGTCAAGGTCGGTGGCGCCGTCCCTTTCGGGCACCAGCGCCACCTCGGTGCCGGCGGCCCAGCAGTAGGTTTTGATGGTCTCAATCACGTCGGGGTTGGCCGCCGCGCTCACCAGGGCCTTTGAGCGCTTGCGGTCGCGGCACATCGCCACCGCCTCGGCGGCGGCCGAGGCCCCGTCGTACACGCTGGCGTTGGAGGCATCCATCCCGGTCAGCTCGCAGATCATCGTCTGGTACTCAAAGATCGACTGCAAAATCCCCTGGGACATCTCGGCCTGGTAGGGGGTGTAGGCCGTCAGGAAGGTCTCCTTGCCGGTGACGGTGGAGACGATGCTGGGGATGTAGTGCCGGTAGGCCCCGGCGCCCCGGAAGATGGTGGGATACACGGTGTTTTTGGCCGCCATCACCTCGAAGGCGCGGCGAATTTCCAGCTCGCTTTTCCCGGCGGGGATGTTCGGCCCGTCGCTCAGGCGCAGGGCGGCCGGGGCGGCGGCGTAAAGGTCACCGGGGGCCGAGAGACCGATGGCCCGCAGCATCTCCTGCTGCTGGGCCTCGGTGGAGGGCAGGTAGTGTCCCATCCTCAGCCCTCCTTGCAGAAGGCCTCGTAGGCGGCGGCGTCCAGCAGCTCCTCGGCGCCGGTGATCTCCTCCACCTCGATGAGCCAGGCGCCGTAGGGGTCGCTGTTCAGGTTTTCGGGGGTGTCGGCCAGCTTCTCGTTCACATTGCTCACGGTGGCGCTCACCGGGGAGATGATGTCGCTGACGGCCTTCACGCTCTCCACGTCGCCCAGGCTCTCACCGGCGGTGACGGTGTCCAGCACGCCGGGCAGGTTGACGAACACGATGTCGCCCAGCTCGCTCTGGGCGAAGTCAGTCAGGCCGATTTTGGCGGTGGTGTCGGAGGTGAATTCCACCCACTCGTGGGATTTGGAGTATTTCAGGTTGGCGGGAATGTTCATGGTGATTCTCCTTTGTATTTGTTTTTATATAGTTTAAACTCGTTTGATCTCAGTGATTCTGCGCGTCAGCGCGGCGCCTAGCCCCGCTTGTAGAAGGGCAGCGGCACGATTTCGGCGGTGATGCGCCGGCCCCGCACGTCCACCTCAAGCTCGGTGCCCGGCTCGGAATGCGCCTTGTCAATCAGCGCCATGGCGTAGGCGCCGTTCAGGTAGGGCAGGTGGGTGCCGCTGGTGGTCTCGCCAATTTGGGCCTCCCCGGCGAACACCGGGCAGTGCTCCCGGGCAATGCCCCGCCCGGTGATTTTCAGGCCCACCCGGGCAATTTTGGGGGCGCCCTTCTCCGCCAGGGCCGTCTTGCCGATGAAGTCGGGCTTGTCCATCTTCACGCAGAAGGCAAGGCCGGTCTCGAGGGGGGTGATGCTGTCGTCCATCTCGTGGCCGTAGAGGGGCATCGAGGCCTCGAGGCGCAGGGTGTCCCGGGCGCCAAGGCCGGCGGGCACCAGGCCCGCGTCCTTCCCGGCGGCCAGCAGGGCGTCCCACAGCTTCGGGCCGTCGGCCGCGGCGCAGTACAGCTCGTAGCCGTGCTCACCGGTGTAGCCGGTCTGGCTCAGCAGGCAGCTCACCCCGGCCACCTCGGCGTTTTCCACGAAGGAATAGTACTTCTCGGGGATGTCCCCGGGCTTTGCCAGCTTCTCCAGAATGCCCTTGGCCGCCGGCCCCTGCAGGGCCAGCTGGGCGTAACTGTCGGAGACGTCTTCCAGCGCGGCGTCGCCGGTCAGGCGGGCGCGCATCCAGTCCACATCCTTGTGGCGGTTAGCGGCGTTCACCACCAGCAGGTAGGCGTTCTCCCCGGTGCGGTACACCAGCACGTCATCCACCACGCCGCCGGCGTCGTTGCACAGGGTGCTGTAGCGCACCTTGCCCACAACCAGGCTGGTGAAATCGTTGGTGAACAGGTGGTTCAGGTTGGCCAGGGCGTCCGGGCCGGTCAGGGTAACCTCGCCCATGTGGGAGACGTCGAACAGCCCGGCCTTCTGCCGCACCGCCATGTGTTCGTCAATCACCCCGGCGTACTGCACCGGCAGCAGCCAGCCCGCAAAGGGCACCATCTTGCCACCGGCGGCCAGGTGGCATTCGTACAGCGGCGTTTTCAGTTCCATGTGTATCTCTCCTGTTTCAAAAATAGGTCTGTCTCCATGCTAAAAATATCGGCAAAACACAAAAAAGGGACGCACAACAATGCGTGCGTCCCCGTTTTTTGACCTGAAAGATTCACGCGGGACCCCCGCGCTTGCCTCTTCGGCGCCATTGTATATCAACGGCTTCTCCGGAGTGTTCGTCCGGACCCGGTCCCCTTTGCCTGAGAGCTTATCCACACAGTCCCCTTCGGCGTTGCGCGAGGCGCAATCTCTCCCGGATCCATCAACCGAAAATATTTAATTAATTTTATCCTAAGGGGTCGGCCGCGGATTGTCAACCCTCGAACGAAATTTCGTCAAAATTTCCGCTTCCGAAGGGAGCGCCCACTCTGGGGGTTGACCGCCACCCACCCCGCGGAATATGATAGAGAGGTTAGGCATTGTACCTGCTTAATTACGCTATGTTCATACTGATGAGGAAATCAGCCGGCACACCCGGCGAAGGAGGAGCCATGAACCGGCGCATGAAAGGGAATCTGGCGGCAATCGTCTCGGCTGTCTGTTTCGGGCTGATGCCGCTGTTTGCCAAAACCATCTATGCCGAGGGGGGCAACCCGTTCAGCGTGGCCTTCTACCGCTTCGCCATCTCCTCGGTGCCTATCCCCATCTATTTGAAGCTGGCCAAAATCCCGTTCGGGGTTACTAAGCGGCAGCTGCTGGACATTTTGCTCATTTCGGTGTTCGGCTACGGCGGCACGGCGGTGCTGCTGTTCACCTCCTACAGCTTCATCCCCTCGGGCATCGCCACCACCATCCACTTCTGCTACCCGGTGCTGGTGATTCTGTGCGGCATGCTGATTTTCCGCGAAAAGCCCAGCCGGATGAAGGTGCTGTGCGTTGCGCTGTGCATGGCCGGCATGGTGCTGCTGGCGTCGGGAGACGGCGCCACCAGCCTGCCCGGCATCCTGATCGCCTTCGCCTCGGGCGTCACCTACACATTCTACATTATCTGGCTGGACAAAAGCAGCCTGCGGGGCATTCCGCCGCTGAAGCTGATTTTCTACATGAACATCGTGGCCAGCCTGGTGATGCTGCCAATTGGCCTTGCCACAAACAACATCAAAACCGACCTTGGGCCGAAGGGCTGGGCCGCTATGGTGACCTTTTCCCTGCTGGTGGCCTTTGTGGCAGTGCAGCTGTTCCAGGTTGGGGTGCACATTGCCGGCCCGCAGAGCGCCGCCATCCTCAGCACCTTCGAGCCGGTTACCAGCATCATTGTGGGCATTTTATTCTTTAATGAGAAGCTCACCGTGCAGGTGGTTTTGGGCTGCGTGGTGATTCTGCTGGCCGTGCTGCTGGTGGCCAGGGAGGGGCCCCCTCAAGGGGGCTGACAGTTGGCTTTGGCGCGATTGCGCCAAAACAACTGGCACCCGCCGCCAGTGCGGCAAGCCACCGGGCAGGCCCATCGGCCCCTATGATGGGCCCGGGGCGCAGCCCCGTTTATGCCTGGTGGTGCGGGCGCACTGCTACGCGCGGCGGGGATAAGGGCGCGCCGGAGCCGAAGCCAAGTACACCGGCGGGCTGAGCGGGTTTGCGCATAACTTACCGCCGGGGATATCGGCGGCCATTCCCGCCGAAAACTACCTTCATCTCCGCGCCAAGGGCCGGGCTACGCCCGGTTGCGCTCCGAAACGCCACTGCGGTGGCAGCGCGCTGCATCAAGTACAACAAAGGGGCCGTTGTTCTTGATGCCGCTTGCGGCTGACGTTTTCTCTGGGAACAGCCGCCGCTCTCCCCGACTGGCTAGAAGTTCTTTTTAAGCTAATCCTGGGCACACTAAAGGCACCCACTTATGGCAGCGGCGCCGTGGGCCGGGGCATTC
>JAJDIZ010000073.1 GCA_030266915.1 Ruminococcaceae bacterium OttesenSCG-928-D13 | reverse complement strand
CCACATCAGCCACACCACCCTGTACCGCTACATCAATGACGGCCTGTTTCTCAGAATCACAAACAAAAACCTTCCGCTGGGCAAAAGAAAACGGCAGTACAACAAGGTACGCCGTGTAGCCTACAAGAACGCCCTCAAACCCGGCATAGACACCAGACCACAGGAAGTAAAAGATCGCCAAACCTTCGGCCATTGGGAAATGGACACTGTAATAGGCAAAGCCAAGGGAAAAGGCGCTTGCCTCCTTGTTCTCTCTGAACGCAAAACCCGGGCCGAGCTGATTATAAAAATACGACAAAAAACGGCTACCAACGTGGTAGCCGCCATAAATCGCCTAGAACGCCTTTGCGCCCCTCACTTCAAAGATATATTCAAAAGCATCACAGTGGACAACGGGACCGAATTTGACGACACAGAGGGCATAACAAAGAACAACCGCACCAAACTCTATTACTGCCACCCTTACAGCAGTTGGGAACGAGGCACCAACGAGAACATCAACAAAATGATCCGTCGCCATATCCCCAAAAGTACATCACTGACCAAGTACACCAAGCAACAAATCAAAGAAATCCAAAACTGGATTAATAACTACCCCCGGCAAATATTCAACGGCAAAACAAGCAATATGCTCCTAGACGAAGAAATCACAAAAATAACCGGCCTTAATTTGTCAAGTTTTTTAGCGACAAACACTTGACTTTACCCTGCCCGTGCCAGTTTGCGCCATCGTCAAAGGATGATTAGCTGCTTCTCGCTGGTGGGCATGGGCTCGCAGCCGTCCTCGGTGATCAGCACCATGTCCTCGATGCGGCAGCCGAATTTGCCGGCCAGGTAGATGCCGGGCTCCACGGTCATCATCATGCCGGCGCGCACAATGTCGGCGCACTTCGGGGAGAAGCGCGGGTCCTCGTGCACGTCGATGCCCACCGCGTGGCCCAGGCCGTGGCCAAAGGCCCCCGCGTAGCCGGCGGCGCCAATCAAGTCCCGGGCCACCTTGTCCACGTCTTTGCCGGTTTTGCCGGCGCAGGCGGCTTCAATGCCCGCCAAATGGGCCTTCAGCACGGTGTCGTACACCTTGCGCTTCTCTTCACCGGGCTCGCCCAGGGCCACGGTGCGGGTCATGTCGGCACAGTAGCCCTTGTACTTGGCGCCAAAATCCATGGTGATGAAATCCCCGGGCTGGACCTTGTATTCCCCCGGCACGCCATGGGGCAGGCTGGTGTTTGGCCCGGCCACACAGATCGTATCAAAGGCCAGCTTCTCGGCCCCGTGGGAGCGCATGAAGTGCTCCATCTCCAGCATCAGGTCAATCTCCCGCACCCCGGGCTTGATGAAGGACAGGATGTGTGTGAAGCAGGCGTCGGTAATCTGCTGGGCCTTGCGCATCCGGGCCAGCTCCTCGGCGTCCTTGATCTGCCGCAGTCCGACCAGTGTATCACCCAGAGTAGAAGTGACATCATATTCTACGCCAGGTATCCACCCCTTCAACCGATTCCAGCCGGCGATGGGCATGCCATCCTCCAGATACAACCGGGTGGCGCCCGCCGCCTTCAGCTCGGCGGCCAGCTGGGCCATGGCGTCCTCCTCCAGCACCACCCGGGCGTCGGTGATCTCCCGCTGGGCAATCTCGATGTACCGGGAGTCGATGATGTACACCAGCTCGTTTGGCAGCACCAGCAGGTGGCCGGCGTCCCCAGCGTCGAAATCCAGCAGGTAGAACCGATTGGCCTCGGTGCCGATGTAGGCCGCCTCAAAGCCCGCCGGCATGGCCGCCACCAGTTTTTTTGCGCGCTCGTTCATAATGCCCTTCTCCTTCCACAGGCTGGGCCGCTTTGGCCCGAATTTAGCCTATATGTTATTTTTCCATTTTGATATACTTTTCGTAAAATTGCATCATCGCCCGGGCGTCCTCGGCCTGGGTGCCCGCGCTCTCGCAAATCACCACCGGGGCCAGCTTCCAGTCCGCCACCAGCTCGAGGAAAGGCTCGAAGGGCGGGCCGAAGACGCTGTCCTCGAAGGTGAGGTGCCGCTTCTCCCCGGCGGGGGTGAACTCGATCTTGGAGAAGTGGACATGGAAGGTTTTTGCGCGTACGTCATCCAGCGCGCCGGCAATCGCCTCCGCCACGGCGGCGAAGTCGGCCCGGGTTTTCAGGGCACCGCCGGTCACGGCGTTCAGGTGGCCGAAGTCGATGCAGGGGATGTGCCGGGGGTCCCGCCTGCACAGGGCCAGTATCTCGTCGAGGCTGCCCAGCTGGTTTTTGCGGCCCATCGTCTCTGGGCACAGGTGAATGTGGGCCAGCTGCTCCCCGTCCAGCAGGGCGCGGGCCTCGTCCAGCATCTGGGCCGCGAGGCCAAGGGCCTCGTCCCGGGGCATTCCGCCGCCCCCGCCAAGGTGGAAGATCACCCGGTTTCCACCGAGGATATCCACGGCCTGGGCGCTCTTGAGCAGGTAATCCAGGCTGTTCTGCCGCTTTTCGGCCTCGGCCGAGGCCAGCGAGATGTAGTAGGGCGCGTGGATGCTGGGCGCGACACCCAGCTCTGAAAAGCCTGCCGCCAGCGCCGTGCCGGTGGCCGGGTTTAGCCGCACCCCGTGGCCGGCCTGGTACTCGTAGGCACTCAGCCCAAAGTGATGCACGTATTTGGGGGCGTTCTCGGTTTTCTTGAAGCCCAGGGTCTTGAAGGATTCGCTGTGCCCGGCCGGGCCGAAGCGTGGGCCCTGCGCCTGTGGCTCACTCAAAGTATCTTCCCGCCCTTGTCGTAATATTTCTTCAAAAAGGGCCGCTCCAGCATGCGCTTGAGGCGGATGGTGGGCTTTGAGTCCTTGTACATCGGGCGCACCAAAAACACCCGGACGCCCCACAGGCTGCCGGCCAGATGGTCGGTGAAAAGCTGGTCTCCCACCAGGGCAAGGGACCCCCTGGGCAGGCCCCACTTGTCCTGGGCAGCCTTGATCCAGAGGGGCAGGGGCTTGCAGCAGAAGCTGGCGTAGTCAAGGCCGAGCTTCTCGGCAAAGGGGGCCACCCGCTCCCTCGTATTGTTGCTGGCCAGCATCAGTTTGATGCCGCTGCCCTTGATCGTCTCGAGCCAGGCGGCCACATCGGGGCGCAGCTCGTAGCTGCCGTGCCCGGTGAGGGTGTTGTCCACATCCAGCACCAGGCCCTGCACCCCAAGCTCCCGCAAAAACTCGAGGGAGATGTGGGTCACATCCTTGAAGATGACATCGGGCACAAGCAACGCCATCACGGTTCTCCTTTTGATATTAATCTCCAAATTGAACAGAAAAAAATACTGATGAAAGAAAAAGCGGGCGCCACCATGGGTGCCCGCTTGTCCGCGCTTATCCAGCGCCCGCTGCAAAAATAAAATTGGCACTTTGTGCCCTATTTAAATTTACGCTTGCGGGCCGCTTCAGATTTTTTCTTACGTTTTACCGAAGGCTTTTCGTAAGCTTCGCGCTTGCGAACCTCGGCTAAAACGCCCGATTTGGCGCACGAACGCTTGAACCGACGCAGGGCGCTGTCCAGCGATTCGTTGTCTTTAACCCGGATTTCCGACATCTTTGTCCCTCCCTAATGCCGAAAGGCAGGAGTTATTACCCTTGCAGCTGCACAGGCTTACAGCCATGCACTGGCCGCATGGATAACAAATAGATTATACACGTATCGGGCCGGGGTGTCAACCTTTTGCCGCGCCAAAAAACGGTTTAAACTCCGGCCCAATACCTTCAGGCGTGCATCTTATCCTCGTCCTCATCGTCCCCGTCAACGCACATCGCCTCCGCCTTTTGCTGCAGTGCCCGCAGCCGCTGGATGGTGCGCTCCAGAGATTGAATGGTGTCGGTGATGCCATTAAACAACAGGGTGTACTCTTTCTGAAGTTCGTCCATTGCCGGCCCCCTCGCTCTTTGTTGGCGAACGCCCTTTTATGCCAATATAGCACAAGCGCGGGAGCTGACATGTCGAAACATGTCGTTCAATCATTGAAAAAGCGATTATCTTGCAGAAATGGCCCACCCTGCGCGGGTTATCCCTTAACCGCGAAGTTGATCAGCTTGCCCGGCACCCAGATCTCTTTGACGATTTGCTTATCCGCCAGCTGCTTTTGGATGCCCTCGTCGGCCTTGGCCATTGCAAGGGCTTCCTCCTTGCCAATGTCGGCCGCGGCGGTGATGTGGCCGCGGGGCTTGCCGTTCACCTGCACCACAATCTCGATGGTGTCCTCCACGGTTTTGGCCTCGTCCCACTCGGGCCATTTGGCGGCGGCAACCTGCCCGCCATAGCCCATCCGCTGCCACAGCTCCTCAGAGATGTGGGGGGCAAAGGGGTTCAGCAGGTGGATCAACACCTTGTACTCGTCCTTGGTGGGGCCGCCGGCCGCCACAAAGTCGTTCAGCAGGCTCATCAGCGCCGCGATGGCGGTGTTGTGCTTCAGGTGCTCCACATCATTCGTCACCTTCTTGATGGTGCGGTGCACCGGAGCCTCCAGCTGCGGGCGAACCCCCTTCTCGCTGGAGACGCTGTCCTGCAAGGCCCACACCCGGTCAAGGAAGCGGCGGCTGCCCTTGATGGAGGCGGTGTTCCAGGGGGCGGTTTTCTCGAAGTCCCCAATGAACATCTCGTACACCCGCATGGTGTCGGCCCCGAACTCGCTTATCACGTCGTCCGGGTTCACCACGTTGCCGCGGCTTTTGCTCATCTTCTGGCCGTCCTCCCCAAGGATCATCCCGTGGGAGGTGCGCTTCATGTAGGGTTCTTTGGTTTTAACCACGCCGATGTCGAACAGGAACTTGTGCCAGAACCGGCTGTAGAGCATGTGCAGGGTGGTGTGCTCCATCCCGCCGTTGTACCAGTCCACCGGCATCCAGTAGGCCAGCTTTTCCAGGTCGGCAATTGCCTTGGCGTTGTCGGGGTCGCAGTAGCGCAGGAAATACCAGCTGCTGCCGGCCCACTGGGGCATGGTGTCGGTCTCCCGCTTGCCGGGGCCGCCGCACTTGGGGCAGGTGGTGTTCACCCACTCGTCGTGGCGGGCCAGCGGGGAATCCCCCTCGGCAGTGGGCTCAAAATCTTCGATGTAAGGCAGTTCCAGCGGCAGCTGGTCCTCAGAGATCGGCTGCCAGCCGCAGCTGTCGCACCACACCATCGGGATCGGCTCACCCCAGTAGCGCTGGCGGCTAAACACCCAGTCCCGCAGCTTGTAGTTGGTTTTGGCCTCGCCTTTACCCTTGCGCACCAGCCAGTCGGTGATCTCCTTCTTCGCCTCGTCCACGGAGAGGCCGTCCAGGAAGCCGGAGTTCACCATCACGCCGGTTTCGCAGTCGGTAAAGGCCTCCTTTTCGATGTCGCCGCCGGCCACCACCTCTACGATGGGCAGGCCGAATTTTTTGGCGAAGGCGTAGTCGCGCTCGTCGTGGCCGGGCACCGCCATGATGGCCCCGGTGCCGTAGCTGGCCAGCACGTAGTCAGAGATGTAGATCGGAATCTCCTGCTCGGTGGCCGGATTGATGGCGGCCACTCCCTCGAGGCGCACGCCGGTTTTCTCCTTGTCCTTCGAAAGCTCGGTGCGCTCGAAATCGCTCTTGTGGGCGGCCTCGTCCTGGTAGGCGGCCACGGCGTCCAGGTTTTTCAGCTGCCCGGCCCACTTTTTCAGGTAGGGGTGCTCGGGGCTCATCACCATGTAGGTGGCGCCAAACACCGTGTCCGGCCGGGTGGTGTACACCACCATCTCGTCGCCGGCGGTGGTGCCAAAGGTGATCTCCGCGCCGTGGCTGCGGCCAATCCAGTTCACCTGGGAAGTGGCCACCCGCTCGATGTAATCCAGGCCCTCCAGGTCATCGATCAGCCGGCCGGCGTACTCGGTGATTTTCAGCATCCACTGGCTTTTTTCCTTGCGCACCACGTCGCTGCCGCAGCGTTCGCAGGCGCCGTTCACCACTTCCTCGTTGGCCAGCACCACCTTGCAGCCGGTGCACCAGTTCACGCTCATCTCTTTCTTGTAGGCCAGCCCCTTTTTGTAGAGCTGTAGAAAGATCCACTGGGTCCACTTGTAGTAGGCCGGGTCGGTGGTGTTCACCTCCCGGTCCCAGTCGAAGCTGATGCCCAGGGCCTGAATCTGGCTGCGGAAGCGGTCGATGTTGTTCTTTGTAACGATGGCCGGGTGGATGTGGTTTTTGATGGCGAAGTTCTCGGTGGGCAGGCCAAAGGCGTCCCACCCCATCGGGTAGAGCACGTTTTCGCCCTGCATCCGGCGCTTGCGCACCACCACGTCCATGGCGGTGTAGGGCCGGGGATGGCCCACGTGCAGCCCCTGGGCGCTGGGGTAGGGGAACTCCACCAGAGCGTAAAACTTCTTCTTGGCGGGGTCTTCACGCACGGAAAAAGTTTTTTCCTCCAGCCACACCTTCTGCCACTTGGGTTCGATTGTTTTCGGATCATATCTCTCGGTCATGCCTTTGGTTCCTCCTCCAAAAAGCTCATATCAACAGGGTCGGCGTCGGCCCACATGCGTTCCAGCGCGTAGAACTCCCGGGCCTCGGGGTAGAAGATGTGCACCACCACGGCGCCGTAGTCGATCAGTATCCAGTTGCGGGTGGCGGCCCCTTCCTCCCGGGTCTTCTCGATGCCCTTCTCGCCCATCTGGAAGTCCACCTCGTCGTACAGCGCCCCCACCTGGGTGGTGCTGCCGCCCGAGGCGATGACGAAATAGTCGGCCAGCACGGTCAGGTCGCGCACTTTCAGCACCTTGATGTCCTGGGCCTTCTTGTTGTCCAGAATTTTTGCGATGGTCTTAGCCAGCTCCAATGATTCCATCAAATACTCCTTAATAAGATATGCTATTACTCAGGTTATGGCTCCACGTCCACGTCGGCGCCGCCCTCCACCTCCTGCACCGAGCCCATCATCTGCACGTTGGGCGGGTAAAGGGCGTAGCTGGCCGGGATGTTGATCTTGGGCAGCAGCAGCTCGTCGGCAGAGACGCTGTCCCCCTCGGCCCGGAAATACTGGTCCAGCAGGCTGGCCAGGCCGGGGGCGTCCTCGGTGCCGCGGCCGTACAGGTCGAGGTAGTAGTTGTTGCGGTTCTGGCCGGTGGGGTCCAGCCCCTCGCCGGTGGCGCCGGGCGCCTTGCAAAACAGCACGTTCTCGGCGTCCAGGTTCAGGCCCGCAATCGCGATGCCGATCATGTCCCCAAGGCCGATATCGCTGTTGCAGTAAGCCTTGAACACCGGCAGCAGGTTCGAGATGTCCTTCGGGGTCAGGTTCAGGAAACGGCGGAACAGCGCCGAGTAGAAGTGACGCTGGTTGTCCAGGCGGTCGATGTCGCCCCGCTCGAAGCCCGCGCCATGGCGGTTGCGCACGAAGAACTCGGCGGCGTCGCCGTCCAGCCAGCGCCAGCCCTGCTGAAGGCTGCTGCCGCCGTAGCTCATGTCCCGCGGCACGTAAACTTTCAGCCCGCCAAAGGTGTTCACGATGGTTTTCATCGCGTCCATGTCAAGGGCCACGTAGTGGTCCACCGGCAGCTTAAACTGGGCCTGGAACGCGGTGGTCAGGTTGTTGATCGGGTTGTCCTTATCCGGGCCGGAGATCAAAAGGGCGTTGATCTTGCCGGTGCCGTTTGTGGGGTAATCTTCGCCGATGTAGCTGTCCCGGGGAACCTGCAGCATGTTCAGCCGGTTGTTTTTCAGGTCATAGCGGCAGTAGAGCAGCATGTCGGTGAGGCCCAGGCCCGCGCCGTAACTTCGGCCCTCCTCGTTGTCAATGCCAACGATCAGGATGTGCACCACGTCGCTTTTTTTGTAGGGCGTCAGGTCATCGCCGCCAAAATTGAAGGGCAGAATGGTGCCGAGGCCGCCGGGGGTCACGTAGTGGCTGTAGAGGGCAAACACCCCCACCACCCCAAGGATGGCCGCCAGCACAACGGCCACCAGCACCACGGGCCAGCGGCGGCGGCGTTTCACCGGCACCACCGGCAGGTATTGGTCCAGCTCGTCATAGCCGGCATCCCCGCCGCCCAGATATTGGTCCAGGTCGTCGTGGTCGGCCGGACGGCCCGAAACGCCCTGGCGTTTGCCGGCGCGCCCGGTGTTGTAGCTGTGCTTTCGGTTGTCTCGTGCCAAAAAATCACGCTTTCGATTGTATTACCGCATTGCCGATGGCGTCTGACCTGATTCCTCTTTCCGTTTTGAGAATGGCCGGCCTGTTGGCCGGCCTGTTTTGCATGCTATAGATCCGCACCCGGCTTACTAGGAGGGCGGCATCTCGGGCTCGGTGTCCTGCACGTCCTTCATGCTGCGGATCACCGCCGGGCCCTGACCGTACTGGTTCACCGGCAGGGTCTGGATGTTCAGTTCCTCCACCGGCACCATATGCCCATCGGGACGGAAATACTGGTTCAGGATATCGGCGGTTTCCTCCGGTTCAAGGGAGACCAGCTCCTGCCTTATGCCGGCAAGCGGCCCCTTTGTTGGGTAATAATCGCACCCCCAATAGGGCGGCTGCACAAAGGTGAGCTTCTCGGCGGTCAGGTTCAAAGCCTCCTGGGCAAGGCCGCCCACCTGCCACACGTCGATGCCGCCCACCTTCACGTAGTGCAGCAAAATGCGCATCCACATCACAAGGTCGCTGGAGGAGAGCCGCTTGAACTCGCGGAACAGGGCCGAGAGCACGCTTTGCCACACCCGCTGGCGCTCCATGTCGTTGCCGGCGTAGTTGCGGTTGCGCACCAGATACTCAATCTCCTGGCTGGTGATGTTCTGCCAGCCCTCCGCGATCAACAGGTTGCCGGTGTTGGCATCTGTCACCCGGTGGGGAACATATATCTTGATGAACTGGGCGTGGTCCACAATGGCCTTCACGGCATCCATGTCCACGGTGATATAGAAGTCCACCGGCAGCTTCAGCTGATCATAAAGGGCCTCGGCCAGCGGCTTCACCCGGTTGTTCTCGTCGCTGCTGTAGCGGTAGAGCGCGTTGACGCGGCCCACGCCGTTGGTCTCCACCTCGGTGCCCACAAACATGTCCCGGGGAATTTGCAGGATGTTGGCCTCGTCGGTCTTGGTGTTGTACATCAGGTACATGATCAGGTCGGTGTTGCCTACTTTGTTGGTCTCGTCCACATAGCCGTCGGCCGTCTCGTTGTCGTAGTCGATGCCGAGAATCAGCCCGCAAACGATGTTCTTGCCGGTGTACTCGGGGATGTTGGCCGGCTTCACCGTGTCGGGCACAATGCCGCCGTCGGTATCCTCCCCGCGGATGGTGTTGCCGATGTTGTTGATCATGGTCAGGCCCCACACGGCCACCCCGGCCAGCAGCAGCACCACAAGGCTGATGCTGATGACGGCGATGCGCCGGCGGCGGCGCTTTTTGCGCTTGCGCTCGGCGGTAACCTTTGAGGTGTGCACCGGGCCGCCGGGCCGCCGGGGGGGTTGTCCCTGGCCCGCCTGCCCCTGCGCGCGGGGCCGGGCCTGGGCCAGTATTTCGGGGCCGTCGTCCGGCTTTGGGGGCTGGTTTAGCGGCGGTACGCCGCCGGAACCGGAGCCGGCGCCCTTCGAGGTCTCCCTGTCATAGTCATACAGGGGTTTACGGGGTTGATTGTCCAAATTTACTGCCTCCTGCGAGGGTCTTTCCCACTTTTACGCCTTCTCCCTCAGTGCCGCGATGGCGTCCATTGTCTCGGTGTCCAGCGTTTTGCCTTTGGCCTCAAGATAGGCCACGTTGTTCTCCATCGCGGCCAGAACCGCCGCGTCCAGGTCGGTTTCGCCCAGGGCGCGGATGGCCTCCACCCCGTCGAAGCTGCGCTCGGCGCTGATGGCGTCGGCGAGGAAAATCACCTTGTCCATCGTGGTCATGCCTCTGCGGCCGGTGGTGTGGCAGGCGATGGCGTCCAGAATGTCGGCGTCCTCCACCCCCAGGGTGTGCCGGGCGTAGATAGCGGCACAGGGGCCGTGCCAGATCGGCACCGGGCGCTGCCTGGTTAACCCCGCCATTATATCATCTTGGCCCAAAAGCTGCAACAACTCGCCGCTCGTGTACTCCTTGACGATGTCGTGCAGCCAGCCGGCCAGCTCGGCGCGGTCAGGGTCCACCCCCCAGCGCTGCGCAAGCGCGCGGGCCGCCGACGCCACGTTCTTGGTGTGGCGGTAGCGCCGGGGGGTCATTTGCTTTTTTGCCAGATGCTTCGCCTGCTCTATCGTCATACCGGCCTCCATGTCATGGGTTTTTATGTCATGTAGGAGCGGTCAGGGTTCATCTGTGTACAGCCGGTGCTCACGCGCAATGGCGTCTGCCGGCGGGGGAATCAGCGCCCAGGCGGCATCGTCCCCCCTTGCGAGGGCTGCCCGCAGCCCGGAGGAGCTCAACTCCAGCACCGGCCCTTCGGCGAGGATCACCCGCCCGCCGGCGGTCCGCAGGGTTTCGGCCGCCTGCTCGAGGGCCGGCATCTCGTTTGGGTGGCGGCCGCCGGCCACCAGGGTGGCCCGGGCCAGCAGGTCCTGCCAGCGGTACCAGCCGGTGAAACCCGCCAGCATGTCGCCCCCCACCAGCAGGCAGAAATCCTCATCGGGGGCGGCAGCTTGCAGGGCCAGCAGGGTGTCCCAGGTGTAGCTCTTGCCCGGCCGGCGCAGTTCAAGGTCGCTGATCTCAAGGCCCGGGAACGCTGGCTGGAAGCAGGCGCACATCGCAAGGCGCAGCTCGGCCGGGGTGTGGCTTTCCGCCTTGTGGGGGGCCGTGCCCGCGGGCACCACCACCACCCGGCTTGGCGCCACCGCCGCAATGCCGTTTGCCAGCAGGTTCAGGTGGCCGGTGTGGGGCGGGTCAAAGCTGCCGCCGAACACCAGGGTTTTGGAGGCGTGCTTCGGGGCCGCCTGTTCCGCGGGCGCCCCGGCCCCCTTTGAATCACCTTCACACCCAGTCAAAGGCGCTCTCCTTTTTCTTCTTCAGAAACAGCACCACCACCCGGCCGATCACCTGCACCACCTCGGCGCCGGTGGCCTTTGATAGCTCGTCGGCGGCGGCGCGGGCGTCCACCGGGCTGGTTTCCAGCAGGCGCAGCTTCACCAGCTCGCGTT
>JAJDIZ010000072.1 GCA_030266915.1 Ruminococcaceae bacterium OttesenSCG-928-D13 | reverse complement strand
CCGCGGGTTCCCTGAAGATGCCGGCGGTGAAGGCGGCCAGGTTGTCGGCAATCACCATTTTCTTAAAGATGCCCATCATCCGCACAATGCAAAAGATCGACGCGGCGGCCAAGGCTGAGTAATTTGGGCCAGGTAATTCTCGAAATAGGGCTTGCATTCCGCGCCGAAATTTGGTAGACTATTCTAGTGACTGAAACGGGCGGCCCTGCCCGTTAGACTTTATAGCACAGGAGGTGCAGAAATGGCCAAGTGCAGTGTTTGCGGCAAAGGGGTCAGCTTTGGTATCAAAGTGTCCCACTCCCACCGCAGGAGCAACCGGATGTGGAAACCCAACGTGAAGCGGGTGAAAGCGATGGTGAACGGCTCCCCCCAATATATCCACGCCTGCGCCCGTTGCCTGCGTGCAGGCAAAGTTACCCGCGCGGTCTAGTTTGGCGTGGGCATGCCTGTGTGGATGCATTAAAACTGCAAAAGAGAACGCCCGAAGCTTCGGCTCCGGGCGTTTTTCTTTTTATCTTTTGGCTATTGGTTATTCTTCCTTCGAATCAGGCGCTGCATCTCCGCTTTTTTTCTTCTGGCCGAATTTGTACTCGGTGCCGTTGCGGATGCGCTGGATATTCCCCCGGTGCATGTAGATGACGAGGACGGCAAACAGCACCGCGCACACCGTGGAAAACACCACGTCCTGATGGGAAACGAACAGACACCACAGCAGGGTGGTCACCGGGTAGAAGGCGATGGCGATGATGGACCCAAGGGATACCATCTTCGAGATGGCGAACACGACGAGGAAGAGTGCCAGCAGCGCGATGGCCAGCACCGGCTGCAGGGTGACGATGATCCCAAGGGAGGTGGCCACCCCCTTGCCGCCTTTGAAGCCAAAGTAGAGGGGGAACATGTGGCCCAGCAGGGTGAAAACCGCCGCCACATAGGCGCCGTACAGGGTGTCGGTGCCGGGGGCCAGCAGCAGGATGAGCCAACGCCCCAGCAGCACCGTGGCAACACCTTTAGCGGTGTCCCCCAGCATGGTAATGGCGGCGCCCTTTTTGCCGAAGTTGCGCAGCACGTTGGTCATGCCGGCGCCGTGGCTGCCCAGGGTGCGCACGTCCTTGCCGTACAGCGCTTTGCTCACCAGTACCCCAAAGCTGACGCTGCCAATCAGATAGCCCTCCACCGCCGCCAGTACCAAAGCGAGAATAAAAAGCCCTGAAACCAAGTTTGACCCCTCCAAACAAAACTTAGAATCTTTGCCGATCAGTATATCATATCCCTGTGCCGGGCTTCAAGCCGGATTGCCGCGGTCGCCACATGGCACATCAGCTTCCCGAAAGCCGTGCGGGGGCCGATGTTCATGGAGGGAACCTAGGGCTAAGGATGTGCGAAGCACGTGACCGGAGTGAATATCGGACACCGCACGGCGGCACCTCAGCCTCGTTTATCCCTACTTCGACCGGCCATCCCGCTCCCGTATCACCATGCGCACCGGGGTGCCGGTGAGGCCGAAGGTGGCCCGAATCTGGTTTTCCAGATAGCGTTGGTACGAAAAATGGAACAGCTTTTTCTCGTTGACAAAGCAGGCGAAGGTGGGCGGCCGGGTGCTCACCTGGGTCATGTAGTAGATTTTCAGCCGGCGGCCCCGGTCGGCCGGGGGCTGCACCCGGGCGGTGGCGTCGGCCAGCAGGCCATTCAGCACCCCGGTGGTGATGCGCATCGCGTTCTGCCCGTCTACGTAGTTGATCATCTCCATCAGCTTTGAAAGGCGCTGGCCGGTTTTGGCGCTGATGAAGATGATGGGGGCGTAGCTCATGAAGCTGAAATCGTGCTCCAGCTTCTTGCGCTCCTTATCCATCGTCTTGTCATCTTTTTCAACCAGGTCCCACTTGTTCACCGCGATGATGCAGGCCTTGCCCTGCTCGTGGGCATAGCCGGCCACCTTGCTGTCCTGCTCGGTGAAGCCGGCTGTGGCGTCGATCAGGATCACCGCCACCCGGGCGCGCTCCACCGCGGCCAGGCTGCGCACCACGCTGTAGCGCTCCACCCCGTCCTCCACCTTGCTGCGGCGCCGCAGGCCGGCGGTGTCGATGAAGGTGTACTTGCCCCACTGGTTGTCCACGTCGCTGTCCACCGCGTCCCGGGTGGTGCCGGCCTCGTCGGCCACGATCATCCGGTTTTCACCGAGAATCTTGTTCACCAGGCTGGATTTGCCCACGTTGGGCCGGCCGATCACCGCCACCGGAATGCGGTCCTCGGTATCTTCCTCGTCCCCGGCATCGGGAAAGTGGCTCACCACGGCGTCCAGCAGATCGCCGGTGCCATGGCCGTGCACACTGCTCACCGGGTAGATTTCGCCCAGGCCCAGGGAGTAGAAGTCGTACACCTCCAGCGGAGTGGCGCCGGTGGCATCCACCTTGTTCACCACCAGCAGCACCGGCTTGCCGCTGCGCAGCAGCATCGGGGCGATGTCACTGTCCTGCGCGGTGACGCCGCTGTGCATATCGGTGACAAACAGGATCACATCGGCGGTCTCGATGGCAATTTCGGCCTGGGCGCGCATGTGGCTGAGCATCTCGCTGTCGGTGTGGGGCTCGATGCCGCCGGTGTCGATGATCAGAAACTCCCGGCCCAGCCACTCGGCGGTGGCGTAGAGCCGGTCCCGGGTGACGCCGGGGGTGTCCTCCACGATGGCGAGCCGCCGGCCCGCCAGCTTGTTGAACAGGGTGGACTTGCCCACATTGGGCCGCCCAACGATGGCAACGATGGGTTTGGACATGCCGTCACCGCCTTTCAGTTTGGTTTGATTGATCTGTCGTTTATTGCTCCAAATATCCCACTGTCAGGATACCACAAATGTAGCGGCACCGTGGGCCGGGGCATTCTGGAGCGAACCTAGGGCTGCGGACACTTTGTGTGCAATTAGCAGTTGCTACGACAGCCATCGGACTTCTTGTGCCGATGAAGGATATGCGTGAGCATGTGAGCGGAGGAATGCCACGGCACGCGGTGGCGCGGCCAAAACGTACATTAAGCACCCGCTCAGTCCTCCCCTTCACCCAGCAACGCCGCCAGCAGGGCCTCGCCGCCCCGGGGCACCACTTCCACCTCCGCGCCCAGCGCCCCGCCAATCTCGGCGGGGGTGGTGTCGTCCAGCAGGCGGTCGCCCTCGGCACGAAGCATATCGGCCACCAGCAGCAGCCGGCCGCTTTGCAGCTTGCCCGCCAGCTGTTCCATGATGTCCCCGCCGGTGAGCAGCCCAGCCACCGTGACACCCGGGCCGAAGAAGCGGTTCTCCACCGTGTGCACCGTCACCCGCGCCCCCGGGAATTTTTCGGCCAGCAGCCCGGCCAGCTCCTCCAGCAGTGGGGCGGCCAGCACACCGGTGGCGATATCCACCGCGATGTCGGAGCCGTCCTCCCCCTCGTATTCCTCGAGGGCCGCCGCAAACTCCTCGCGCAGCAGCCGCCACAGGCCCACCCCGTTTTCCAGCTGGGGATAGCCCTCATAAAAATCCTCGTCCGGCAGCGGCCGCTTTGCCAGCAGGTAAAACTCGTCCGAGGGATAAAACACGCGGCTGCCGGTTTCTTTCAGCAGCCTTTCGCCCTCGGCCAGCATCAGGTCCAGCTGTTCGGCGGCGGTCTGCTCGGTGTAGGCAGCCAGCTCGGGCAGGCCCTGCCGGTGCCGGGTGAGGCCCACCGGCACGGCGGCGATGCTCTCGGTTTGCGGGGCAAACCCGGCCAGCCAGCGGATGCTGCGGCGCAGCTCCTCCCCGTCGTTCATGCCGGGCACCAGCACCAGCTGGAAGTTCATGGCTATGCCGGCAGCGGCCAGCTTTGGGATAGCGCCCAGCGCCTCCCCGGCGTGCCGGTTACCCATCATCTGAACGCGCAGCTCGGGGTTCACCGTGTGTACGCTGATGTTCACCGGGGAGAAGCGCATCTCGATGATCCGCGCCAGCTCCCGCTCGGTCAGGTTGGTGAGGGTGATGTAGTTGCCGAACAGGAAGCCAAGCCGTTCGTCGTCGTCCTTGAAGTAGAGGGACTCCCGCATCCCGGCGGGCAGCTGATCGATGAAGCAGAACACGCAGCTGTTGATGCAGCGGTGCTGCCCGGTGATCAGGTAACTCTCGAACTCGCAGCCCAGCGGCTGGTATTCGTCCTTCTCCACCCGGAAAAAGAGCTGCTTGTCGCCGTCCAGCGCGGCAAGCACCAGGGAGGAGGCCGCGGTGTGGAACTCGTAGTCCAGCCCGTCGTCCACCGGGTGGCCGTTCACCGAGCAAAGGCGCATGCCGCCGCGCAGCCCAGCCGCCTCGGCCGGGCTGCCCTGTGCCACGCTTTTGATGGTAACCGGCATATCGTCCCCTCGGTTGGCGGGTGCGCCGTTTGGCGTGCCGCTGTGTAAAAAGAAACAGGGAGGCAAAGCCCCCCTGTGCGTTTGCGTCGTGCTTACGCTTCTTTCTGCTTGACTACTTCCCTGCCCTTGTAGAATCCGCAGCTTCCGCACGCCTGGTGAGGCACGGTGTAGGAACCGCACTGTGTGCAGGTAACAAGTGTGGGAGTCTTGAGTTTCCACACGTTGCTGCGGCGTTTGTCTCGCCGGGCTTGGGAATGTTTCCGCTTGGGTACCGCCATGGTAAGCACCTCCTCATCCAGTGGTGTATACGGCCAAGCTTAAGCCCAGCCGATTGATGTCAACCGCTATATTATACCGTAAGTTTTGCCGGCTGTAAAGCCCTAAAAGCAGGTTTTTCACCGTTTTTTTCACAGAGCGCCAGTCTCACGCCTCGTTTGAGCCGTCGTCCAGCAAATCCCGCAGGGCCTGCCAGCGTGGATCGGGGGCAGGCGACGCCTCGGCCTCCTGTGCCGTGGAGGCCCCGCAGGCACATTCGACCACCGGCCGGCCGCAGGCCGGGCAGAGGCCCGGGCAGTCCTCGCGGCACACCTGAACGATCGGCGCCTCCAGCACCACCTCGCCATAGGCGAACTCCTCCAGGTCAATCTCGCCGTCCCGGCTGGTGGGGTATTCGGGGTATTCGCCCACCAGCTCCTCGGGCAGTATATCGTAGCTTTTCTCCACCAGCAGCTGCCCGGTGAAGGGCTCCAGGCAGCGCACACAGGCGGCCTCGTAGCCGGCCTCCAGGGTAAAATCCAGCCGCACGGCCGCGCCGGTGCTGTGGGCTTCCCAGTGAAAAGACACCGGCCCGGACATCGCAAACTCGTGGAAATCCCGGGCGGAGAAATCATAGCTGCTGCTGCCGGCAAGTGTGCCGCCGTCGCGCATCAGCTGCTGGACATCCAGTGTTCTGGGGGCCATGGTCCCCTCCCCTCTGCCGGCCCTGCCGGCTGGTTTTCTCTGCCTTTGGCGCAAAGGCGCCGCGAACGGGTCACGACCCTCCGCGGCGCCCTGCTTATGTCAGTGTCGGTTGATGCAGCGTTCACACGAACTTCTTCACGCTTTCGGGCAAGGCAGACTCCTCGGCGGAGACGGTGATGACGAACTTGCAGTTCTCGCCGTTCAGCACTTCCAGCTTCTCCAGCACGCGGCCCAGGGCGTCCAGGTCGCGGTCCAGAATCTTCAAAATGCCGTCCACGTAGATTTCTTCGATATCGTAGTTGCCCGCCATAATGCCGGCAATGAAGCCGTAGAGCATGTTTTCCCCTTCGACACGGTATTCCTCCATGTCGATCAAGCGGCATTTGTGGTCCAGATCATAGGTGAGCTTCATGCCTTTCTCGATGCAGACGATGTTCCCGTTCACCTCTTTGATCGCCGTGTTGATCAGATCCACCAGCTGTTTGGTTTTGCCCGACCCGCGGCTCCCAACAATAAGTTTGATCATGGTCACAACCTCCGTTTTCTGTTTTGTCGTCCTTTGATCAGCCTCTGTTTTGCTTTCACTTCGCCTTTTTCAGGCGTTCCTCCAGTGCTTTTGCCTGCTGTTCGAAGCCGGGCTTGCCCAGCAGGGCGAACATGTTTTTCTTGTAGCTCTCCACCCCGGGCTGGTCGAAGGGGTTCACCCCCAGCAGGTAGCCGGAAATGGCGCAGGCCTTCTCGTAAAAGTAGATCAGGTAGCCAAGGTCGTGCTCGGCCAGGCTGTCGGTTTCCAGCACCAGCACCGGCACCCCACCGTCCACATGGGCCAGAATCGTGCCCTGCATCGCCATCTCGTTCACATGGGAAAGGCCGCTGCCCGCCAGGTACCCAAGGCCGTCGAAGTCCTCGCCGGTGTCGGGCACCTTCATCTCGGCCCGGGGCTTTTTCACGGCCACCATGGTTTCAAACAGGTGGCGGCCGCCGTCCTGCATGTACTGGCCCATCGAGTGCAGGTCAGTGGTGTACACCACGCTGGCCGGGAAGATGCCCTTCTGATCCTTGCCCTCGCTCTCGCCGAACAGCTGCTTGTACCACTCGTTCATCATGGCAAAGTCCGGCTCGAAACTGGCCATCACTTCCACGGTTTTGCCCTTGCGGTACAAGATATTGCGCAGGGCCGCGTAGTTGTAACAGTCGTTCTGCGCGTCGCACACCGAAAGCTTCTCCATCGCCTCGGCGGCGCCGGCCATCAGGGCATCGATGTCCACCCCGGCCACCGCCAGCGGCAGCAGCCCCACCGCGGTGAGCACGCTGTAGCGGCCGCCCACGTCGTCGGGCACCACGAAGGTCTCGTAGCCCTCGGCCGTGGCCAGCTCTTTCAGGGTGCCGCGGGCCTTGTCGGTAGTGGCATAGATACGCTCTTTCGCGCCATCCTTGCCGTATTTCTTCTCCAGCAGGTCCCTGAAAACCCGGAAGGCCACGGCCGGCTCGGTGGTGGTGCCGCTTTTCGAGATCATGTTCACTGCGAAATCTTTTTCCTCACAGAGGGCCACGAGGTCCACCAGCTGGGCGCCGCTGACGCTGGCCCCGGCGAAAAAAATACGCGGCGTGCCTTTGCAGACCAGGTTGTACTGCGCCGACTTGACCGCCTCGATGACCGCCCGCGCCCCCAGGTAGGAGCCGCCGATCCCGATGACCACCAGTACGTCGCTGTTCGCCTGTATCTTGGCCGCCGCTTGCTTCACGCGTGCAAATTCCGCTTTGTCAAAGTCCCCTGGCAATTTCAGCCAGCCGGTGAACTCACTGCCCGGGCCGGTTTTGCCCTCCAGCTGCTCGTGGGCCGAAAGCACCTGCGGCGCAATCATCCCAAGCTCGTGCTGGCGCACAAAGGGTGCAATGTACCCTGTCTCCAAGCGTACGCTCAAAGCTGAATCACTCCCTTCGAGAATCTGTCATTTCCTTGTAACCATTCTAGCCGAAAGGCAGGGGGAAGTCAACCGAATTTGATGGGCGAAAAGGATTGTTCACCGAATATTGACAATTATTTTGAAGGTGATATAATTGTCATATCGAGTGATGTATTTATCACAATATGGAGGTGCCGCAAATGGAATATGACGCTAGTCCCCGGCGGCTGAAAGTGCTGGGCTGCATGGGTTTTCTGGGGCTGATGGGCTGCGCCTACTTCTTCACAGGCTGGCCCGGCAACCTGGCGTGGTTCGCCTATTTCGGTTATTTTTCCTATTTCATCATCGCCCGCATGGCGGTGGAAATGCCGGACGAGCGCTACCACGAAAACCTGAAACGCGCCCGCAGCGCAATGTTCCCGGTGGTGCTGTGGGGCCTGTTTGTGGTCATCTTTGTGCTTGGGGCCATCCCAATGGCGCCGCTGGTCGTTTGGGTGATCACCCTGGCGGCTTTCTTTGTGCTGTGCAACCTCATCTTCGCCCTGCTGTTCCGCCATTATGAGTTGAAGGGGTGAGCCATGGGTGAGTTCACCAGCAACCTGAAAAAATACCGACAGCTGGCCGGTCTCACCCAGGAGACCTTGGCCGAGCGGGTGCGGGTGCGGCGGGAGACCATCCTGCGCCTCGAGGCCGGGCGATACAACCCCTCCCTCAAGCTGGCGGTGGATATCTCCCGGGCCGTAGGGGCGCCCATCGAGGCGATTTTCGAGTTCCCGGAAGATGGGGACGGCCCCTCGCAGGCGTGAGCCGCCCTTGCCACGCCCGCCCCGCGCCTGTATAATACAGCTATCTGTCCGTCAGGTTGTCGCGCCGCCCTACAGTGTAGAAGGCCCGTGCGGTGGGCTTTCTGGAGCGAACATGCCTTGGCAGGCGTACGGAGTACGTGAGTGGAGGAATGCCCGCCGTGCGGGCTGTCGCGCTTCCCATTTTAATCGGATAGTCCGATACATCCATCATCCCATTGAAAGGCAGACATATCCCTTTGCGAGTGGCATTTTACACCCTTGGCTGCAAGGTGAATCAGAACGAAACCGGCGCGATGGAGGAGCTTTTCCGGCGCGCCGGCTATCTTGTGGTGCCGCCCAACGAGGCGGCCGACGTGTTTGTGGTGAACAGCTGCACCGTCACGGCCGGCGGGGACTCAAAGAGCCGCCGGGCGCTGAACCGGGCACGCAGCCTGAACCCGGGCGTGGTGACGGTGCTCACCGGCTGCTTCCCCCAGGCCTTCCCCGAGGGAGCGGCCAAGGCCGGGGCCGACGTGCTCTGCGGCACCGCAAGGCGCGCCCGGCTGCCCGAGCTGGTGCAGCAATTTCTGGACACCGGCCTGCCGGTGGTGGAGATCGCTCCCCTCGGGCGGGACGCCGCCTTCGAAGCGCTGCCCGCCGGCCAGCAGGAAGGCCGCACCCGCGCCTTTGTGAAGGTGCAGGACGGCTGCAACCGCCGCTGCGCCTACTGCATCATCCCCACGGCCCGGGGCCCGGCCCGCAGCCGGGACGAGGCCGGCATCCTGGCCGAGCTTTCACAGCTGGCCGCCGCCGGCTACGCCGAGGTGGTGTTCACCGGCATCAATCTCTCCAGCTATGGGCGGGACACCGGCACCAACCTGGCCGAGCTGGCCCAGCGGGCCGCCGGAGTGGGCGGCATCGAGCGGGTGCGCCTCTCAAGCCTTGAGCCGGACCTGCTGCCGGACGCTCAGATCAAACAGATGGCCCAAAACGAAAAGCTCTGCCCCCACTTCCACCTGAGCCTGCAGAGCGGCTCGGACGCGGTGCTGCGCCGGATGCGCCGCCCCTACACCACCGCCCTCTACCGGGACACCGTGGCAAAGCTGCGGGCTGCCATGCCAAGCTGCGGCCTCACCACCGACCTGATTGTGGGCTTCCCCGGGGAGACGGCGGCCGAGTTTGATGAGAGCCTCGCTTTCATCCGCGAGATGGCCTTTTTGAAGGTGCATGTTTTTCCGTTCTCTGCCCGGCCCGGCACCCCGGCCGCCGGGATGGACGGCCAACTGAGCAAGGCCGAGAAGGCTGCCCGGGCCACCGAGGCCCAGCGGGTGGCGGATGAGGTCCGCGCCGAGTGGATTGCCACCCAAGCCGGCAGCCGCCAGCGGGTGCTGCTGGAAACCCCGCTGCCCGACGGCCGCTTCACCGGCTATACCGGCAGCTACATCCCGGTGGCGGTGCACGCCCCGGGGCGTGTGGCAGGGGATATCCTAGCCGGGGTTTTGGGCAGTTTTGACGGTGAACGGGCCGATTTTACCATTTCACAATGAGATAGCCAAGGAGGACCAAGGATGCAATTTTTGATTACAGCGTACGACGGCACCGACCCACAGGCCCCGGCCCGCAGGCAGGCCGTTCGGGCCGAGCACCTGGCCGGCGCCGAGCGGATGTACCGGGAGAAAACGCTGCTCTATGCCGCCGCCATCCTGAACGATGCGGGCGGCATGGCGGGATCGGCGATGATCGTGGATTTCCCCTCCCGCGAGGCCATGCAGGCCGAGTGGCTGGACAACGAGCCCTATATCACCGGCGACGTGTGGCGCAAAATCGAGATCGTCCCCTGCGCGGTGCCGGGCTTTTGCCTGAGCGGATGATACAGCCATAAGAGCAGCCCCCGGCCAGTTTTGGCCGGGGGCTTGCTTGTCTACGGGTTCGGTGCCGTGGCGATTCATTTTTGCTTTTTCTCAGCCCTTCGCGTCGGCCTTGGCCTTTTCCAGCGCCTCGCCGGCCAGTTCGGCGGTGCAGTGGGGGCAGCGGATGGCGCCAAAGGGAATGTCGGTGAGGCAGTATGGGCACCTCATGGTGGCCGGCTCACCGGCGGGCTTCGGCTTCTGGCCGATTTTTGCCAGGCGGTTCATCCCGCGCACCAGCAGGAAAATCACAAAAGCCATGATGATGAAATTGATGAGTGCCGTGATGAAGCTGCCGTATTTCAGCGATATTTCGCCGCTCCAGGTGGGGATATTCAGCACCAGACTGTCAAAATTCGCGCCGGTGAACAGCCCAATGATCGGCGAGAGGATGTTGTCGGTCAGAGCAGTGACCACCGTCTGGAATGCCGCGCCGATGATGACGCCCACGGCCAAATCCATCACGTTGCCTCGCAGGGCAAAATCCTTGAATTCCTGCAAAAACTTTTTCATTGGGAACCCTCCTCTTGGTGGCTGTTTTGTCCTTATGCGTCCCTGCGTTTTGCACCTATACTATCCCACAGCCCGCGCAAAATGCGGCGATTTTTGGGCCGCCGGGCCAAGGCCCGCAGGCTGCGCCCGCCTTGCCCGCTATTCGTCGCCGTCGTCATCACTGTTCCCACCCTGGCGCAGCAGCATGGCCAGGGCCTCGCCCACCTGCCGGCGGCGTTCGTCGGCCTTGCCCGGCGCGGGGTAGAATTTGCCCCCCTCGTACAGCAGCATGTCCCCCTCTTTTGCGCCGGGGGGCAGCATCTCCAGCGGTACCTCCAGCGGCTTACGGTCCTCCCCGGTCAGCATGGCGCGCTGGCCAATCTTCCGGTCGATGGAAAAATACATGGATTCAAACCTCCCTTAAGCAGCCTCCCGCAGCTCTTTTTCGGTGCCCACGGCAAGGCCGGTTTCCGCAGGGCGCACCACCACGCTGCCGTCCTTGTCGGTGCGCAGCACCCGGGCGTTCGCCGCTTCAAAAGCGCTCAGCGCACTCTTGTGGGGGTGGCCGTAGCTGTTGCCGGCGGCACAGCTGACCACCACCAGGCCGGGCGACACCTGCCCCACAAAGGCCTCGGTGTTGCTGGTGGAGCTGCCGTGATGCCCGGCCAGAAACACGTCGGCACCCAGCGGGCCGCCGTCCTCCAGCATCGCCTTTTCGTTGGCCTTCTCAG
>JAJDIZ010000071.1 GCA_030266915.1 Ruminococcaceae bacterium OttesenSCG-928-D13 | reverse complement strand
GCATCTTCTTCCTGCTGCCCATGGTGATGTCGCTCTACTTCAGCCTGACGGTGTGGGATTTCAGCAGCTTCCGCTTTGTGGGGCTGGAGAATTTCAGGGTCTTTTTTTCGGAGCGGACCCTCAGCGTCAGCGTGCGGAATACCCTTGTCTACGCGGTGCTCACCAGCGGCCTCAAGGTGGTTTTGGCCTTCTTCATCGCCCTGTTCCTGAACAGCAAGATCAAATCAAAGGGCTTTCTGCGCTCGGTGATCTTTTTCCCGAACCTGGTTTCCACCATCGCCGTGGGCATCACCTTCCGGGCGCTGATGCACCCCTCCAAGGGGCTGTTCAACACGGTGCTGGGCTTCTTCGGCCTGCCCAATGTGGACTGGCTGGGCAACCCGGACATTGCCCTGCTGAGCATCATCGCCACCGACGTGTGGCGGGGCGTCGGTGTGGCCACCGTCATCTACATCGCGGGCCTGCAGGCCATCGACCGCAGCTACTACGAGGCCGCTTCGATAGACGGGGCCAGCAAATGGCAGCAGGTACGCACCATCACCCTGCCACTGGTGCGCCCGGCCATGAACTCGGTCATCATCCTGTCCTTCGTCAGCGGTATGCGCTGCTTTGACCTTATCTGGGCCATGACCAGCGGTGTGCCCACCGCGGCCACCAACGTGATTGCCTCGGCCATCTACAACCAGTACGCCGCCGGGTTCTATGGGCTATCCACCGCCGGGAACGTGGTGATGCTGGTGCTGATCTCGGTGATCGCGTTCCCGCTGCAAAAATTCCTGATCAGCAGGGAGGTGGATTAGATGGGCGACAAGGTGAAAAAATATAACCCCATCTGGGACATCCTTGGCATCGCGGCGGTGTTTTTGATCTTCATCGTCCCCTTCCTGTTCATGCTGTTCAACGCGCTGAAGTCACGGCCCGAGGCCAACAAGCTCAGCCTGTCCCTGCCCGAAACCTTCGAGTGGGGCAACTTCTGGGAGGTCATCCAGACCGACAAGTTCGCCGTGCTGCGGGGCTTTTGGAACAGCGGCCTGATCACCCTGTTCTCGGTGCTGGGGCTGATTCTGGTCTGCTCGATGGCCGGCTATGTGCTCCAGCGCCGGCGGGGCAGGCTTACCGGCGCGGTGAACGCCGTGGTGCTCATTGGCCTGATGGTGCCCCCGGCCATCCTGCCCACCATCTGGGTGCTGCAGGGCATCGGCATCTTCAAAACCATCTTCGGCATGGTGATGGTGGAGATCGCCCTGCAAATCCCGTTCACCATCATGCTCTACCGGGGCTTCATGAGCTCCATCCCGGCCGACCTTGAGGAGGCGGCCATCATCGACGGCTGCGGCCGCTGGCGGCTGTTCTTCCGCATCATCTTCCCGCTTCTGAAGCCGGTGACCGCCACCATCACCATCCTGAACGCGGTCACCATCTTCAACGATTTCACAAATCCCCTCTACTTCCTGCCCGGCAGCGAAAATGTGACGGTGCAGCTGACCCTCTACCGCTTTATGGGCCGTTTCAGCAGCTCCTTTAACTTGCTGTTTGCGGATGTTATAATCATTACAATCCCGATGCTGATTCTGTTCATCATCTTCAACAAGAAGATCGTGGCAGGCATGGTGGCCGGGGCTGTAAAAGGGTAATTGCTGCCGGGCAAAGGCAAACCCGCCGGCGACACCACGGCTGTAAGCAACAAGGGGGCTGGGGATGCGCTTTCAAACCAAGATTATCGTCACCTACACGGTGTTCATCCTACTGGTTGGGGTGGTCATCGCGCTGGTGTATTACGGCTACAGCGTGGACCAGTACCGCAGCACCGAGGAGCGCAACCTGGAGGTGGCGGCCCAGCAGGTGACCAACCAGATTGACGAGCTGATCAAGCCGATGGACACCCGCACCCGCTACATTCTGTCCGACGCGGAGATCCTCGAGAGCATCCGCCTTTTGGCGGCCGCCCGCCAGTCGGTCATCGAGATTGACGAGGCCTATCTGTACAGCGCGCAGAAGACGATTGAAACCGGCCTGAACATCGACTATGTGATGAACGACTTCTACCGGGTGGTGCTGTTCAACCCCGGGGGAGACGTGGTGAGCAGCCGAACCCCGCCGCCTCTGGCCACCCGAAAGGTGGCGGCCTTTGGCGACATGCCCTGGCTTGTCGCGGCCGACGAGGCCAAGGGCCAGCCAGTGCTGGTGGGCGCCCACGAGGATACCTGGGGCGTGCAGAGCCGTCCCCAGGTTTTTTCCCTGCTCAAGGCCTTGCAGGGCAGCGGCCTCGGGTACATCGAGGTGCAGCGCACCATCGAGAGTGTGGCCGAGGCCATCACCCTGCCCCGGGAGAGCTTCGAGGTGATGGTCTTCCTTGGGGACGGAGAGCTGCTGTACGGCAATAATGATGAAACCGACCCGGCCGCTGCCTGGGCCGACCTCTCGGAGCGGGCGTCCGAGCCGGTGTTCCAGACCGGGGCGGGTGGCGGCGCCATGCTGATGGCGGTGAACCGCTCCTCGGCCTACGGCGTGGTGGTGGCGGTGGCTGAATCGATGGCCGACGTGCAGCAGGGCAGCAACTCGGTGGCACCCATCACCGTGGGCATCGCCCTGATTTTTTGCGTCATCTCGCTGGTGTTTGTGCTGATCGCCTCCAGCTTCCTCACAAAGCCGCTGCGCCAGCTGCGGGAGGTGATGGAGCAGACCCAGCTGGACAACCTGGCCCGGGAGATTCCGGTGAGCATGCCCAACGACGAGCTGGAGGCGCTGAACCTCTCCTACCGGAACGTGCTGGAGCGGCTGCGGGAGTCGATTGTCAAGGAAAAACAGGCCTCGCTGCTGCAGCTGCGGGCCCAGTTCGACCTTTTGCAGGCCCAGGTGAACCCCCACTTTTTATACAACGTGCTCAACGTCATCGCCCAGCGGGGGATGGCCGGCGGCGACGAGGAAATCTGCAACATCTGCTCCAGTCTGGCGGCCATGCTGCGCTATTCTACCAACACCAAGCGCCGCTACGCCACCATCGCCCAGGAGCTGGAGTACCTGGAGCAGTACTTCTACCTGCTCAAGAGCCGCTACGAGCACAAGATTGCCTTCTCCATCGAGGTGGACCCGGCCATCCACGGGCAGGTGATTCCGAAGATCGCCCTGCAGCAGGTGGTGGAGAACTGCATCAACCACGGCTTCGCCAACGCCACCGACTGCATGCGGGTGGAGATTGCCGGCTGGAAAAACAACGCGCGCTGGGTGATTCGCATCCGTGACAACGGCCAGGGCTTTGCCGAGGAAAAGATGGCCGAAATCGACCAGAAGCTGGCCGAAACCCAGGCCCGCATCGCCCAGGAGCGCAGCAGCGTGGAGCTGGAGATTGGCGGCATGGGCCTGGTGAACACCTACGCCCGGCTGTACCTGCTGTTTGGGGAGGACCTGGGCTTTTCCATTCGCAACCACGAGGCGGGGGCGGAGGTTACAATCAGCGCCATCTGGTGTGAGAATGGCGAGCACGACTGTGCCAGAGAGGAGGAGGCGTGATGTACCGGGTGATGGTGGTCGACGACGAGCCGTCGGCCCAGCAGCACATCTGTTCCATCATCGAGAAGAAGTGCCCGGAGTACCAGGTGGTGGCCCGGGCTGAGAACGGCGAGGAGGCCCTGGCCCGGGTGGACGAGGTTCTGCCGGACATCGTGATCACCGACGTGCGGATGCCCCGGATGGATGGCATCGGCCTGGTGTCCCGCCTGCACAAGGCCCACCCGGAGATCGTCACGGTGATTGTGAGCGGCTACCAGGACTTCGAGTACGCCAAGGGGGCCATCCAATCCGGCGTGAGCGATTACCTGCTCAAGCCGCTGAACCCCTCCGACCTGCACGCCCTGCTGGAGCGGCTTGCCGGGGTGCTGGGGGGCATCCAGCACCGCTGCCGCACCGAGCTGATGCGCGCCATGTGCAGCCGCAGCCGCCCCCGCGGAAACCTCAGCGTGGAGCGCTATTTCCCGGCGCAGCGGTACTACGCCGTCATCATCCGCAAAAACGGCCTGCCGAAGCGCTTCACCCGGCAGACCGGCTTCGAGATATTCTCCACCAAGGAGGAGGCGGTGATGGTGTACGGCCGGGACGAGATGGAGGCGCTGACCCTCTACCCGGCCGACCTGTTGGCCGGCCGGTCCTTTGCAGAGGCGGCCCGCCAGCTGTACGAGGCCGACCTCGGGCAGAACCCCTACCACTACGTCACCGCCGTGATGCACCCCGAGCCCTTCCAAATCGCCGACTTCCCCGGCGTGGTGAAAAGGCTGTACCGCCAGCTGGACGAACGGATCGTCATCGGGAAAAGCCGGTTCATCGATGGAACCGAGGCCGACTGGCACACCGAGCCTTCCGCCAAAGAGAAGGAGCAGCGGGAGCTGGTGGAGTACATGATCCGCGGCGAAAACACCGGCGGAATGCTGGCCGAGGCCGAGAAGCTGTTCGATTTGTGGGCTGCCGCCGGCCACAACCAGATCTACATCGAAAACCAGATCCGCTACCTGCTGCACCTGATGAAGCGCAACCACGACTTCTCCGAGGTGTACGGTAGCTACACCTTTTTGGTGGACGAGGCCCTCTACTATGTGAGCAGCATGGAGGAGCTGAAGTTGGAGATGCTGGCCCTTCTAAAAATGCTGGCCCCGGCGGCCCCCGGCTCGGAGGGGGACGATACCGAGCAGCTGTTCGAGGCGATTTTGTCCTACCTCCACGGCAACATGGACCAGCCCCTCACCATCAGCACCATCTGCGGCAAGTTCAGCGTGTCCCAAACCACCCTGAGCCGGTGGTTCCGCAAGTATAAAAACATCTCCTTCAATAACTACCTCACCGAGATACGCATCCAGAAGGCCCGGCAGATTCTCCAGCAGAACCCCGGCGCCTTCATCAAGGACGTGGCCGAGCGGGTGGGCTACGGCGACCAGTTCTATTTCAGCCGCATCTTCCGCTCGGTGGTGGGGCTTTCCCCCAGTGAATTTGTGCAAAAAACTGGATGAATATTCAACTGGTATACGCCGGTTTTTGGCTGTGACTGTTTCTCCATGGCAAGTTGACTGGATATTCCATGTCCTCTTTGGGGCTGGGGGAATATCATACAATTGTCACAATTACCCCGGCTGGCGCCGGTAAGGTCAAACCCGCGAGAACCAAAACCAGGGAAACTGCCCCCGATGTGCGCATCGGCGCGGTCCCCTGTGTTTGCTGCACCCTTTTGCGGGCTTATGGTCAAAATATACAATTTACAACATAGTTTTTTGACTATTCAACCCGCCTGCGCTGCCAACGGCAAACTATTTTGTCATCACATACTTCCACCCATACGGAGCTTGCAAAAACAGGAGGTGAAACGCGACCCGAACAGTCCGCAAGGCAGAAAAGCGACACAAAGTGTAAGGAGGATTGAAATGAAAGTCTCTATCGTTAAGCGTGGGCTTGGCATCCTGATGACCCTGGTCATGATGGCGGGCATGGTGCCCGCGGTTTCGGCCTTTGCCGCCGAGCCCCCGAAGATCACCTTCAAAACGCTGGGCACCAACTGGCCGGGCTACAACCCCGCCTCGGACGGCCCGGATGCCACCAACCCCGAGACCTTTACCAACGCCGAGTTCAACCAGGCGATGAGTTACTCCAAGGACATGCCGGTGTTCGACGGCGTGCCCGAGCACCTGGACGCCTACATCGACACCTACCTCGACTGGGTGGGCCTCGAGGGCGTGGTGCTCTACGCCACCGGC
Source organism: Ruminococcaceae bacterium OttesenSCG-928-D13 (assembly GCA_030266915.1). Classification (GTDB taxonomy): domain Bacteria; phylum Bacillota; class Clostridia; order Oscillospirales; family Ruminococcaceae; genus JAAYCI01. The sequence goes on along the minus strand of JAJDIZ010000071.1, from coordinate 5,396 downwards.
CTGCGGGACTCCTACCGCATGAAGCTGGACCCGGACAGCGCCGCCTACGGCAAGCTGGTTCCGGGCGGCCTTGCGGCTGCCGACAACGCCAACGGCATCAGCAACAACTCCGCCCCCACCGATTTCCCCACCTTCAGCGCCCAGGGCACCACCTGGAACCCCGATTTGATGTACCAGGTGGGTGAGGTGATCGGCAAGGAGAAGATGGTCACCCTGCAAACCCAGATGAACCGTGACCGCAACCGCCACAACGGCACCGACTGGTCGGGCCTGCGGGGCACCACCTCCTCCACCATCGCCTTCGGCGTGCTCACCGACATGCACGTGAACCCGCTGGCGGGCCGTGCCGACGAGGGCTACGGCGAGGACGTGTACCACATGGGCCTTTTGGCCAACGCCCAGGCCGAGGGCTTTGTGGGCTACAACGACGGCAAGGCCAGCAGCAGCGGCTCCACCGACGACGACACCTTCTACACCCGGGGCATCATTGCCACCAAGCACCCCTCCATCTACACCACCGAGTGGTTCCGCCAGACGGCGAACAACAGCGTGGGCGCCCGCGGGATGTACGAGTGGCAGATTGCCGGCCCGCTGAAGGGCTACGCTACCGGCGCCATCATGGGCGGCATGACCTCCTTTGGCCGCACTAACGGCATCCCCAACGAGATTTCGTCCTACAACATCCTGTACAACCAGATTTCGAAGTACGGCTACTACTCCTCGCCGGACTTCAACGCCGAAAACCACATGTACGCCGTGCAGGGCAACAGCAGCAGCATGGGCAACGGTTACGACATCCGCTACGTGCAGGACCGTGCCCACGCCCTGGCGCTGATGAGCCTGGGCAACACCGAGTCTGTGCGGGCCATGGGCACCGACCAGACCGACGTGGCCGCCCTGTATAACCTGGTGAAGAGCGGCGCTTACGGCATCGACGAGGAAGACCTGCGCAACTCCGCCAGGGGCCTTTTGGCCAACATGGTGCGTGCCGGCTTCTTCGACGAAGTGGACGCCCAGGGCTTCCCGATTCACTACCCCTACGTGGATGAATCCCGGGACGGCACCGACGCCACCTGGAAAGAGAACAACGCCAACGGCACCGTGCAGGCGCACATCGACACCGCCATGGCCGCCGCCCAGGAGGCCATTGTGGTGCTGAAAAGTGACGGCCGCCTGCCCGCCGCCGGTGACGAGATCGCGGTGGCCGGCCACTACGCCGACACCCGCTACACCCCCCAGACCGCCTACTCCAGCACCGTCTCCTACACCCGCATCGACCACTCCGGCACCACCCCGCTGTTCGAGCTGGCCGACCTCTACAAAAAAGCGGGCGTGACCACCCCCAGCGAGAAGATCAACTTCTCCCAGGGCGCCCAGGTCGTCACCATTGCGGACAACCAGGGCCGCCTGCTCACCGCTCCCGAGGCCGAGGCCGGCGGCGCGCTGACCTTCGAGGCCGCCCTGACCGGCACCGTCGCCGCCCGGCAGCAGTTCGAGCTGTTTGACATGGGGCAGGACGCTGTGCTGCTGCGCTCGGTGCACAACAGCCGGTGGGTCACCAACGCCACCGCCCCGGCCAACACCACCGCCCAGGCCGCCAACAACTTCGTGCTCACCACCGACCTGGACGCCGGTGTGATGTCAAACACCAACAAGGTCACCTCGATTCCGCCGCGCCTTGGCCGGATTCGCCACAGTGACACCAGCTTCTCCCTCTACAGCGGCTACTCCGACACCTACGTCTCCACCAACCTGCGCATGCTGCAGAGCACCGCCGAGGGCGCGTTCTCCGCCGTGTCGTCCACCTTCCAGGCCGACATGGACACCACCGCCCCCGAGCGCCGGTTCACCTTCAACCAGGTGGCCAGCCCGGGCGCCGAGGCCATCTCGGTGGTTGAGGACGCCGAGGCCGCCCTGGTGTTTGTGGGCGCCCATGCCCGCAACAGCGCCGGCGAGGGCCGCGACCGCACCTCGATGGCGATGGGCTCCACCGACTACCAGCTGGTGAAGGATATCGCGGCCGCCTACGCCGCGAAGGACAAGCCGGTGATCGTGGTGGTGCGCAGCAGCTACGTGCTGCTGATGCAGGACCCCAACAGCGACTACAACATCCAGGACGACGACAACGTCAGCACCATTCTGTACCAGTCCTTCGGCGGCCGGTACGAAGGCCTTGCGATGGCTCAGTCCCTGCTGGGGCAGATCACCCCCAGCGGCCGGATGTCCACCTCCTGGTACATGGGCGACTATGTGCTGCCTGCGTATGACTACGCCTACTCCGTGCCCTCCGGCGCCAGCAACGCCTACGTGAACGGCGGCGAGGACTACATCGGTTACCGCTTCCAGAAGGTTGACCTGACCAACGCCGACCCGCAGGAGACCGGCCTGACCTACATGTACGCCGACCCGGCCGACGTCCAGTACGAGTTCGGCTACGGCGTGAACATCAACCCCGATTTCTACATCCCCGACGACCAGCTCACCCTGGCGGCTCCGTCCGGCGCGGCGGCCAACGCCACCTTCAACGTGAACGTCTCGGCCACCAACGTGGGCGTGGGCAACGCCGACGGCATCGAGGTGTTCCAGCTCTACGCCAAAAAGATCGACTCCGCCTACGGCGACGCCTCGCCGAAGAACAAGCTGATCGCCTTCAAGAAGGTCGCGATCCCGGCCGGCGCCAGCGCCCAAGTTGTGCTGACCGTCGACCCGCAGGACCTGGCCATCTGGGACGTGAACAGCGGCGGCTATGTTGTGGAGGAGGGCGCCTACGAGCTCCAGCTGGGCTACTCCGCCTACGACATCCGCAAAACCGCCACCATCAACATCACCGGCGGCGGCGCGGCCCCGGTGGCCACCCTGAATCCCTCCGAGTTCTTCAACGTGTTCGACCATGCCTACAAGGCCAGCGACGTGGTGTACCAGGAGGCCTCGAAGCTGCGCACCGCGCAGAGCCTGAAATTGCAGGCCATCGTGGGCGGCTACTCCGCCGTGCAGTCCAAGCAGGACGGCGCCTATGTGGCCATCCCGAAGGTGGACCTGACCGGCATGACCGAGATCTCCGCCTACGTGGCAACCGACAAGGCCGCCGGCAACATTGAGCTGTGGGCCGACGCGCCCGGCGCCGGCGGTACCAAAATCGCCACCCTGGCCGTTCCGGTTACCGAGGCTGTCTATGTGGACGCCGACGGCATCCTGAACACCCAGAACAACCAGCAGAACGCCAACGTGGAGGGCGGGGTGCAGGCCGAGTCCAGCGAGCTGGGCTACGCCCTGGTGGAGACCACCGCCGACGCCAGCCTGAGCGGCACCCATGACCTGTATGTGGTGTTCAAGGCGGCCGACCTGCGCATCGACACCCTACAGATCCTGACCGACGCGGCGCCCGACAACCGCGGCGAGCTGCGCGAGCTGTACGACGAACTGTCGGCAGTCGAGTACGACCCCGAGCTCTACACCACCGGCAGCGTGAGCCGCTTTGAGGCCGCCCTGGCCGAGGCCGCGCGCCTGCTGGCCGCCGCCTCTGCCACCGACGCCGAAGTGGCCGCCGCCATCGCCGAGCTGACCGACGCCAGCGTGCTGGTGCTGCGCGCCTCCGGCAACGCCGTCAAGTGGCTGGAGTTCGTGGTGGGCCTGTACAGCGGCTTTGACCAGGCCACCTACACCGCCGACAGCTGGGCCACCTTCGCAGCGGCCCTGGCCGACGCCCAGGCCATCCTGGCCGACGCGGGCAACGCCACCGAGGCGACCGTCGAGGCCGCCTCTGCCGCCCTGACCGATGCGGCCACCAAGCTGGTGCCGGTGTATGGCCAGCTGGATACCACCCTGCTTGAGTTCTACATCGCCGAGGCCGAGGCGCTGATTGCCAGCGGCAACCTGACGCCGATCACTCAGGAGACCCTGGCAAGCGTGCTGGCCGGCGCCAAGAGCGCCCTCGGCAGCGACTACCAGGAGACGATCGACGCCGCCTCCGACGCGCTGCTGGCCGCCATCAACGCCGCCCGCGCCAAGGGCGACAAGACCATCCTCGAGCGGCTGGTGGCCCTGGCCCGCACCTACCAGAAGGGCGTCTTCACCGACGAGAGCTGGCAGAACTTCCAGAAGGCCCTGAGCCTGGCCGAGACCGTGCTGGCCGACGAGAACATGGGCGACGAGGAAGTGACCTACGCCCTCACCACCCTGGGCGACGCGATGCGCGGCCTCGAAACCCCGAAGGCCAACTTCGCGGCCCTTGAGGCGGCCATTAAGCAGGCCGAGGCCATCCTGGCCAATGCCGACGCATACGTGGCCAGCACCCTGGTGGGCCTGCAAGAGGCCCTGGACGCCGGGAAGGCTGTGCTGAACAAGACAGGCGCCACCCAGGCCGAGGTGAACGCGGCCACCCAGACCCTGGCCGCCGCCAACGCCAAGGCCCGGCTGAAGGCCGACCTGAGCGCCCTGAAGGCCCTGATTGCCAGCGTGGACAAGCTGGACCTCTCCAAGTACACCGCCACCAGCGTGAACACCCTGAAGGCAGCGGTGACTACCGCCAACGCGCTGACCGCGGAGAACACCCAGGCCGAGGTTGACGCCGCCTACCAGAAGGTGCTCGCGGCAAAGAACAACCTGACGAAGAAGCCCAGCCTGAAGGTTGACGGCAAGGATGATGCCAACTACGGCAGCAACGGCGTCACCGGTGGGGTTGCCACCGTCAACGGCTACACCCCGGTTGCCCCGCAGACCCCGGTGCTCACCGCTCCCGGCCTTGAGGCACCCGCGGACGCGGATGCCCCGGCGGCAGCCGAAGCCCAGCCCGAAGCCCCTGCCGGCGCCGCCCCCGAGGCCGAAGCCGAGGTACTGCCCGCCGCCGACACCCCGTTGGCCCCGGTGTCCGACACCCCGGCCGGGCAGCAGGGCGTGGACATCTGGCTTGTCGTGATGATCGCCGTGCTGGCCGCGGCCGCTGCTGGCGGCGCCGTGCTGCTGGTGATGAAGAAACGCGGAAAGAAAAACGAAGAAAAATAGGAAGCAAAATAGTTTGACGCCAACCCCCGGCTATTGAATAAGCCCCAAAAAGTCAGACAGAATTATATCAGGTAGATTGAAGGGCATGGAGACGGTATTGCGCCGAACTCATGCCCTTCAATTTCTGATTGATGCAGCGGTTGTTGTAATAGTCAAACGAGGTATACATGCGTTCTATCGTACCGTCTGCCATCCTGCTTACCGGGATAACTATTTACTCCGCGCTGTCCTCTTGCCTTGGCGGGATAGTGGGCAATTATCTTGCGGGCTTTTTTTCACGGCAAGTTGGTATCGACAGCATGATGAAAATATTGCTCATCCCCGGCATTGTTGGTTTGCTGATATTTCTGGCTATATCCAAAAAGGACGAGGCAAAGCTGGGGAGCGTCACGGGT
>JAJDIZ010000070.1 GCA_030266915.1 Ruminococcaceae bacterium OttesenSCG-928-D13 | reverse complement strand
GCACGCACAGGCTGAAGAGGACGTTGCAGGTGAAGTTGGTGACGAACAGGCTGGCGGTGAAGCCGCCGCCTCCCAGGGCCAGCAGGGGCAAGTTCAGCAGAATCGGGGCCATCCCCACGTAGTTGGCAAAGTCCCGCACCGGCAGCTGGCCGGCCAGGATGCGCCGGAACACGTTGTAGCTCTGGAAATCGCCGTTCACCGGGTTGTAGCTTGCGGTGGCGGCCCGCTCGGCGGCAAAGGCGAAGCTCACGGCCAGCAGAGCCAGCGCGTAAAACACCCAGCGCCAAACACGCATACGGCCTTCGGCGCCCGGCGCCCGGCCTGTTTTTTTGCTTTTGAACCGCGTGCCAGCGCCCATCGTCCCTCCGCAGCCAAACGGCAGTCTTTTCCACACAGTATATCACAATTCTGCGCAGCATACCACGCCACACAAAAAAGCCCGCCGGGGGTTCCCGGCGGGCGCGGTTAGCTGTGCAATCTCTGGGCGTTTTCGGGCGAATCAGCCCGCGGCTTCCTCCCCGGCCGGCTCCGGCCCGAAGAAGTAGACGTTCATCCCCCGCTTGCCAAACTGCAGGCACTCGGCGTTGGTTTCAAAGTACAAGTCCAGATCGATGTGGTTTTCCATCAGGGCGGTGCCGGTGTCGGTGGCGATGGCAAAGCCGTAGATGAATTTGCCGTCCGCCGAGGTGATGTACATCCGGGTGCCGTAGGGGATGCGGTTCGGGTTCACAGCCACGGTGCCGCAGTAGAGCCCCAGGCCGGACGCGCCCCGGCCGCCGGAAGAGGAGTAGGCCGTGCTGACCGCCCCCTCCCACATATCGGTGTAGCCGATGGGCAGGCCGTCGGGGCCGAACTCGATGTCGTCATAACCCTCGATGCGGGAACAGGGCACCCCGGCGGTGATGGTGTAGGAATCGGCCGGGCGGGGCTGCACCAGAGGCACAAGCTCCACAATCTCGCTGCTCTCCACCTCGCCGTTCACCAGCCGATCCCGGTAGGTGACGTCATAGGTGCCGTTGTAGCTCTCCACAAACTCGGCGTCCTCGGGCAGGGCGGCCACCCAGGCCTCCACCGCCTCGGGGGTCAGCTCCTCGCGGCGGGTCTCCTCCACGTAGTCCACCCGGTTCACTTCCACCAGCATCATCTTCTCAAGGGGGGTCTCCGGGGCAGGCTCCACAAAGTCCTCGGGGCCAAGCTCCACCTCACTTTTTTCAAGCAGGTCGGCCACCGTGCCCTCCACAAACTGCGCGGTAATCGTCTCGCCGTCGGCCTCCACGGCCACCGGGAAGGCCCGGCGCACCACCAGGTCGGCGGTGCCGGTGTCGCTGGGCTCGTAGACGATCTCGTCGTGGGTGCTGGTGACAAGGCCGGCCTCGGCCACGATCTCCTCGGGCAGCTCGGTGGCAGTGAGCAGCACATGCCGGGCGCCGCTGCCCTCGTCGGTAACGGTGACATAGTTCAGGGTTCGGGCCAGCACAAAGGCGGCAATCACGGCCACCATCAAAAAGGACAGCAGCGGGAGCAGCAGCAGCGTCCCCCGGGGCATGCCCTCAAAACGGCGGCGAACCGCCTCAACTCTTCTCTGCATACAGTCTCCATTGGTGTGCGGCACACCCGAAATCCGCCTTTTATCACAGCGGTTTTCGGCCGGTTGGAAGCTGCCGTCCACAGGTGTTACGAACTTGATCCGACCCCAATTTTACCAAAATGGAGGCCCCAGGGTCAACCGGGGCTGGCCCCTCGTGAGGGGCAATTTACGGCTATTTATTTGGATTAAATTGATATTTTTCCAGATTTGCTCCCCAAGGCTCCCCCTAGCGCCATTTTCTGCCGTTTTCCTCGGGTTGCGTCCGCCGCCAAAGCGATGATGCGTGTGTTTTTCGTCGCACCGCGCAGGCCAAATTCCCGGCCGAATTTGGTGGATGTTCCAGTTTAATTCGTCACCTGTTGTCGCTTTGTCGGCATTCTGCCCGCCGGGCGTTAACATTCTGTTCATAATTGGCGGAGTGAATATCGGACACCGCACGGCGGCATATCGGCTTCCTTTATTTTCGCCCGGTTCCATCCAAGGTTCCATCCCACAGAGAACCCTTTACCAGCTGGGGCAAAACATGGTATAATGCAGTGGTTGCGGCATCATTTGAATTCAGAAAAATACCCGGAAAATACTGGAAAAATCCCATTCTATATTTGCAGGAGGCACTCTTTTGGCCAATCCCAACATCCGCAATTTTTGCATCATTGCCCACATCGACCATGGCAAGTCCACCCTGGCGGACCGCCTGCTGGAGCTGACCCAGAGCGTGGACGCCCGCCAGATGAGCGCCCAGGTGCTGGACAACATGGACCTTGAGAAGGAGCGGGGCATCACCATCAAGGCCCGGGCGGTGACCCTGAACTACAGCGCCGCCGACGGCCAGCAGTACGAGCTGAACCTGATTGACACCCCGGGCCATGTGGACTTCAACTACGAGGTCAGCCGGTCCCTTGCTGCCTGCGAGGGGGCCATTCTTGTGGTGGACGCCACCCAAGGGGTGGAGGCCCAAACCCTGGCCAACACCTATCTTGCCATCGAGCACGACCTTGAAATTCTGCCGGTGCTGAACAAGATGGATCTGATCAGCGCCGAGCCGGACCGGGTGGCCAAGGAAATTGAGGACGTGATCGGCTTGCCGGCCATGGATGCCCCGCGCATCTCGGCCAAGGCCGGCCTCGGCATCGACGCGGTGCTCGAGCGCATCATCACAGACATCCCGGCCCCCAAGGGGGACGAGGCAGCCCCCCTCAAGTGCCTGGTGTTCGACTCGGCCTACGACCCCTACAAGGGCGTCATCGTCTACATCCGGGTTTTTGACGGAGAGATTCGCCCGGGCGACGACATCAAAATGATGGCCACCGGGGCCGAATTCCATGTGGTGGAGGTGGGCCGGATGGGCGCCCTCAGCTTCGCCCCGGCGGAGGTTCTGCACGCCGGCGAGGTGGGCTACTTCACGGCCAGCATCAAGAATGTGCGCGAAACCCGGGTGGGCGACACCGTCACCCACGCCGAAAGGCCGGCCGCCGAGGCCCTGCCCGGCTACCGCAAGGTGGTGCCGATGGTGTTCTGCGGCATCTACCCGGCCGACGGCGCCAAATACCCCGACCTGCAGGACGCCCTCGAGAAGCTCCAGCTGAACGACGCCTCCCTGAGCTTCGAGCCCGAGACCAGCGTGGCGCTGGGCTTCGGCTTCCGTTGCGGCTTCCTTGGCCTTTTGCACCTCGAAATCATTATCGAGCGGCTGGAGCGGGAGTTCGACCTGGACCTGATCACCACCGCCCCCAGCGTGGAGTATCACTTCACCCTCACCGACGGCAGTGAGGTCGCCATTGAGAACCCCACCAACTACCCCGACCCGGCCCGGATTGCCAACGCCGAGGAGCCGGTGGTGGACGCCCACATCTACACCCCCAACGACTATGTGGGCACCCTGATGGAGCTGTGTCAGGAGCGCCGGGGCACCCTGCGGGACATGAAATACCTGGACGAAACCCGGGTGGACCTGCACTACGAGCTGCCCCTTGGGGAGATCGTCTACGACTTCTTCGACGCGGTGAAAAGCCGCAGCCGGGGCTACGCCAGCTACGACTATGACCTCAGGGGCTATGCCGACAGCAAGCTGGTCAAGCTGGACATTTTGGTGAACGGCGAGGTGGTGGACGCCCTGTCCTTCATCGTCCACGCCGACAAGGCCTACGCGCGCGGCCGGCGCCTGTGCGAAAAGCTGAAGGAGAACATCCCCCGCCAACTGTTCGAGGTGCCGATCCAGGCGGCCATCGGCGGCAAAATCATCGCCCGGGAAACCGTGAAGGCCGTGCGCAAGGACGTGCTGGCCAAGTGCTACGGCGGCGACATCACCCGCAAAAAGAAGCTGTTGGAGAAGCAGAAGGAAGGCAAGAAGAAGATGCGCCAGATCGGCAGCGTGGAGGTGCCCAGCGAGGCCTTCACCGCGGTGCTGAAGCTGGACGACTGAGCACCCTATCTAAAATATCACCGCCGGGCTGGCCGCCCGGCGGTGTTTTGCGTTTATTGTTTGGCAAAATAGGCCTCCATCGGCTGGATGTCGCCCCGGTTGTAGAAGTGCACCAGCCCCCGGCCGCTGTGTTTCGAGACGTACATCGCCTGGTCGGCCTTGCGCACCAGGTCCCCGGTTTTGGTGTCGTCTCCCGGAAAGTGGCTGATGCCGACACTGGCGGTGACGCTGGCCGCCCCCTCCTCCAGCTGCCAGGGCCTGGAGAACAGCCCGCGCAAAAAGCCGATGGTGTCCTCCAGAGAGCCCGGGGTGCTGTCGTCTTGCAGCACCACAAACTCGTCCCCGCCGTAGCGGTAGCTGTTGTCCCGGGTGAGCAGGTTCTCCCGCAATGCCGTGCCGATCTGCCGCAGCAGCTCGTCCCCGGCTGGGTGGCCCATTGTGTCGTTCACCTGCTTGAAGCCGTCCAGATCGAAAAACAGAATGTAGGCGTCGGTCAGCTGCCGGCCGCCCCTCTCCAGCCGTTCGTCGATGTATTGGGTGAGGCGGTAGCGGTTGGGCAGCCCGGTCAGGTGGTCATACTCCGCCATCTGGCGGATGATCTCCTCGTTGCGCTTGCTTTCGGTGATGTCCACGCTGGAGACGATGTGGGCAAGGCGCCCGTTGTCCCAGGGGGCGGCGGCGCTGAACACCCGGAACCAGGAACCGTCGAATGGGCGCTTATAATCCCAGGAATACACCTTGGAAGGCTGGCCGTTCTCGTCGATCAGCTGCTTTTGGGGGCAGAAATCGCAGGCCTCGGTCTTGCCCTCGTAGAGCACCTGCCAGCAAATCTCGCCGGTCATCGCCTCCTGCCCGCCGTAGGGGGCGGCCATGCTGCGGTTCAGGTAGAGAATCTCGTGGGTGGCAAAATCGTTCACATACACGTCGATGCCCATGTGGTCAAGGGTATTTTCCAGGTTGCGCTGGGCCTGCTGGGCCCGCTGCTGATAGATGCCCATCTTGATGTAGTTGGCCAGGGTGCTGATCACCGAGCGGGAGAAATCCATGTCCTCCTGGGCGTGGCGGCCATGGCCGCGGCGGTCATCCAGCCCCACCAGGGCCATCAGGGCGCCATCCTCGTCTACCACGGCCACCGCCACCATGCTGCCCGCGCCGAACAGCTCGGCCATTCTCAGCTCAAGGGCGGTTTCGGGGGGCGCGTCATCCCTAAAGCACACCGACAGCGCCCGCGGCAGCGCCTGCATCAAGTCCTGCCCAAGGGCGCCGGCCAGGTCAAGCTCGGGGGCAAGGCACAGGTCCCGGTGGCGGCGGTAACCGGCGGCAAGCCTGAACAGCCCGTCGCTTCCCATGCGATAGACAAACCCGCAGCCAAAATCAAAGGTCTGGCAAAGGTCCTCCAGCACCTCTGGCACCATGTGTTCAAGGCTCTGGCCACCGCTCAGCTTGTCCACAAAATCGATCCAATATTTCAGGTTGCGCTCATTGCCCTTTTCCATATTATCACCGTTGAGGTACGCCTCTGGTCTGCCGGCGGCGTCCTCCGTCCCGCCCGCAGACTCGTGTTGAATTTTTCAATATTATACACTAATTACGGCAAAATTACAACGGTATGCTGATATTTTGTCGACCAACTCCCTTATTTCGACCAATTCCGACAAGCCAAACACTGAATTTTCCGCATCACCGGGCCACATTTGGCCAAAAAATAAAAAAACGATGGCTTCCGGTGAGAGAACACCTCGGCTGCCATCGTTTTTTGACACTGCTCAAGGCCATGCTTTGACCACTCCGCCCGGCGGCTGATCAAAAAGGCCGGTCCTGTTCCGCCTGCCATCTCTGGGGTGGCGCGGAAAAAATGCACACAGCTACCCGCGCTGCTTCGTCTTGAACTTGGCGCCCAGCTTTGCCTGCAAAACCTTGCGCAGGTCGGCCGGGTCACCCTTGGTGAAGAATTCCTTGTCCAGCAGCAGGGCCTGGGTGGGGGAGGTGAACAAGTAAAAATCCCGTCCGGTTTCCACCGCGTGGTGCAGGGCGGTGTACTGCATCGACATATTGTCCGGCATGCCGCCCTCTTCGCTGCGCACGCTGCGGGTGATGCTGTTCTCATTCAGGATGGTCACCTCGGTTTTCAGGGCCGCCCCGGGCTGGGAGCGGAACTGCCGGGCGGGCTTCAGGTAAAAGGTGAACACCAGGTAGCCCACCACAAGCAGGGCCGTCGCGCCAACCACGATCAACGAGATGTTCATCAGCAGCATGCATACCAGCAGTGCTCCCAGAATCAACGGCATGGCAATCACACCGCCCTTGCCGCCGCTGTGCATCATCCTGTAGCGGTAGAACCGGCCAAAAATCTGTTCGTTCGCGGGCATCTCAACTCGGCATAGCATCAGTCATCACCTCCGCCGCCGGAGGGAATGGGCACACTCTCCGGCAGCACTTCACTTTCACTGAAATCTTCGCGGTCCAAAGTCAGCCAGGGGCTGTAGTACGGGTCCTTCAAAAGCTTCTCGCCGTAGCGCTCTTTCAGCAAAGCGCGCTCGCCGTCAAACCGGGTCTTGTTCGGACCTTCCTCGTCGTCCCCGCGGCTTTTGCTCTCGTAGTGGTAACCCTCGGCGTAGGGGGTGAACAGCACGCTGTAGCCCCGCTCGCGGATGCGCAGGCAGAGGTCCACGTCGTTGAAGGCCACGGCAAAGCGCTCGTCGAAGCCGGTTACTTTGTCAAAGGCCTCCCGCTTTACCATCATGGCCGCGCCGGTTACGGCGCTCAGCTCCTGCACACAGGCCTGGCGGAACATGTAGCCGCTGCGGCCCTTGTAGGCATACTTGTGGCTGTGGCCGGCGTAGCCCCCAAGGCCCACCACCACCCCGGCGTGCTGCACGGTGTCATCCGGGTAGTAGAGCATCGCGCCCACCACACCCACCTCGTCCAGCTGGCAAAGCTGCAGCATCTCCTCCATCCAACCCGGGGTGATCACCTCGGTGTCGTTGTTGAGGAACAGCAGGTAGTGGCCCAGCGCCTCACCCCGGCCGTAGTTGCACACCGCCGAGAAATTGAAGCCCTTGCCGCTGTCATACACCAGCACCCGGAGGTTGGGGTAGGTGTCGGCCGCCTTTTTATAGTAGTTGAAGGTCTCCACGGTTTTGGAGTTGTTCTCCACCACCAGCACCTCGAAGCGGCGGTAGTTGGTTTTGGAATAGATGCTCTGCAAGCAACGGTCAAGGTCGGGAATATGCTCGCAGCTGGGGATGATGACCGACACCAGCGGCAGGCCCTTGATGCTGTAGTTCACCTTGTAGGTGGAGGGATACATCCCGTCCACCACGGTGCCCCGCAGGTTTTCCCGGTCCAGGTGGCCGGTGATGGCCTTCTTGGCGGCCTCGGCGGCGTAGGGCTTGGCCTCGAGGCCGGTGGAGGTGCTATCCTCGTGCTGGCGCCAGTAGTAGAGCACCCGGCGGATATGCTCCGCCCCGCCGGTCTCCTCCAGCACCCGCAGGTAGAGGTCGTGGTCCTGGGCGCCGTCGTAGTCGCTGCGGAAGCCCCCCACCTTGAAGAATATCTCCTTTTTCACCGCCGCCAGATGGGCGATGTAGTTGACGTTCAGCAGATACTGAGGGCTGTAGTCCGGCTTGAAATGTCCCACGCTGGGGGTGAGGATGTCGTTTTCAAACAGGGCCTCGTCGCTGTAGATAAACCCGGCCTGCTCCCGGGCCACGGCCCGCTGGGCCACCTCGAACAGAGCGTCGGGGCTGAGCAGGTCATCATGATCGAGAAACACCAGCCACTGGCCGGTGGCCAGCCGGGCGGCGCTGTTGGTGTTTTCGCTGATGCCGGTGTTGGCCCGCTCCTCCACAATCACCCGCTCGTCCTCCTCAAAGCGGGCCAGCAGCTCGTTCACCGCGGCCTTGTCCTCCCCGGCGTTCACCACGCACAGCTCCCAGTTCTCGTAGCTCTGCTTCTCCACGCTGGCAAGCAGCTCGGCAAAGAATTTGGGGTCCGGGTCAAAGGCCGGCACGCAGACGCTGATGCGCGGCCAGCCGCGCACGTCGGCCCGGCGCTGGCTTTCCAGCGCCGCACTGCTGGGCAAAAAGCGGCCCTTTTTCATCCGGCGGCGCTTCGCGTAGCGCAGGGTGCGGCCGAGGGCCGCAAACAGGCCCTCCTTCCGGGTAATCTCCCGGAAGTAGGCAAACAGTTCTTTCCTGCGCTTCTTTTTCAGTTTTTTCTGGGTTTTTAGGTCGCGGTCACTGGCCATTTTTGACACTCCGTTTTCCGGCTTAGCTTGCAGGTAACCTGATGTGGGCAGGTGCGCAGGGGATGTTCTGGAGCGAACATAGGGCTAAGGATGTGCGAAGCACGTTCGTGGAGGAACATCCCCTGTGTGCCTGCCGGCTTACACTAATTATCAGCCTTTATCCTATTGCAAAATTCTCGGTCTCCAGCGTGAAATGGGGGTTGTAGAACGGGTCGCCCTTTTCGAGAATATCCGCCCAGCGGGCCTTGAAGACGGCGGCCTCCCGGTCAAACCGCGCTTTGTTGGGGCCGCTCAGGTCGTAGCCCCGGGATTTGCTCTCGTAGTGGTAACCCTCGGCGAAGGGGGTGAACACATTCCACAGGCCCTTTTCCCGCAGCCGCAGGCAGAAGTCCACGTCGTTGAAGGCCACGGCGAAGTTGTCGGCGTCGAGGCCACCCTCACCGAGGTAGAGGCTCCGCTTCACCATCAGGGCCGCGCCGGTCACCGCGCTCATGTTCTGGGTGGTGGCAAGGCGGTACAGGTCGCCCCCATTGCCCCGGGGATGGCCCTTGTGGCTCACCCCGGCGGTGCCGCCCAGGCCGATAATCAACCCGGCGTGCTGCACCTCGTCGATGGGGTAGTAGAGCATCGCCCCCACGGCGCCCACGTCCGGCCGCTGGCTGTAGCCCAGCAGCTCGGGGATGAAATGCTCCCCGAGAATCTCCACGTCGTTGTTCAAAAGCAGCAGGTGGTCACCGGTGGCCAGCTTTGCGGCAAAGTTGTTGATGTCGGAGAAGTTGAACTTGCCCGGGTAGCGCACGATGCGCAGGTTCGGGTAGCGCTTTTCGGCCTCGGCGTAGTAGCCTTGGGTGGCCGGCTCCTTCGAATTGTTCTCGACCACCAGCACCTCAAGGTTCTGCCAGCCGCCTTTTTGGTAGAGGCTCTCAAGGCAGCGGGCCAGATCATCGGTGTGGTCGCAGTTCGGGATCAGCACGCTGACCTTGGGCTGCCCGGTCACCGCGTAGCGCACCCGCACCGCGCCGGGGTGGTCCTTTTGGGCCTCGGCTTTACCCGCAAGGCCCAGCCGGTCCAGTTGGGCCTGCACGGCCTGCACCCCGGCCTCCACCGCCTCGGGCTTCTGCCCGATGTCGGCCGCCGTGCTGCCGCCATGCCGCCGCCAGAAGTAGAGTGCCTTCGGGATGTGGGTGATGGCCCCGGCGTGCTCGGAAAGGCGCAGCACCAAATCGTAGTCCTGGGCGCCGTCGTATTCGCTGCGCTCCCCGCCGCCGCTGCGTTCCAGCAGCCCCGGGGTGAAGGCGCACAGGTGGGTGATAACGTTGCAGCCCCGCAGGGTGTCGGGGCCGTAGCCCCCCTTGAAATGGTATTCATGCAGGTGCTTGAGGGTCTCGTCCAGCACCGCCTCGTCGGAATAGATCAGCTCGGCCCCGGTCTCGTTTACGGCTTTGGCCAGCTCGTAGAGGGCATTCGGCTGCAAAACGTCGTCGTGGTCCAGCAGGGTGAGGTAATCCCCTTTGGCGGCGGCCAGCCCTGCGTTGGTGTTGCCGCTGATGCCAAGGTTTTGTTCCAGCCGCAGGTAGCGCACCCGGGCGTCCTTTTGGGCGTAGCCCTCGGCCAGCGTGCTCGTTTGGGCGTGGGCTGCGTCGCTGCCGTCTACCAGCAGCAACTCGAAATTCCGATAGCTCTGGCGCAGCACGCTGCGCACCATCTGCTTCAGGAAGGGCTCGGGGGTGTTGTAGAGCGGCACCACCACCGAGATAAGCCGCAAGGGTGACGGCGGGTTTTCCCGCTGGAAGCGCAGCTCCCGGCGCAGGGGCCGGTCGGTCTTGTACTTCCACAGCTCCCCGTGGGCGGCCAGAGCAATGCGGAAGGAAAACTCCCGCCCCATGGCCTGCCAGCCCCGCTCTTTCAGGGTGCGGCCGGCCCGGCCCAGCAGGATGCCCACCCGCTTGAACGAAAGGTTCCGCCGGATGATTTTGGAGAGGCTGTCCCGCCCGGTGGTGGCGCTCTCTTTTCCGCCGCTCACGGCCTTGCCTCCGGCTGGCCGGCGTCCTCTGCCGGGGAAACTTCGGCTTCGGCCTCGTCCTCCGCCGGGGCCAGAATATCCTCGGGCACGTCCTCGCCCAACTTGCCGGCCCGGGCGTTTTCCTTGTATTCGTTGCAAACGCCGGCGCAGTCGCCCTGGGCCATCACCTTGCCGTGGTTCAGCCAGGCGGCCTTGTTGCACATCCGCTCAATCTGCTCGATGCTGTGGCTCACCAGCAGCACCGTGGTGCCGCCGCTCATCAGCTCGTTCATCCGCTTTTCGCACTTCTGCTGGAACAAAAAGTCACCCACGCTGAGGATCTCGTCGCAGATCAAAATATCTGGCTTCATGATGGTGGCCACCGAAAAGGCCAGCCGCGCCACCATGCCGCTGGAATAGTTCTTCACCTGAACGTCCAAAAATTCCTGAAGCTCAGAAAAATCCACAATCTCGTCGAAGCGCTGGCGGATGTAAGCCGGCTCCATGCCCAGCACGGTGCCGTTCAGGAAGATGTTCTCCCGGCCTGTGAGGTCGATGTCGAAGCCGGCGCCCAGCTCGATCAGCGGGGCCACGCTGCCCCGCACCACGCACCGGCCCGCGGAGGGCTTCATCACCCCGGCAATGATTTTAAGCAGGGTGCTCTTGCCCGAGCCGTTCAGGCCGATCAGCCCATAGACGTCCCCTTTTTCCACGTTGATGGAGACGTCCTCAAGGGCATAGAAAGCGTCATAGCTCAGGCTTCCCTTAACCTTGCGCAGGAAATATTCTTTTACGCTGTCCACCTTTTCCTTCGCCATGTTGAAGCGCCGGTAAAGGTGGTCAATCTCGACCATTGGCAGGTCTCTGTCCATTTTACCCCTCCAGAGGGTGAAGTCGT
>JAJDIZ010000007.1 GCA_030266915.1 Ruminococcaceae bacterium OttesenSCG-928-D13 | reverse complement strand
CAGTTGAACCAACAGGTTAATGATTTATATGAGGACTGCGGCGGCCTGCTATTGGCCTGCAACAATGCTAGATAGCGGTTATCGAAAGGTGACGCAGAAATATCACGACCCAAAATGATATTATAGTGGTGCGATGTCCAAAATGAATTCTCCCAATTGCACGCATCGGTGTATCGGTGAATACAAAGCCGTGGAAGCGTTCCAAGGGCTGATAGTCGTACCTTGCAGTGGACTGAATCGTAATGTAAGCAACGCTTTAATAAATATAAACAAGTTCCATCTGACGCGCGGGGGCAAATTGCCCCTGCTTATTTGCCTTGGCCAAATATATGGCGTACAAAAGGTGAAAAGGAGGGTCATGCCGGTGAAGAACAAACCTCACACGCGTCGTCTCATAAATCGTGCACTCAGCGTTCCGCTGTCAGCGCTGGCAGTTCTTGTGGTTTACACGCTTACAGCCGTGAAAACCTCACAAAGATATCCACCATCATTCTCGCCGTCACCACCATCATCGTGCTGATGGGCCGCCTAAAGCAGCGAGACAGCCAAAGGTCTCGGGGGACACAGAAACTTAGCGAGGATTTTCTCAGCGTACTTTCGGGTATCGACGTGCAGCTGATGGTCTGCGACCCGGTGGACGATTCTGTTCTTTTTACCAACGACAAAATGAACGAGTGCTATGATGTGGATAACCCAATCGGAAAGCAGTGCTGGGATGTCTTCCAGCGGGAAAGCGCCCGTTGCAGCTACTGCCCAATTACACAGCTTGAAAACGAGCCGGATGTCCCTGTTGTTTGGGAGCATTACGACGAGCGCGCAGACCGTTGGTACCTGAATCGGGATTCGATCATTCCTTGGACCGACGGCCGAATGGTGCATCTGCAGCAGGGCGTTGACGTGACCGACAGCCATCGGATACGGGAGGCATTGCAGGTCCGTCTGCACCAACATGAACTGATGAGTGCCATGTCCAGCAGCTTTATCTCCGATCAGGACACCGAGACGCTTGTTAAAAACGCTATGCGGACGGTGGGCGAATTTTTAAAGGCTGACCGGGTATCCCTCCGGCGGTATGGCTCAGATGGTCTTCCCGCCAAATTCGAAGCGACCTGGGTCAGTGATGAAGCCTATGCCTATCCGGCTACCCCGGCACCCAGCCCCATGCAGGCCATGCACAGGGCCTTCGCCGAACAGGGCCAATCCTATATTTCCTGCGATAATGCCGCAGACGACCCGCTGTATGCGCCCATGGTAACGCGCGGTACCATTAGCTTTGTCGCGGTGCCGCTGATTGTGGATAACGAGCACTGGGGGATATTGTGCCTTGAGATGTGCTCCCGACAGCGGGGTACCGACCAAAACGAGATTGACACCGCACGGATGGTTGGCAACCTGATTGGCGGTGTGCTGTTGCGCGAGCGTACCCAGGACAAGCTCCGCGATGCCATGGCCCGCGCTGAAGAAAGCTCGCGGGCTAAATCCAATTTCCTGGCAAACATGAGCCATGAGATACGCACGCCGATGAACGCCATCATTGGCATGACAGAATTGGCGCGGGCTAGTGGCGAACCTGGGCGGATGCTGTATTGCCTGGACAAGGTGGACGACGCCTCGCGGCACCTGTTGGGGATCATCAACGACATTTTAGATATGTCCAAGATTGATGCCGGTCACATGGAACTCTCTGCCATCGACTTTCCGTTGGAAAAAATGTTACGACGGGTCAGCACTGTCACGGCCTTCCGGGCCGAGCAGAAACGGCAGGAGTACCTAATCCGCGTGGAGCCGGATGTGCCGGTCTCCATCGTTGCTGATAATCAGCGGCTGGCACAGGTACTTACAAACCTGCTTTCAAACGCCATCAAGTTTGCCCCCGAGGGCGGGCGAGTGCAGCTGACCGTTCGCAGCAGCCCACTTCCGGACAACGCATGCTCGCTCACATTCGAGGTCGAGGACAACGGAATCGGCATCTCGGCCGAAAACCAGGCCAAGCTGTTCCAGTCCTTTCAGCAGGCAGACAACACTATCTCCAGGCGGTTTGGAGGTACGGGGCTGGGGCTAGTCATATCCCAAAATATTGTGAAGCAGATGGGCGGCGAAATCCAGGTGGAGTCTGAGGTGGGCAAGGGTTCCCGCTTCTGGTTCACCATCCAAATCCCGGTGGGGAAGTCGGTGTTTTCTGGCCGGCTGAGTGAAGGGGTAGACTGGAACCGCGTAAGGATGCTGGCAGTGGACGACGACCCGGACCTGCTGGAATATGTGCAGACCATCACTAAACGCGCGGGGATATCCTGCATGGTGGCCACCGGCGGCGCCGAAGCTTTGACTGCGCTGGAAAAGGGCCCGCCCTGCCAGCTGATGCTGACGGATTGGCGCATGCCCGGAATGGATGGCCTTGAGTTGACACGCCGCGTGCGTGAAAAATATGGACAACAGATCACCATCGTGCTGGCCACAGCGGCGGAATCCAACGAAATTGAGACGGAAGCCCGCAGTGCCGGCGTGGATGAGATACTGGCAAAACCGCTGCTGCCGTCCCTGCTGTTCGACTGCTTGAATAAGCACCTGTCCGCCGAAAACGCACTACAGAATACAGCGGAGCCAGCAAAAGAGTTGGACTTCCGCAGTGAGGGTACCACCGATGGCATATTTGTGGGCCAGCGTGTATTAGTGGCGGAGGATGTGGAAATCAACTGGGAGATACTGGCTGCCATGTTGGCCGATACCGGTATTGAACTTGAAAACGCGGGTGACGGCCTGCAGGCGGTGGACATGGTCCGATCCGACCCAGGCAGGTACCAACTGGTTTTGATGGACATCCACATGCCAAACATGGATGGCTACGAAGCCACAAAAACCATCCGCCGTTTGGAGGACGAGCGCGCCCGTAAGCTGCCCATAGTGGCCATGACGGCCAATGTGTTCAAGGAGGATGTGGAGCGCTGCCTTGCCTGCGGCATGAATGACCATATGGGCAAGCCCATCGATTTTGAGGAGTTAGTATCCAAGCTTCATGTCTTTCTGCGGTGATGGCAGGCGCCCCTGAGCGCTTTTATGTCATGGTGTCGCCCTGGTCGGGTTCAATAATGCCAAGTTGAATGCCGATTCTGACTGCGTCGGCCCGGTTTATGGCGCCAAGCTTGTTGTAAATGCTTCGGATGTGCGACTTTACCGTGTTGATTGACACGTATTCCACCGCGGAGATCTCCTCACGCATCATCCCCTGTGCAAGGTAAGCCAGAATAACGGTTTCACGTTTTGTCAGGGGGTTTTCTTGCGCTATTTTCTCCGATTTGCTGTCGCTTTTATATTGTTTTTTCATCTGGGCAAGCGCCTTGCTATAGGCTTGGGCCTTGTCCGATACCGTCTCAACCCACGCCTTGTCCAGCGGGCAATCCTGCTTGACGGCATAGCGCAGCAGCACACGGATATCCTCTCCCCGTTCCACAAATGGGGCCAGTATCTGGTTTTGCCAGGTCATGCTATAGGCATCCAGAAGGGACTGCATGGCATTCGCGCCGTCGCCCAGGCTGTGGTAGCCCAGGGCCAGCAACAGGTGGGTGTTGACGAGGTCCCCCCATCCTTTCATCCGATACAGATTTCGTGCATGTTCAAGAAGCGCAATCATCTCATTGTATCGCTCTCCCGAATAAAGATAATCCGCAAAAAGGGTTTCGGCACGGCCAATGGCCAAGGGCATTAAGGAAGCGATACCCCTCTGGGCTGAAACGATCCATGGAGTGATTTGCTCCACATCGCCCAGCACAAACCGGTACCAGCTTAAGGCGTAATCGCGTATCTCGTTGATTTCCTGTAATCTGAGTCCATCGGCGTAGCTGCATAGGTGCGCTATTTGTTCCCGCATGCCCAGTTGGTCGCCTTCCATGCAGTAAGCCTTTGCCAGCATATAGTAGGCGCTGCACACAATATCGTGCTGGTCGGCTGTAACTGCGTCGTAGATGGCACGATGCGCCATCTGTTTCGCGCGGTCGAGGTTCAAGGTATTGTAGGCGGCCTCTGTGGAGAAAAGATACTGGAAGCCGGCTGCGGCGCCACCCTCCACTTGGACCATCGCCGAAATACCCTCGTGTATTTTCGTCTCCATGCGCTGCAGGGCTTCGGGCACATTTTCCTCTACGGAGATGATGTTGTAATTTTTGAACCTCAGCATGCCCTTTGGTTTGAAGGCAGAGCCGCTTGGCAACAGCTTGGCCGCCTTCTTGTAATAGTCCATGAAGCATTCACGAGTCCAAATCATGTAGACGCCGGCCATGCGCTCATACACTTCGCCAAGCATGCTTTTTGCTTTTGGGTCGGCGCTGTCTTCAAGCCGTGCCGCCATTGCCTCCAAAGTCTCCATTGCCCGGTCCGGCTGCAGAAGCTGAATGTAAATGCAAGCCTTGCAGTAATCCACCAGGTCATGCCCTGCGGAAAACTCCGTCGGCAGATGGTTCAGCTTGTCCAAAAAAAACTCGCATTGGGGCAGGCTAACAGCAAACTGCCCCGCGATATATTTGACGATGACCCCAACCATGTCCTCAAACCGGCCGCACCTGCTGTAGTAATCAGTGGCGTCCAGCAGGTGTCCGTATGCCAGTGCCGAATCCCCGGCGGCCCTAAAGGTCCGCTCCCGCTCTTTTGGAGCAATCATGTCCTGTTTGCTTATCAAAAAATCCCGGTACATATTCTGGAAGGTATACAAGCCGGTGGATGGCTCGTATGCTACGTAGGGGTTGCGGATAAGGACCTGTACAAACTCGTCCATGCCTGGCCCGGCTAGCTGTCGAATCATATCCAGGGAGAAAATCGGGGTGAGCGAAAGCCTCACCAGAAACTTTTGAACATCGAGGCTATATGCGGAAAACTGCCCCTTTTCGAACAGGCTGCTGATTTGTTTTTGGCTGCTGTCTAAAGATTTGCGGTAAGTGTGCTCGGTGCGTATCTGGTTCACCAGCAGGTGGATCATCAGCGGCCATCCGCCAGTATCCTCATGCAGTCGCACCACCGTCTGCTCTGAAAGCCCCAGCTGCAAGGCCGTGCAGTAATCGCGTAGTTCGTCCAGGGTAAAGGCGAGCATGTCCTGAGTGATTCGGGAAATACCGCCGCCGTACAGGTTTTTTTCGTATAGCCTCATTTCGGTACGGCTGATACGCACGATACAGAAGTTCTCCATCTCCGCTTCAAGCAGAAATTCAAACAGCTGTTCAATTTCCGGCGATTCCAGTGTATTGCAATCGTCAATTGCCAAAACAGCCAAGGCGCCTGAATACACCTCATCTGCCAGAATCCTTACAAAAGCATCCATTTTTGCCAGACTATCCGGGAAACCCATCTCCTCCAACTTGTCCGCCATGTCTGGAAACTCCATCCGGAAGGACTCGACCAAATTGCTCCAAAAACGAAGCGGCAGATTGTCAAGGCGGGTCAGGCGCATCCAAGCCAGTCGGACATTTGCGCTGGATAGCCAGCGCGCCGTTTCATGAGTTTTGCCATAGCCCGGCGCTGCGGAAACTGTGATGAGGCTGTTCGACAAGCCCTGTTCAAAATAGCTGTCGATCCGTTGCCGCGCTGGAAGCTCGGGGCTATAGGGCAATGTTTGACGTCTCATGTAAAACCTCCTCCCTACGCGCAGGAGCAAAAAGGAAACAGGCGTTTAGATAGTAGATCTATGGCATCTATACCTTGTTGCAAACAAATGTTGTGGCTACATGTCGGCAAGAAAATGGCAACGCAATGGCATGGACGTACATTGAGGTTGAATGTGGAAGGTAAAAGATGTTCACTGTAATAGGGAATGCACCGATCTTTCCAGATTGTTTTTTTATATGAAAGGGCGAGAAACTCAACGGCGTAGTACCGTTCATCCATGATGGTCTTATTATACATGAAAGCAGACAACTTTACACGCCTACAGAGAAAGATAAGTGTCAGATTGTAGTTTTCATCGTGTACTTACTCCAGCGGATGTCTGTTGTGGTATAATAAAGTTGAGGGGAATCGTAGGCCCAGATTTGCTCTGATGGGTGCAGAAAACCGACACATGGCTGCCTAAGCAGCCTAAATCATCGACAAGTATGCATAAGCTGTCAGGAGCCTGTAAATATAAAGTCAAGCCTTTTTCAAAAAAAATTGTAATAGCCAGCAACAAAAAAAAGTGCGCACAACAAAAAAGCCACCGTAAAGTCACGCTGGCGAATGAAAAGGCTATCCGCTATGTCGTGGACGATTCATCCAGCTTGCTCAGATGTTCCTTGACACGGGCATAGTATATGCGCAGGAACTTGTTAGCCCCAGCGGTCATGTATACAAAGTAAGGTTTTCCCTCGCTTCGCTTTCTGTCAATGAACTGGTAGATCGGTTCGTTAGCAGGTGCTTTCCGCAGCAGGGTGACCATTACCTGATATAGGCTCTTGCGTATGCTGGAAGAGCCCTTTCGTGAGATAGGGTTACTGTTACGGTCGTACTTGCCGGACTGCGAAGGCTGTGGGTCAACGCCGGCGTAAGCGATGAGCGCGCCCCGGTGGGCGAACCGTCGCACATCCCCAATTTCAGCCATGAGCTGCGGGCCGATAGACTTGCCAACACCATACATTTCCATCACGACGGAATACTCTGGCAACAACTCGGCCAAGCGCTGCATCTCCGCCCGGAACACCTCTGCGGTGCGAGAAATAGAGTTAAGTGCTGTGATTGCTTCGTGGATAAGGGTTCTGGTGCTCCTGTTTTTGGGCAAGGTGGTGAAGTGGCCCAGAGACTCGATGTAGAGGTCTTCGGCCTTGTACTGACTAAAATTGTAGCCTTTGCGCTTGCACCACTTACGGTATTTTTCAACGAACACTGCCTCTGTCAACAAGCAAACGCAGTCAGCATGCCAAAATGTGTAGGCGAAATCCACCCACTTCTCGCGCCCGTCGGAACGGACGGGACTGTTAAAGAGGGTGTTTACGCCCGGCCATGTCATGTCCAGCAGGGCGATGAGATTGTTTTTCAGCCCGGTTTTTATCTTGGTGTACAACGCAAGCTGCCGGGACGCATTTTTCAGTTGCTGCCTTACCGCTTCCATAGGGGTATATTCCCGCAGAGCGGCCCAGTTGTCAAGCCCGAATTTCGCAATCTTTAAGGCATCCTTTTTGTCGGTCTTTACCCGCCGCAGCGAGTTGTTCCCGAAGTCATGGATTAGGCCGGGGTTTACTACGCTGACAAACACACCGATTTCATGGAGAACCTGGGCCACCGGCTCATAGTAGCGGCCTGTGCTCTCCATAATGGCTCTGGTTTCACCTTCCAATCCTTTTAGCGTGTAGGCCAGTGATTCCAGCGCTCCATAGTCGTGTTCCACTTCAAAAGGCTCTTTCACTACTTCTCCCAAGGGCCGCAACACGGCTACCATACACTTTCCCTTGGAAATGTCGATACCAACTGCGTTCATGTACATCCTCCCATCGATTGTTTTTGCAATGGCATCCACCATTTTCTCATTGCCGATTCAATCTCCTGTGATTACACGAACGTACCCAAGGGCAGTTCTACCTGTATCAATCGAACGCTGCGAATGAGGGGATGGCTGACTGGCTCCTGAACGGACGTGGTTAGTCCAAGGTGAAAATGTCAGGCCGATTGCCCACTCATTCTACAGCTTTGGCAACAAGACGGAAAAGAGCACGGCTGGCTACCGTGCCCTTAACCGCTAATATTATTGTAGGAGAGATGAATGTGCATTTTATGATTGCCCTGCTTATACTTTCCGGCGTTTTGTCACTTGGGGCCTTTATTATCATTTCAACAAAACGGGAGTTTCAAAAAACGGAGCACCTTAGCCTTGCGATATTAAGTACGTGTGTCTATATCGCAGGCAGCATCTTTGAAGCCACGGCAAATAGCCACTTCTCGGCCTATCGCGCCATCATTGTGGAATACGTGGGCCTTCCCTTCATCGCACCCCATGCATTTCTAGCTTTTGCGGATTTTTATGACAGAAGAATCAATATTCATCTGCGCAGGTCACTTTTTGTTTTCCCGTGGCTATGCTGTATTCTGGTTGCTACCGGCAACCCTTACAATTTGTTCTACCGGAGCACCAGCTTTGTTACGGGTCCTCCTCTGCCACATTTACTTGTGGAGCCTACACCGCTGTACATTTTGTCGGTCAGCTACACATTGGTGCTGCTTCTCTTAACGCAGGGCATGATACTCATGCAGATAAAAGAGCGCAAAGGTCACAGACATCAACGGGAGGTGTCCCTGTTCATTGCAATTGGCCTGCCAATCCTCTCGAACTTGCTATACCTGTTTGGTTTTACACCTTATGGATGGGATGTGACGCCCGTTGTGTTGGCCATCACATCTGGGTTGGTTGTCTTTGCGGTACAACGGCTCAATTTGTTACAGCTTCTTCCATTCGCCAAATCGACTATTGTGGAGAAGATGACGGATGCATTCATCATTGTGGATAGCCAGTGCCGCTTTCTTGAGGCAAATCGTGCAGCAATGGAAATATATCCCTCATTAAAAGCGGTAGAGGTAGGCGATATTTTTACTGAACTGGATGATTTTTCCGAGAGCAACTTTGTTCCTTTTGGTTCAGAAGAAGATTACCCGCCAGTACGCGCTGCCAATGGACGATATTATCATGTCTCGCAAACCAACATCGCGCATAATGGGAAAATTGTATGCACTTGCATTATGCTTTACGATACAACTGAAACTCAGAACCTAATACATACATTAGATAAAAAGGCGGCCCATGATGCGCTGACACAAGTGTACAACAGGGGTACCTTTTTTCAAATTGCCGACATGGAGCTCGCAACGATTATTCAGCAGGGCGGGCAAGCGGTGATCATGATGTTCGATCTCGACTACTTCAAAAACGTGAACGATTCCTACGGGCACCAGTGCGGCGATGAGGTGCTACAAGTAGCGGCACAAAGGTTGACGAAACGCCTTCGGGATACCGATGTCTTTGGCCGGTACGGTGGAGAGGAGTTTTGTGCCTTTTTTACGCACATTTCAGCCGATAACGCTGTTGAACTCGCCGAAAAGCTGCGCCAATGTATTGAGGTGGAACCTTTCATGTGTGAAGGACACCGCATACCGGTAACCATGAGTGTCGGTGTGGCGGCCTATGACAGTGCGATACATGATACGCTCAAGGACATTATCAGTGATGCGGATAAGGCACTGTACGTAGCCAAGGAAAATGGGCGCAACCAGGTCATGCTTTTTAATAAAAGCATGTACAACGAATAGAATCAAAAGGTTGTGCCACTTCTCTGTTCTTTTTTAATACCAATGCTTCGTATGTGGGAACTAGCAAGCTGCCGCTTTACCAGCTCCACCAATAAATCGCTTGTCGTTTCCGTAAAATTTATGGTGACCGGGTTGCCATTCAGATACCCAGACACCGATGTGCGCCCTCCTGGAGCAACGCTTAATTTATGTTTGCCCATGACTATACCTCACAAAATATTGCATGTTTTTTTTTTGAACGAATAAACCGACGCACACCCGCTATGTCGGTAGTAACCCTACAAGTGGGCAGCGCACGAAGTATACGATTATGATACTGACTGCCCTCCTGTGCTCGGGAGTCCAGGATGGCAATCACGCCGGTGTCAGTCTCCGTGCGAATCAGCCGGCCTGCACCCTGTTTTAGCTTTACAAGCATATCGGGGACCACCACAGAGTCCTTGAAAGCGGCCATGCTCGGGTAAAGTGTTTGCTCATATTCGCTGACAGGATCAGGTACGGCAAAGGGCAGTCGTACAATCACCAGCAGAGAAAGGGCATCGCCCGGAATATTGATGCCCTCCCACAGAGCGCCCGATGCTAGCAGAACACCACCATCGCTTTCACGGAACTGGCCGATGGCTGCAGTTTTACCACGGTTCAACTGAAATATCGGGTAAGGCAAGTTGCGTCCCTCCAGCATTTCACACACAATGTCCATGGCCTTGTATGAAGTGAACAGTACCGCGGCATGACCGTGGGCGGCTTTAAGCAGCCTCTCGATTTCGTCCGTGATGACGGCCAGATACTCCCGGCTACGGTTGTCGGGGAAAGGCATCCCCTTGCTGATGTATAGCAGGGTGTTGGCATTGTGGTCAAATGGCGAGGGCTGGGTGGTTTCCATCAGATAGGACGGCACCAGCCGGTGCAGGCCCAACGCCCGCTTGATGTGTGAAAAATCGTCACCGGCGGACAAGGTGCCGGAGGTGAGAACAACCGGAATGCCTTTGCTCCAAAAATGCTGGTACAGCAGCTCGTCCAAGTTATTGGGAATTGCGCACAAGGCCACATCATCGCCGCGCTTTTCCTGCCAGCATATTAGGTTGCCATGCTTTTCGAGAGCACCGGCACGCTGGCCGATACCTTCCAGTTCCCAAAGGATGTGAGCACGGCGTCCTGTCTGCCGTGGCGCCACCTGCTCTTCCGACAAGCTGGTGAGCAACTCGGCGCTGATACTCCGAATATTGCGAAGATGTCGAACCGCAGTTGCATCCAGAGCCACGGAAATCCGGTCAGATGCTTCATCGGCGCCCTCCATATCTACGTTAGTAAGCAAAAGTTTTGTCAGCCGTTTGGCTTGCCCGCATAGCTTTTTTGCATCCCGACAGACCTTGGCGCCGCCCTCATTGGATTTGAAGGAAAGGCCACGAATGTCCTCGGTCACCGGAAGAATATCGGTGCCGGCAAGTTCCACTCCATACATCTGCCGGGCGGCAGCGAGGAACTTGTGGCCCTCATCGATGATAACGGCCTGGTAATGTGGGATGAGCGGCGTATGCCCATCACGGCGGTGGAAGGTATCGGCCAACAGGAGCTGGTGGTTGCAGATTTGAAAATCAAAGGTATTGGATTTCATCTGCTTTATATGCCAACGGTGGCGGCATTTTTCACGGTACGCGCAGTTGTAGTCGCAGCGGCCGGTCACATTGATGCGGCGCTTCATGTAGGGCGTAAGTTGTTCGGCATCAGCAATGACAGTGCTGTCGGGGAAGGGTTCCATCGGTGTAAAATCATCATCGTCCTGTATAGTTATAAAGTCCTGCGACATGCCCGCCATCTCACCCATGGAGCGCCCTAGTGCCATCTCCATGCCTGCCGGGAAGGTATAGCCCCCAAACAGCAGTCGGATGCTGTCCGCATGAGGGCCAATGACTGCAATGCGATGCAGTGTTTTGGAAAGAGGCAGCAGTCCGTCGTTCTTCAATAGCACGGTAGCTTCTCGCGCGGCTTTCAAGCTGTGCTCCAAGGCCATAGGGTTTCTGTATGCGCTTTCGAAAAGCGTTTTACGTGGCTTAGGATTTTCGGGTAAATCTAGCCGGATTTTCGTTTCCATCACCCGCAGGGCCGAACGGTCTATAAGTGCTTCGTCCAAAAAACCATCATCCACCGCTTTCACCAACCGCTCAGTACTGTAACCGTTGGGAACCGGACACTCAAGGTCCAGTCCGGCCTGCAGCGCATATAGGGCAGCCGCGTCCATATCTGGTGCCACACGACGGTCGATCAGGTGCTCAATGGACATATAGTCTGATACAACAATACCCTCAAAGCCCATCTCGTTTCGTAAAAGGTCGATTAAAATCTCCTTTGCACCGACGATAAGCTGGCCATCGATGACACCGTAGGAATTCATGATTGCACCAAGGTCGGCTTGAGAGATGGCCGCCTGAAATGGCTTTGCGTACACCTCCCTTAGTTCGCGCGAGGGGATGGGGTTGGATGTCATGTTCAGCCCGCCCTCTGAAAACCCAAAGCCGAGGAAGTGCTTGCCGGTGGCCACTACACCATCTGCAAGGTTTTCGCTTTGCCTGAACCCACCGCCAGCAGTGTGCCCGAGCCATCCACCCGGATAGATATAATCTTACTAAGCGGTTTGCATACGCTTTCTATGGGGATCGTAAGGACGAAAGCGGACAGATCCAGGAACAAGTGCTCTTCATGCGCCGTGGCAATCCCTTTCTGTCGGGCACCGCGGCGCGGCTGTTCACAGGGACCGAGATGTACGCTGAGTTCGTTTTTCCCTACTATGAGCGCATTGCGCAGGTGTACGGACGACTGTCCTACGGCTGCTGCGAGCCGGTGGACCCGGTGTGGGACATGGTGAGCCGCCTGCCAAACCTGCGCAAGATTTCCATTTCCCCATGGTGCAACGAGGAAAAAATGGGGGAGGCGCTGCGCGGCAGCAGCATAATCTATCACCGCAAGCCCTCACCAACTTCCTTGGGGTGGCAAGCAATCTGGATGAGGAAACCGTGAGGGCGCATATCGCTGCTACGGCAAAGGCGGCCACCGGCTGCACGCTGGAGGTGACCCAGCGGGATGTGTACACCGTGGGCGGTGACGCGCAAAAGGTGGTCCGCTATGTACAGATCATTCGCGAGGAACTGGAAAAAGGTTGGCAGCCTTGATCCGATGATTGGCGACCTGCAAGTTGAATGACCGCCTAAAAGTTGGCTTTGCCTGCGGCCCGCTGAACCCGGAGCTGGAAACGGCTGCTGCCGATATTGATTCAGCCGATATTGCCGAGATGCTGCAATGGGACAAGGTGGTCAGCATCGGGGAGACGGTTTCCTCGAAAATTCTGAACCTGGAGCCGGATTTCCTGTGGCGGCTGGCGCTTTGGCTACCTTGACAAGCCCTTCCGCATCGGCTTGGAGGCCGGCTTGCTGACATTGTGCTGCTGCGTGAGCTGGACCAGTTCCCGCCGGAAATCGTGATCGCCGACGGGAAGGTGGCAGCCCGCCAGGGCAAGCTGATTGGAGAAATCCGGCCGCCCGTCACCGCGCCCGCCTACTTGAACAGTATTCAACTGCCGGCGGGCTTTTCGACGGATAGTTTTACGGTGCCGGTCAATCCGGCCCAACCGACCGCGGCCTGGTGGATGTCGCGGCGGGAAAAATCATCGATGCTGTGGTAAGCATGGTTGGTGTGCCTATTTTGACCGTATTGGACTTCCAGTAAGCTGTCTATCAAAAAAAGAAAAGACTCAGTTCATTTCAAACGAGGAACTGAGTCTTTTTTAGTGGAGTAGTGTCATAAAGCACGATGCAGTCTTGAAAATGATGCCCCTTGTCAATTCTGGGCGCTCCCGATTTATCCATTAATGCATTTGGATACCCAATTTTTACGCCGAGCAGATGCGTGCAAGTGGACTTTACAGGCTGACGGTAGATTGGCCCAGCTCCAGCAGGGTGTCGCACAGCAGTTGAACGCCGGAGGCCAGGTCTTCCTTGCCGGTATATTCCTGTGGGCAGTGACTGAGCCCGTTGTTGCCACTGCGCAAAAAGAGCATCCCAATTGGCATGATGCGGGCCATCTGAACGGCGTCGTGTGCAGGGTAGCTGACCATGGTGGTGTGGGGGAGATGCCGCCGCTGTGCCGCTTGCTTCAGCAGACCGGTTAGAGCGGGGTGGCAGGGGGCCGGCGCCTCCTCGGCGGTGGTCTGAATGTGGTAGGCCAGCCCCCGCCGGGCACACTCGGATTCTGTAAAGGTCATCAGATTGTCATAGTATTGTCGCCAGATGGCTGGATCGGCTTCGCGGTAATCCACCGATAACCGCACTCGCCCGGCCACAATGTTGTGCTCGCCGGGGTGGACCTCGACGCTGCCCACCGTGGCCCGGGTGTCGGAGGGGGAGGTGAGGGCCAGCGCCTCGGCTTTGGCAATGATTGCTGCTGCACCGGCCATGGCGTCGTGGCGGTGGGCCATGGCCATGCCGCCGGCGTGGCAGCTTTCGCCCACAAGCTCGATATAAAACTGGCGGATACCCGCAATTCCCGACACCACTGCCAGCGGCAGGCCTTTTTCGAGCAGGTGCTTACCCTGTTCGATGTGCAACTCCAGAAAACAGAGATAACTCGCAGGGTTAAGGGCGCTGGCCGCAATGGCGTCCGGGTTGGCACCCTGGCCATATCCGTCCAGCACCTGGCGCAGTGGGGTGCCGGTTGTCCAGTCACAACAGGTATCGACATAGCCCTCTGGAATCAGGCCGGCGGCGGCACGGCTGCCAAACATCCCACCCACAAAGCGGCTGCCCTCCTCGTTCACAAAAGCTGCCATCTCCAGCGGCCGCAGCGGGACAACACCATTTTCCCGCAGTGTGGTCAGGGCTTCCAGTGCGGCAACCACCCCGGCGGCGCCGTCAAAAATGCCGCCATTTGGCACACTGTCCAAGTGGGAACCTGCCAGCACGGCGGGCAGTGCAGCTTGCCCTGGCAGGCGGCCATATAAGTTGCCCACTGTGTCGTTGCGAATCGTTAAACCGCTCTCGGCCATCCACCTGGCCAACAGCTGTGCCGAAGCTTTGTAGGACGGGCTCCAGGCCAGCCGGCTGATGCCGCCTGCCGGGTCTTCGGCCAGGGCGGCCAATTGATGTAACCGTGCCCACAGACGGTCAGAGTCAATGGTCAGACAGGGCATGGCTCTCCTCCTCCCACAGGAGCTGTCCGGTACGGCGCTGCTCGTCCACCGTCTCGATCAGCCGGTTGATATGCTGGTACATCAAGTTGGCGGCCTCCTGGTGCCGTCTTCCACAGATGGCCTGATAGATGGCTTGGTGCTCCGGGGCGTAATCCGGCCCTTTTTCCCGAGTGTTCAGCCGGGGGAAACGCGCCTCGAGTTTATCTTCCTCCAGCAAGATGAGGGAGATGGTGGCATCCAGCGCCTTATTGCACGAGGCGGCAGCTACCGCCTGGTGGAACGCCAGCGCGGTACTGGTGGGGTCGGCCCCGGTCTCCACCGCCTGCTTGTGGGCCGCCAGCGCCTGCCTGATCACCTCCTGCTGGTGCAGGCTTGAGCGGTGGGCGGCACTGTGGGCGGCCTCGGTTTCCAGCATGCGGCGGGTTTTCAGCATGTCCAAAAGCTCCATAAAGCTGTTGGTTTTAACCATGTTGAAAATGGTATCCCTGGCTTTGTCATCGTCTAACCGACGCTTATGCTGTGCAACCCAGGCCAGGCCGGCGTCGGTGAGTGCGCGGCCGCGGCGGCCATGATTGACAGTGATACCAGCGGCATCCAGCTCCGACAAGATACGCCCAATGGTGGCACTGGAGCAGGACACACCGATGGCCCCGAGCTCTTCTTTCAGGCGCCATGCACCGACCGGCCGGGCCTGCCGGCCGATGTAGTCCAGCAAAAAGTAACGTAGGGTCTCGTCCTTGGTTTTGTTTCGAACTGCGTCCTTTTTGGCGAAGAGAGGTTCTGCTTTCATAAGTATCCTCAACTGATCAATGATGATGAATAGTCATTAATATTATAGATGTATCGCACAAGAAAAGTCAAGTAATATATATGCGAAAATATGCTATATAGTGTTTGAAAATAAGCTTTGACCTGCTATAATGAGTTATACGAAGTGGATGGAAATTGATGAATAATAACTCATCAAATGGAGGGCGAAATGGATTTACTGCTGAAAAATGGAATGGTGGTACTGGATGGGGGCGTTTTTTTGGCGGATATCGGGGTGCGCGCGGGGAAAATCGCAGCTGTGGCACAGCCCGGCAGCGGGCTTTCGGCCGAGACCGAGGTGGATTGCACCGGGCTGCACATTTTGCCTGGCCTGATTGACACCCATGCCCATTTTTGGGAACCGGGACCTGAAAATTACCGGGAGGGGTACTATCACGGCACCCGTTGCGCCGCCGCCGCGGGCGTGACCACCGTAATAGAGATGCCGCTGAGCGTGCCGCCGGTGGTAGACGCCGCATCCCACGCGGGCAAGCTGCGGGCGGCACAGGAATCTGCGGTTGTGGATTTTGCCCTGTGGGGGGCGCTTATCCCGGCCTCTGTGTCGCAGATAGAGCAACTGAACGAGCTGGGCTGCGTAGCTTACAAGGGGTTTATGTCCTTTGCCAACCCGGATTACCCACATGTGACCGACGACGTGTTGTACACCGCATTGGAAAAGACCGCCGCCTTTGACGGACTGGTGGGGGTACATGCCGAAAACGCCTATCTGGCAGACCTGTTCGGCCGGCGTATGGAGGCGGCCGGCGTGACGGCGGCCGAGCGCTATCACGAGGGGAGGCCGCCATTGGTGGAGACCGAGGCCATCGCCCGGGTGGTGCGGTTGGCTGAGGCGGCAGGCTCGGCGCTGTACATTTGCCACATGTGTGCCGATGAGGGGTACGACATCACCGCAGAGGCCAAGGCCCGCGGACAGCGGGTATATACCGAGACCTGTCCCCATTACCTGCTGTTCGACAATACCACCATGAAAAAGAAGGGCGCCTTTGCCAAGTGTAACCCCCCGCTGCGGCCGGCCGAAAACAGGGAAAAACTCTGGCAGCGGGTGCTTGGCGGGCAGGTGGACTGCCTGGGCAGCGACCACGGTCCCTATTCTGATGAGGAGAAGATGGCGGAACCCAGCATCTGGAAGGCATTGGCGGGATTTGCCGGTATGTGGGGCCTGCTGCACGTGATGCTGAGCGAGGGCTACCACAAGCGTGGCATGCTGCTGGCGCAGATAGCCAAGGTGACTGCCGGCAATGCGGCACGAATTTTTGGGCTGCGGCACAAGGGCTGCATCCGGCCAGGATATGACGCCGACTTCTGTGTGGTGGACCTGGATGCGGACTGGACCTTTGACGGCTTGAAATCTTTCACCAAGCTGCACTCCTCCAAGGGTATTTATGAGGACGTGCCGCTGAAAGGGCAGGTGCGGGCGACCTATGTGCGGGGTGCCCGGGTGTACGACGGCGATGAGATAACTGTGAACGCCGGCTGGGGCCAGCTTGTGCGAAGGGAGGTGTGAGGGTGGCCCGTAATGATCCCGCCACCTGCCCGGCGGTGCTCTACCCGGCACCCGAGGCGCCGCGCTTCTCCGATTCGGTGCGCCGGTGGCAGGGGGTGCCCTCCATCGCCGTAAGTGGCCGCGGCCGAATTTTCGTCAATTTCTATGCCGGGCAGATGCCGGAAACCGGCGGCAACTTTATGCTGCTGCTCTCGAGCGATGACGGTGGCATCAGTTTTATCCCTCGGCTTGCGGTGGAACACCCGGATTCCGCCTGCCGCATCTTCGACCCGGCCCTATGGACAGACCCGCGTGGCCGCCTGTGGGTTTTTTGGGCCCAGGCACGGGGCTTCAACGACGGGCGCGCCGGGGTGTGGTGCTCGGTGTGCGCCCGGCCGGATGACGCAACGCCGGTGTGGGGTGCACCCAGGCGCATCGCCAATGGCATTATGCTGAACAAGCCCATTGTGGATTCCGCCGGACGGTGGCTGCTGCCCTGTGCCCTGTGGCGGGACGGCTGCGGGGCGCCGCCTACCGAGGATCACGGCCTGGATAGTCAAAAGTTTTCCAATGTGGTTTGTTCGGAGGACGAAGGTGAGCACTTTTACCTGCTTGGCAGCGCCGATGTGCCAAACAGAGGCTTCGACGAACATATGCTGGTAGAAAGAGGAGACGGCAGCCTGTGGATGCTGGTGCGCTGCCTGGACGGCATCGGGGAGAGCTTTTCCAGTGATGGCGGCAGGCATTGGTCCACCGGCCGCAAAAGTGCTATCGAGGGACCGTGCTCACGTTTTTTTATCGGCCGGCTGCAGTCGGGCCGGCTGCTGATGGTGAACCATCATGGCTTTGGGGAGCGGCTGGGTGTTGAGGAGATCATGGCCCAGGGGGATGTGAAGTGCTGGAAGGGCCGTACCCACCTTACCGCGTTATTGAGCGAGGACGACGGTCTCACCTGGCCCTACGCCCTGCTGCTGGATGTGCGCAACGACGCCGCTTATCCCGACGCTGCTCAGGCTCCGGATGGCTCCATCTGCATTTGCTACGACTGGGAGCGGGTTCGCCACCGCCAGATATTGATGGCCCGGATCACCGAGGCGGACATTCTGGCCGGGCAAATGGTGAGTCCGGAATCGGCCTTGCGGTTGGTGGTAAGCCAGGCCCTTGGCAAGCCCGATGTGGAGTGAGAGGCGCGACGCGGGCCGGCAATCTCACCCAGGGTTTGAATTGGGGCATCAGGTTCTGGCGCAGACAAAAATGGCACCCGCCGGGTGCCATTTTTGTCTGTCTGTTCACAGGCTCTTTTTCAAGTTGTATTTTTGCAGCTTGTAGTTGAGGGATTGCTTGGTGATGCCCAGCTTGGTGGCCGCCGCGCTGGTGCTTGGGGTGGAGTCCAGCGCCTGGATGATGAGCCGTTTTTCGAAGGTGTCCACCTTTTCGCTCAGATTGAGGGACTCCTCCATGATTTCCAGCCGTTTGATCTCACTGTCGAAGTTGCGGAAGATGTATTGGGGCAGGTTGTGCCGGGTGATGAGCCGGGAGTCGATGATGTTGAAGGCGCCCTCGATGACGTTTTTCAGTTCCCGCACGTTGCCCGGCCAGCTGTAGTTCATCAGGATTGTCCGCACCTCGTCGTCTACCCCGATGACGTTTTTGTTCATCCTGGCGTTGAAGGTGCTGACGAAGTAGTCGGTAAGCACCTCGATGTCGGCCAGCCGCTCCCGCAGGGGCGGTATCTCGATGAACACCGTGCTCAGCCGGTAGAACAGGTCCTCCCGAATCTTTTTTTCGGCTACGCAGCGGGTGGGGTCCTCGTTGACGGCCGCCACGATTTTGATGTCAAAACTCACCGGCCTGGTGCTGCCGATGCGGGTGATGTGCTGCTCCTCAATGGCCTTCAGTATCTTGGCCTGGAGGTTCAGGTCCAGCGAGTTGATCTCGTCCAGGAAAAAGGTGCCGCCGTTGGCCGTCTCAAACAGGCCGGGTCGGTCTTCGGCGCCGGTGTAGCTGCCCTTCACCGTGCCGAACAGGATGCTCTCGAACAGGGTGGGCGGGATGGCCGCGCAGTTCTGGGAGACGAAGTTGTGGCTGGAGCGCCCCGAATGGGCGTGGATGCTCTGGGCGACCATCTCCTTGCCGGTGCCGGTCTCGCCATAGATGAGCACGGCCGAGTCGGTGTTGGCAATCTTGGGAATCAGCGCCTTGATGCGCTTCATCTCAGTGGAGGTGGTGATGATGTCGTTCACCTGGTAGACGGTGTCGGCGTTTTCCACCCGGGTTTGGGGCAGCACAATGCTCTCCCGTTCCATGCCCTGGTTGATGCATCGGGACAGGTCAATGGCGCCCACAATCTCCCCATTGCGGATGATGGGCAGGGTGCTGTACATGTTGGTGACATGCTGCCCGTGGTCGTTCACCAGGGTTTGCACCCGGTCATAAATCGGCTTGCCGGTTTTCAGCACCTGCATGATACTGCTCTCCTCCTCGGCCATCGAGGGGTAGAGGTCCAGCAGTTTTTTGCCGATAATATCGCTGCGGCGATGATCGTAGATGTCGGAGCGGGAGTTGCTGTAGTAGAGGATAACACCCTGCTCGTCGGTGATGATGGCGCCGTCGAAGTAATTGTACATGTCAAGGATCCGTTCGATGTCCAGCTTTGCCATGGCTACTCCTTGGGGGCCGGCGGCGGAGTTAATGACAATTATACCACCGGCCCTGATAAAATCAAGCGAACAGACAGGCAGGGCAGGGCGCCGTGGAAAAGATTCCGCGGCGCCCTGTTGAATAAACAATATGGGTTTTGGCTTATTTGGTGTCGTCAATGTAGACGTCCAGCATCTTGGGCTCGCCCTCCACGATGGTGGGATGGCAGCGCAGTCCCTGAACCTTGTTGCTCACTGGGATGAAGCTGTTGCGGTTGTACAGCGGCACCCACATGGCCTGCTCCATGGCAATTTCCTGCACGCGGTCATAGCAGGCCTGGCGCTCGGCCTCGTCGGCGGTGGAAAGGGCCTTGCCCAGCAGTTCGTCCACCTCGGGGTCGCTGAAGCCCTGGCGGTTGGGGAAGGGCAGGTTGTTGGTGGACATGTACTCATACAGCATGTCCTCGGGGCTGTTGATGTACAGGCCCATGATCAGGGTGTCGAACTCGTTGGTGTTGATGTGGCTCCAGAAGTTGGAAACCATGGCGGTGTTCACGGTGATGTCCACGCCAATCTCCAGCATCTGGGCCTGGAACAGCTCGGCGGTCATCTTGTCCTCGTCGGAGGAGCAGAACATGATGTCGATGGTCAGCTTTTCACCGTCCTTGTAGCGGAAACCGTCACTCTCCAGCTTGTAGCCGCTGTCCTCCAGCAGCTGGCCGGCGGCCTCGCGGTCGTATGGATAGTAGTTATCGGCGCCGTCCCAGTACCACTTGTAGTGGCTGGGCAGCGCGCCCACCATCGGGTCGGCAATGCCGGCCATGACGGTGTTGGTGATCTCCTCACGGTCCACCGCCATGTTGCAGGCGCGGCGCACGTTGATGTCGGTGACGTGGTCCAGCTGGAACTGGATGAACACCGGGTAGGGCGGGTTGAAGTATTCGGCGCGGAAGTCGCCGCTGGCCAGCACGCTCTCCAGCTCGGAGGCCAGCAGGCTGCCGTTGCCAAGGATGTGCACGTTGCCGGCGCGGAACTCCATCAGGCGGGTGCCGGGCTCGGGCAAAAAGCGCCAGGTGATGGAATCCAGGTGGGCGGCGCCCTTGTTCTCGAAGCAGGCGGGGCCCCAGGCGTACTCGTCGTTGCGCACCAGGCGCACCGAGTCACTCTGGATGAACTCCTCGAAGATGAAGGGACCGGTGCCGTCGTGAGACTCGGTGCCGTACACCTGGCCGGCGTCCTCGGCCGCCTTGACGGCATCCTCGTTCAGGATGATGGCCACCGGCACGGTGAGGTTAACCAGGAAGTTGTTGTCGGGCTGGCTCATATTGAAAACCACGGTGTAATCGTCCGGGCACTCGATGCTGTCCACCCGGCTCACGAAGGAGCGTGTCTGGGAGGCGGTTTCTTCTGCGCCCCAGCGGTCGTAGGTGTACTTGACGTCGGCAGAGGTCATCGCCTTGCCGGAGTGGAACTTGACGTTCTGCTTCAGATGGAAGGTGTAGGTGAGGCCGTCGTCGCTGACCTCCCAGCTATCGGCCAGGCCCGGCACGATGGTGGCGCCGTCAAAGTCCTGGGTCACCAGGGTGTCGCCGGTCTGGTTCAGCACCTGATAGTCGAAGTAGGAGGTGGTCTTGTGGGGGTCCATGTAGCAATGGCCGTCACTGTAGGTGGCCAGCACCAGGTCCTGGGCGCCCTTGGCCTCGCTGGGGTCGCCTGCCGGGGTGGAGGCGGGGGCGTCACCGCCGGTGCTGCCGGCGGGCGGGGTGCTTGAGCCTCCGCCACCGCCGCAGGCGGCCAGGCTGAGCGCCATCATGAAGGCAAGGGCCAGACATACAAGCTTGCGAATCTTCTGTCGGTTCATTTTCTCCATTCCTTTCTTTTCCTGGGTTTGTATCAGGTGCAAACACTCCTTGCGATGCGTCTGCCGAACAACTTGTTGTAAAAAAGACATGGCTGGCGGTTCAGCCGGTGTATGTGGGGGCGGCCAGCGGGGAGAGCTCGTCCACGCCGCGGCCCAGGCGGTCATACTTGCCGGTGTTGCGCCACACCTCCTCGGTGAGGGCCTGCAGCTCCTTGGCCAGCGCGCTCTCGTCAAAGCCGGCAATCGCGCCGTCCTTCACCACGCAGGCGCCGTCCACGTAGACGTCCCGCACCGAGTGGCGGGTGGCGCTGTAGATGATGTTCTTCACCACGTCGCGCACCGGCGCCATCTCGATGCTGTCCAGCTTGAAGACAACGAAGTCCGCCTTGGCGCCCGCCTCAAGGCGGCCCAGGTCTTTGCGGTCCAGGGCCTTGGCCCCGCCGATGGTGGCGGCGTCGAAGATGTCCTTTGCGCCCACGGCAAAGGTGCTGCGGTCCACCACCTTGCCCAGGGAGGCGGCGAAGCGCATCTCCTGGATGAAGTCGGAGGAGAAGGTGTCGGTGCCGATGCCCAGGTTCACCCCGGCCTTTTTATATCGGGCAAAGCTTTGCAGGGTGTTGCCGGCGCGGGCCAGCGCCCAGGGGCAATGGGCCACGGTGGATTTGGTGTCGCCCAGCAGCTTCAGATCCCGGTTGCCGGCCATGTAGATGTGGGAGTGTCCGGCGATGTACAGGCAGTGGGCGATGATGGTGTCCTCGCCCAACATGCCGTTTTCGTTCATGAACTCCACCGGCGTCTGGCCGAACATCCGGATGCAGGACTCGAACTCGGTGGGGGCCTCGGAGCCGTGGATGGTGATGGGCCCGCCCAGCTTGTCGGCCCATTTGCGGGTCTCCTTGAGCATTTTGGGGGTGCATGTCATGGTTTGGGTGGGGGCCAGGATGGCGTTGATGCGGCCGTCATAGGCGCCCTTCATCTCCTTCACCAGGTCAACCGCCTCGGCCAGGCGCTCCATGCCGGCCTCCTCGTTGAAGTTGTAGACGATGGAGTGCCCGTCGGGGGATTCCCAGATGCTGCGCTCCTCCATCGGGTCGCCGGCGCGGATGGCGGCGCCCACATAGGCCCGGGCGCCCATCTCGCCGGCGATTTCGGCCTCTACCCGGGAGTAGCCGCCGCCGTAGATCAGCTGGGTGGTGCAGCCGCTCTTGAGTATCTCGGCGATGTTCAGCTTGGCCTGCAAATAGCCGCTGCGTTGGGTGAAGGGCAGCACCAGGGCGTAGTCATACAGGGTGCCCTCGTAGAAGTTGGGGTTGCCGATGTCCTCCCGGTAGCTTTTCAGGCAGAACACCTCGGAGGGATGGGTGTGCAGGTTGATGAAGCCGGGGGTGATGGCCACGTCGCCCAGGTCCTCGCAGAGGGCGCCCTCGGGCAGCCGGGTGTAGAAGCCCTCTATCTTGTCATCCCGGACGCCCAGGTAGCCGTTTTCCAGTGTCTTGTGCTGGTTTTCGTGCCAGATGATGATGTATCGCGCCTTGTAGAACTTCACTTCGCTCATGGGGGGGTCCTCCTGTTCTCAAAGTGGCGTCAGTATTTGGGGAAGGTCATCTTGTAAACTTCGTCCATGCCGTGGCCCTGCACGTCCCGCACATCGGCGTAGGCGTCGTGGGCAATCTGCCGCAGCTCGGCGCAGGCGGCCCGCTCGTCAAAGCCCTCCACCATTCCCTTGCTGACGATCTTTTTGCCGGCCACATAGACGTCCTGCACGCTGTGGCGGGTGGCGGTGTACACCAGGGTTTTGACAACGTCCCGGGCGGGGGTCATCTCGATGTTGTCCAGCCCGACCACCACAAAGTCGGCCTTGGCGCCCTTTTCCAGCCGGCCAAGGTCCTTGCGGCCAAGGCCTTTCGCGCCGCCGATGGTGGCGGTGTTGAAGATGTCGCCGGCGTTCAGGGCGGTGGAGGTGTGCTCGGTCATCTTGCCCATGAAGGCGGCCAGCCGCATCTCCTGGATGAAGTCGGAGGGGAAGGTGTCGGTGCCGAAGGCCAGGTTGATGCCGGCGTTTTTGTACTTGGTGTAGGACTCTAGCCGCTCGCCCACCCGGGCGAAGGGGGTGGGGCTGTGGGCCACAGTGGACTTGCTCCTGGCCAGCAGCTCCAGGTCGTCGTCATACTGCATCCAGGCGCGGCTGTGGCCGTTGATGTAGACGCAGTGGGCAATGACGCAGTCCTCACCGAGGATGCCGGTGTCGGCCATCAGCCGCACCGGGGTTTTGCCCCGCAGCCGCACGGCGGACTCGTACTCGGTCATGTCCTCGCAGGCGTGGATGGTGATGCCGCAGCCCAGCTTGTCGGCCAGCCGGCGGGTCTCCTCCAGCATCCAGGGGGTGCAGGTCATGGTTTGGGTGGGGCCCATCATGATGTGGATGCGCCCGTCATAGGCGCCGTCGTAATCCTTGAAAAGGACCTCGGCCTCCTTGAGGCGCTCCTTGCCGGCCTCCTCGTCGAAGGTGTACTCCACGCTGTGGCCGTCGGGGGAGTGCCATATCCAGGTGTCCTCCATCGCGTCGCCGGCGCGGATGCCCGCGCCCACCCAGGCGCGCATTCCCAGCTTGCCGGCGGTGTCCGCCTCAAGGCGGGAGTAGGGCCCGCCATAGATGAGGGCGCTGGTGACCCCGCTCTTGATCAGCTCGGCCAGGTTGATCAGGGTCTGCAATTCGGCCCCGCGCCGCCCCATGTGGGGGATGGGCTTGTCGATCAGGGAGGATTCGTAGAAGTTGGGGTTCGCGTTGTCCTCCACAAAGCTTTTGATGCTGAACAGCTCGGAGGGGTGGGTGTGCAGGTTGACGAAGCCGGGGAACAGAACAGCCTCGCCAAGGTCCTCGCAGCTGGCGCCCTCGGGCAGGGTACGGTAGACGCCCTCCACCGTGTCGCCCTTGACGCCGAGGTAGCCGTCGTACAGTACCTTGTGCTGTCCCTCATCCCAAACAATGAGGTACTTCGCCTTGTAGAAAACGGTCTCCATTGACATGACTGCCATCCTTCCTTTCTACCCTTTCTACGGCCACGCGGCCGTGTGTCAAACAATTTCGGCCCGCGGGCAGGCCAGCGGGGAAATCTCGTCCAGGCTCCGCCTTTCGCGGTTGTGTGCCGGGGCGTTTTTCCAGGCGTGCTCGGCCAGTTCCTGCAATTGGCCGCACAGGTCAGCCTCATCCACCCCGGGCACCTGGCCGTCCTGCATCACGCAGGCGCCGTCCACATACACCTGGCTCACCACGTGGCGGCTGCCACAGTAGATCAGGTTTTTCACCACGTCCCGCACCGGGGCCATCTGGATATTGTTCTGATCCACCACCACAAAGTCGGCCTTGGCGCCCTTCTCCAGCCGGCCCAGGTCCCTGCGGCCCAGGGCCTTGGCCCCGTCCGCCGTGCCGGCGGTGAAAACGTCCCGGGCGGTGACGGCGGCGTTATCCCGGTCCACCAGCTTGCCCATGGCGGCGGCGTAGCGCATCTCCTGGATAAAATCCGAGGGATAGGTGTCGGTGCCGATGCCGATGTTCACCCCGGCGTCCAGGTAGCGCCTGAAGGATTCCAGCGTGTCGCCGATGCGCATCAGCACCCAGGGGCAGTGGGCCACGGTGGCCCGGCTGGCGCCCAGCAGTTCAAGGTCGTTGCCGCCGCGGTAAACCTGGCTGTGGCCCTCGATGCAGCAGCAGTGGGCGATGATGGTGTCCTCGCCCAGCACACCGGTTTCGAACATCATCCGCACCGGGGTTTTGCCGTGCATCCGTACCGACATCTCGAACTCGACGAAGTCCTCCGAGCCGTGGATGGTGATGCCCACCCCGAGGTCGTCTGCCAGTTTGCGGGTCATCACCAGCATGGGCGGGGTGCAGGTCATGGTCTGGGTGGGGGCCAAAAGGGTGCTTATCCGGCCGCTGAAGGCGCCCTGGTATTCGCGCACGAAATGGGCAGCCTCCTCCAGCCGGTGGAAGCCCTCAGGCTCGTTGTAGGTGAAATTCAGGTTGTGGCCGTCGGGGGAATCCCAGATGGGAACCGCCTCCTGGTTGTCACCAGCGCGGATGCCCCAGCCCACCCAGGCGCGCAGGCCCAGCTTGCCGGCCAGCTCCGCCTCTAGGCGGGAGTTGGGCCCGCCGAAGATCAGGGCGCTGGTGACCCCGCTTTTGATGATCTCCGCCAGGTTCAGCTTGGCCTGAATCTCGCCGGCGGCCTCGCCCATGATGACCGGAAAGTCATCGTACATGATGGAGTTGTAGAAATACGGATTGCCGATATCGTCCCGAAAGCTCTTGGACGAGAACACCTCGGAGGGGTGGCAATGCAGGTTGACGAAGCCGGGCAGGATGGCCGCGTTGCCCAGGTCGATCACCTCGGCGCCCGGGGGAACGGCGGGCAGCACGGCGTCGATCTTGTCGCCTTTCACCGCCAGCACGCCGTTCTCCAGCTGCCGGTGCTCACCGCCTTGCCAGACGATGAGGTTTCTGGCCTTGTACAGCGTGGTCTTTGGGGCCATGTGGCTCCTCCTTTCCGCCGTGGGGTGGAAATCTACTGTGTGACGGAGACATCACCCGCGGCCAGCTTCTCGGCGAAGTGGCAGGCCGCGCAGTGGCCGGGGGCAACCTCCCGCAGCTCGGGCATCTGCGCGCACGCCTCCTGGGCCATCGGGCACCGGGTGCGGAAAAGGCAGCCCTCGGGCCGGTTGATCGGGCTGGGCATGTCGCCCTCCAGGATGATGCGGTGCTTTTTGGCGTCGGGGTCCGGCTGGGGGATGGCCGACATCAGCGCCACGGTGTAGGGATGGGCCGGGCTTTTGTACAGGTCGTCCTTTTTGGCGATCTCCATCACCTTGCCCAGGTACATCACGATGATGCGGTCACACAGGTACTCCACCACGCTTAAGTCGTGGGAGATGAACAGCATGGTGAGGCCGAACTCGTGCTTGAGGTCCATCAGCAGGTTGAGGATCTGGGAGCGGATCGAGACGTCCAGCGCGCTGACCGGCTCGTCACAGATGATGAACTGGGGGTTGGCCGCCAGCACCCGGGCAATGCCGATGCGCTGGCGCTGCCCGCCCGAAAACTCGTGGGGGTAGCGGTGGGAATAGTCCCGGTTCAGCCCCACGGTTTCCAGCAGGTCTTCCACCCGCTTGGCCCGATCCTGCCGGGTGCCGATGTTGTGTATCTCCATCGGCTCGGCAATGGTTTTGCCCACTCGTTTGCGGGGGCTGAGGGAGGAGTAGGGATCCTGGAACACCATTTGCAGCTTGGCGCGTTTTTTGCGCAGCGCTTCTTTTTTCATGCTCAGCAGGTCCTCGCCGTCGAAGATGATGCTGCCCCCGGTTGCCTTGGTGAGCCCCAGCATGGTGCGGCTGATGGTGGTTTTTCCGCAGCCGCTTTCACCCACCAGGCCCAGCACCTCGCCGTCATAGACGTCGAAGGAAACATCGTCCACCGCCTTGACGAAGGTGTCGGCCCGGCCGAACAGCTTGTCCTTGACAGGGAACCATTTCTTCAGGTTTTTCACCTGTACCAACGTGTTTTCACTCATGCCTGTCCGCCTCCTTCCTCATCCAGGCGCAGCCAGCAGCGCACGCTGCGCCCGTCGCCCATCCGGGCCAACGGCGGTTCCTCGGTTTTGCAGCGGTCAAAGGCGTAGGCGCAGCGCGGGCAGAAGCGGCAGCCCTTGATGTCCCGCGGCTCCACGTTGGAAGCCGGGATCATATAGAGCTTGCCGGTGTTTTGCCCGATGACCGGCAGCGAGCGCATCAGGCCCTCGGTGTAGGGGTGCAGCGGCTTTTTGAACAGCTCCCGCACCGGCGCCTCCTCCACCACCCGCCCCAGGTACATCACCACCACGTACTTGGCCAGCTCGGCAATGACACCGAGGTCGTGGGTAATCATCATGATGGCGGTGTTGCGCTCGATTTGCAGCTTGCGTATCAGGTCCAGTATCTGCGCCTGGATCGTCACGTCCAGCGCGGTGGTGGGCTCGTCGGCAATCAGCAGCTCGGGGTTGCAGCTCAGCGCCATGGCGATCATGCAGCGCTGCAGCATGCCGCCGCTCATCTGGTGGGGGTAGTCGTCCATCCGCTTTTCGGGGGAGGCAATGCCCACCTCCCGCATCAGGCTGATGGCCAGCTCCCGCGCCTCGGTCTTTGTCTTGTTCTGGTGCAGGATGATGGCTTCCATAATCTGCCCGCCAATGGTGTAGACCGGGTTGAACGAGGTCATCGGCTCCTGGAAGATCATCGAGATCTTGTTGCCGCGGATCTTGGTCATCTCGTCCTCGCTCTTGTCCAGCAGGCTCTCGCCGTCGAAGGTGATCTGCCCGCCGGTGATGCGGCCGGGCTCCTGGATGAGGCGCATCACCGACAGCGCCGAAACGCTCTTGCCGCTGCCGCTCTCACCCACCACGCCCAGCACCTCGCCCCGGTTTATCCGGAAGGTGACGTCGGCCACAGCGGGGCCGTCGTTTTTTCGGGTGAAAAACTGAACCGACAGGTTCTTTATGTCCAATAGTGCCTCTTGCATAACTGTTCTCCTTTCCCGCGGCAGCGGTGTTATAGGCGCGGGTCCAAAACGTCGCGCAGGCCGTCGCCCAGCAGGTTGAAGGCCATGACTGTGGCGAAGATGAAGATCATCGGGAAAGTGGAGATGTGAGGGGCGGAGAGGATGTAGTTTTTGCCGCTGCTCACAAGGGCGCCCCACTCGGGGATGGGCGCCTGGGCGCCGATGCCCAGGAAGCTGAGGGTGGAGATGGACATGATGACCCAGGCCATCTCCAGCATGGAGTACACCACCAGGGTGGAAATCAGGTTGGGCAAAATGTGGCTGAGGATGATGCGGCCGCTCTTAGCGCCGGCCGAGATGGAGGCCTCGACAAAGGGCTGTTCCTTCAGCGAGAGCACCGAGCCGCGCACGAGGCGCGCGTAGGCTGGCATGGTGCCCAGCCCCACCGCGATGGTGACGTTGCCCAGACCCGGCCCCAG
Organism: Ruminococcaceae bacterium OttesenSCG-928-D13; assembly: GCA_030266915.1. Taxonomy (GTDB): domain Bacteria; phylum Bacillota; class Clostridia; order Oscillospirales; family Ruminococcaceae; genus JAAYCI01. The sequence goes on along the minus strand of JAJDIZ010000007.1, from coordinate 11,683 downwards.
GGTGGCCACGATGACGATGGCCAGCAGCATGCCGGGGAAGGCCATCAGGATGTCCATCAGGCGCATCAGGGGGTTGTCCAGCCCCTTGAAGTATCCGGCCAGCAGCCCGATGGGCACCCCGGTGACGATGGCCAGAATAAGGGAGTAGATGCTGTAGGGGATGGTGATGCGGATGCCGTACAGCATGCGGCTGAGGATGTCCCGCCCGAACTCGTCGGTGCCGAACAGGTGCTCGCCGGAGGGCCCCATTAGCTTGCTTGCGGTGCTGGTTTCGGCGGGGCCGTAGGGGGTCAGCACCGGGGCCAGGATGCCCAGCACCAGCATGATGAGCAGGATGATGGCCCCCGCGATGATGCTTTTGTTGTGCAGGATTTTGTAGGGGATGCTGTCCTCCCGCAGGCGTGCCTTTTGGGGCTCGGCGGGGATGGCTGTGTTTTCATTCATCTTCTGCTTCCCCCTTCTCAGTAGTTGATCCTGGGATCAACCAGGCTGTAGGTGAGGTCAACGATCAGGTTTACCACCAGGAACATCACCGCAAAAAGCAGTACGCTGGCCTGGATGGCGGGATAGTCGCTGCCGATGATGGCCTGGATGGAGTAGCGCCCGAGGCCCGGCCAGGCGAAGATGTTCTCGATGACCACCGAGCCGCTGAGCATGTAGCCGGTTTGGGTGCCGATGACGGTGATGAGCGGCAGGGCGGCGTTTTTAAGGGCGTGCTTGTACACCACCATCCGCTGCTTCACCCCTTTGGCGCGGGCTGTTTTAATGTAGTCCTGCCGCATCACCTCCAGCATTTCAGAGCGGGTGAGCCGGGCGATGGAGGCCAGCTGGGGCAGCCCCAGCATAAAGGCCGGCAGAATGACGTGCAGCAGCCCGTCGGCGGACCAGAAGGAGCTGCCCATGCCCGAGAAGGGCAGCCAGCCCAGGTCGAAGCAAAACAGCTTCATCAGGATGAGCCCCAGCCAGAACTGGGGGATGGAGATGCCCAGCAGCGAGGTGCCCATGCAGAGCTTGTCCACCCAGGTGTTGTGGTGCAGCGCCGCGTAGATGCCCAGTGGAATGGCCGCCAGAATGGACCAGATGCGGGCAAACAGCATCAGGTAGACGGTGTTGACCAGAGCCGTGCCAATGCTGGAGCCGATGTCGGTTTTGTGGGTGTAGCTGCGGCCAAAGTTGCCCCGGAACACGTTGCCAACATAGCTGAAAAACTGTTCCAGAACGGGGCGGTCAAGCCCCAATTGCTGCCGTACGGCCTCCACCTCCTCGGGGCCCGCCTTGGGGCCGGCCAGGGTGGCGGCCGGGTCGCCCGGGGTAAGCTGGATGATCAGGAACACACAGATCAACACCCCGGCCAGAATGATGGGAAGCTGAATCAGCCGTTTTACCAGGTACCTTTTCATGCCCTTCGCTCCTTCGCTCAAGCTGTCTTAGATTACCGTCACAGTTGGTCGTTACGCATGTATTGGGCGTTGGTGCCATTGATAGCGAAAAACTCCTTTTCGGCGCGGGCGCCGATGCCGTCGGGGTAGGCGGCCACCGCCCGCAGGCAGTCCGCCGCATCGGCCCCAAGCACCACGCCGTCGCGCATGATGACGCGGCCGTCCACCATCGAGAGCGCCACCTCCCGGCCCCGGGCGCTGTACACCAGGTTGGGCACCATGTTGCGCATCGGGTGGGTGAACACCGGCTGCATGGACGGGTAATTCAGGTCCACCGCGATCAGGTCGGCCTTTTTGCCGGCCTCCAGCGAGCCGATCTCCCCGCCCAGGCCGATGGCACGGGCGCCTTCGATGGTGGCCATGCGCAGGGCGGCCCAGGCGGGCATCACCTCGGGGTCGGCCCGCATAATCTTGTTGAAAAGCGCTACGTTTTTCATCTCGTTGATGATGTTGTGGCAGTTGTTGCCGGGGGCCTGGTCCGAGCCGAGGCCGCAGGCGCCGCCCGCCTGCTGGAAGGCCATAGAGGGGCACACCAGCCCGTCGATGATGGCAATGGAACCGGGACACACCACCATGCCGGCCCCGGTTTTGGCCACGGCGCGCACCTCGTCTTCCTCACAGCTGGTGAGGTGCACCACGATGAAGTTCTCGTCCAGATAGTGCGTCTGCTCCAGGAAGGCCACGGTGCGCATGCCGTAGCGCATCTCCATCTGGGCCAGCTCCCGGCTGCCCTGCTGGAGGTGTATGTGCACCCGGGTGCCCCGCTTTTTGGCCTCGTCCTTGCAACGTTGCAGTAAGGTGGTGTCCATGAAGTCGGCGCCCTGAGGGCCGAACAGCACCCGGATGCGTCCGCCGTCATGGCCGTGCCATTTCTTGTAAAGGGCGATGTTCCGCGCCAGGGACTGTTCCCCCTGGTCGGTGTCGAACACATACAGCTCGCCCGGCTTGTACACCTGGTGCTTGGCCGAGCGGACGGTTTGGGCGATGTTGCCCCGGGCGCCCACCTTGGCAATGAAGGCGCAGACGGCGTCCATGTCGTGGTCGTAGTCGCCCAAGGTGGTGGTGCCGGCCTGGATGGCCTCGATGATGGCCAGCCGGCTGCCGGCGTCCCGCTCTTCCTGGGTGGCGGCGTTGTCGAAGGGCTGCAGCCCGTTCATCATCCAGTTGTCGGTGTCCTGCGCAAGGCCCCGCAGGATATTGCACGAGGTGTGCATGTGCCCGTCCACAAAACCGGGCAGCAGCAGGTGGTGCTCCATTTCCAGTGTCTGCTCCGGTTGGTAGGCCGCCTCGATATCTGCCACCGGTCCAACCGCCAGAATGCGCCCGCTGTCGATGGCCACAGCCGCGGAGTCCATATATCCCAGTCCGTCTCCGGCCATGGTATACATATGGGGCGCCTTGATGATGGTGTCTATTCTGCTCATAAAAAATACCTGCTCTCCACTTGATTGATGGTTGTTGCCAGGGTTACGTCCTCATCAGGGAATATAGCAACCACTGTGCCAAAGGGTAAAATAACGATGATACGCTATGTGACAAAAATCAAAAAGAGCGTAGTAAAAATATTTTTATCGCTATTCATGAGTATTGATAAAAAATTCTTTCCCATTTGTCAAAATGTGTCGAAAAGGACGAACGCCAAAAAGATCATAGGATAGCCCTTTGACTGATCCGCACAAAGCTTACAAAAGCACGGGTAAAAATATTTTTATTTTGTATAATTTGACGCAAATACTATTTGGTGATACAAATTGCGCAGAAAGGCATCGCTCACAAATGATGAGTGATGGATATGCCGACAGCTTTGGAAAGGTGGTCGTAAACAATGACGACATTAATTAAAAATGGGGAGATCATCACCTCGTCGGCGGAGTTCCGAGGGGACATCCTGATCGAGGATGAGGTGATCGCGGCGGTGGGCGCCGACCTGGGCAACACGGCGGATACTGTCATCGACGCCGCCGGCAAGGTGGTGTTCCCGGGCGGGGTGGACCAGCACACCCATTACTCCGCCCTGTGCAACACCGGCGACCAGGACACCGCCGGCTACGAGACCTCCGACAGCGCCCTGGTGGGCGGCACCACCACCGTGGTGGATTATGCCCCCCAGGATCCGGGCAAGGGGCTGATCGAATCGGCGCAGTACCGCATCGACGTGCGGGCGAAGGATAAGGTGTGTGTGGACTATGCCCTGCACGGCTTTATCACTTATGTGACCGACGACAACAGCGGCCTGTACCGGGACATTGCCAGGCTCAGCGAGATGGGCATCCACTCCATCAAGTGCTTCATGGCCTACAAAAACTCCCCGTTGCACGTGGATGACGGGGTGATGTTCCGGGTGATGCAGGAGAGCAAAAAACACGGCATCACGGTGTTTGTTCACACCGAAAACGGGGATGTCATCGACGAGATGCAGCGGGAATGCATCGCGAGGGGAGAGGTGGCTCCGAAATACCACGCCGAGACCCGCCCCAGCTTCTGCGAAGGAGAGGCCGCCCAGCGGGCGCTCTATTTGGCCCAGCAGGCCGGCGGCACGCCCCTATGCATCGTGCACAACACCAGCAAGGCGGTGTGCGATGTCATCGCCGAGGCCCGTGGCCGCCTGCAGCCGGTGATGGGGGAAACCTGCGCCCACTACCTGTTTTTGGACAAGAGCTACCTGGCCAACCCGGACTTCGAGGTGGCTTCCCGTTATGTGCTCTCACCTGCCCTGCGGGACAAGTGTGAGCAGGAGCACCTGTGGCAGGCCCTGCGAGACGGCACCCTGCACACCATCGCCTCAGATCACGTGGGCATCGGCATGGACATCAAGCGACAGGGGCTGGACCGGTTTGACCGCATCCCCAACGGCGCTCCGGGCGCACCGGACCGAATTCCGATGCTGTGGAGCCACGGCGTGGAGAAGGGGAAGCTGTCCCGGGTGGATTTCGTGCGGTTCACCGCCACCAACCCGGCCAAGGTGTGCGGCCTCTACCCCGGCAAGGGGGACATCGCCCCCGGCTTTGACGCCGACATCGTGCTGTACGACCGTGCGTGGCGCGGCGCGGTGCGCTGGGCAGACAACCCCAACGGCGCCGATTTCAACATCTACGAGGGCTTCGAGCAGCTGGGCCGGGTGGAAACGGTGCTGCTGCGGGGCAAGGTGGTGGTGGAGCAGGCTAGGTTTGTGGGCAGCTACGGCCAGGGGCGCTTCCTGCGCACCCGCCCCTATGGCGCCTGCTACACCGGGCTGTGAGTGGGCCGGGGCCACACCAGACCGGCCAGGGCAGGTTGCGCCACCATCTGCTGGGGCTGGTGGCCAGCCATCAGCCGGTGGGCTGCACCACCCTGCAGCTGGAACTGGAAAAAATGGGCCTGCGGGTGAGCAGCGCCACGGTGGGCCGCACCCTGAAGCAGCTGGACCACGTCGGGCTGACCGAGCGGGATTCCAACCGGGGCCGCCGACTGACCGGCGCCGGCGCCAGCGCCCTGGCCCAGCTTGACCGGATGTCCACCGGCGAGGCGCTGCACCGCAACCTGCAGGCCTCGGTGCGGGCCAACTACGGAGACCTGATTCAGGTCTACCGGGTGCGGCGGGCGCTGGAGACACTGTCGGTGCGGCAGGCCATAGAAAACGAACCCACCCGCCACCAGCTGGATCGCATCCGCCAGACCATTACCAGCTACCGCCACCAGCTGCGGGAATCTGCGAACTTCATCGACCCCGCGCTGGATTTTCATGTGCGCATCGCGGAGTGTGCCGACAACCGCTTTCTCGAGGCCATGCTCAAGATGTTGGTATTCGAGCAGAAGTGCATCGAGGATGGCTTCGAAAACCTGGTCACCCGGGATTACGGCACCCGCTACTCGGGCGAACACGAGGATATCTTCAAGGCCATGCTGGCAAAAGACGCCCGCAGGGCCGCCCTGCTCATGGGGAAACACTTCGACACGATCATCGGCCAGCTACGCCAGGAGTGGCGGCTGGAACAGGAGGGAAAACAGACATGAAACTATCCCGCTGTGCCGGGCAGGTTCTGCCATCGGACATCCGGAAGATTTTCAACAAGGCCCACGAGTACGAGACTGTCATCAGCTTCTCGCTGGGTGAGCCGGATTTTTCCACTCCGCCCGAGGTGGCGGAGGCGGGCTGCGCGGCAATTCGCGACGGGCACACCCGCTACACCCTGAACGCCGGTATCCTGCCGCTGCGGCAGGCTGTGGCCCAAAAGCTTGCGGCGGAGCACGGGGTGGCCTATGACCCCGCCACCGAAGTAACCGTCACCGCCGGGGCCATGGGGGCGCTGTATCTGGGGCTGAAGGCCATCCTCGACCCGGGGGACGAGGTGATCATCCCTGACCCGGCCTGGACCAACTACGTGCAGCAGGTGATAATGAGCGGCGGGGTGCCGGTGCGGGTGGACGCCCTGGAATCGGACGGTTTTCGCCCCACCCTGGACGGCCTGCGGGCGGCCATCACACCCCGCACCCGGGCCATCATCCTGAACTCGCCCTCCAACCCCACCGGAGCCCTGCTGGATGCTGCCACCCTGGCCGGGGTGGCGGCCCTCGCCGAGCAGCACGACCTCTACGTCATTTTTGACGAGGTATACAAGCACATCCGCTATACCGACGGCCCCTTCCTCGGCCTGTGCGGCCTGCCGGGCATGCGGGAGCGGTGCATTGTGATCGATTCCCTCTCGAAAACCTACGCCATGACCGGCTGGCGGGTGGGCTATGCCGCCGGGCCGGCCCCGGTCATTGGCAGCATCACCAAATTTCAGGAGAACGTCTATTCCGCCGCAGCCACCCCCAGCCAGTACGCGGCGCTCAAGGCCCTGACCGGCAGCCAGGACGCCGTGCACCGCATGGTGGCGCAGTATGCCGCCCGGCGGGACTATGTCTGCAAGCGGGTGGCGGAGATACCAGGCCTCTCCTGCCTGCCGCCCGAGGGCAGCTTCTACGCCTTTGTCAACATCGGGGGCAGCGGCCTCACCAGTGAGGCCTTCGCCTATGATCTGCTGGACAAAAAGCAGGTGGTGGTGGTGCCAGGCACCGCCTTTGGGGCGCGGGGCGAGGGATTTGTGCGGCTGTCCTTCGCCACCTCGATGGCGCAGCTGGAGCAGGGGCTGGACAGGATCCGCGACTACATGGCGGCCGCACAGGGAGCCAAAGCGTGAGCCGCCCAGACGCTGCCCGGGTGCTGGAGCAGCTGAAGCGGCTGGACGAGCTGGGCCGCGGCCCGGGGGAGGGCGCCTTCCGCATGGCCTACAGCCCGGCCTTTGACGCCGGGCGGGACTATGTGCGTGGTCTGATGGAAGATGCCGGGCTGGTCTGCGCGGTGGACGCGGTGGGTAACCTGACCGGCCGGCTTGAGGGCGGCGGCGGGCCGGTGATCGCGGTGGGCTCCCATCTGGACACCGTGCCGAACGGCGGACTGTACGACGGGGCGCTGGGGGTGCTGTGCGCGGTGGAGTGCCTGCGCGCCCTTGGGGCGGAGGGACGGGCTTTCCGCCACGGTTTTGAGGTGATCGGCTTCACCGAGGAGGAGGGCAACGTCATCGGCGGGCTGTTTGGTTCCCGCTGCTTCACCGGCGCCCCGGTGACCGGGGTTGAGCTGGAAAAGCTGGCCGCCCATGGGCTGGGGCCGGCGGCGGTTGCCGCGGCGAAGCGCCGGATGGCTGACTACCTGTGCTACCTTGAACTGCACATCGAGCAGGGAGGCATTCTGGAGGGGGCCGGCTACCCGCTGGGGGTGGTGGAGGGCATCGCGGCCATCCACCGGTGGCGGGTCACGGTGGATGGGCAGGCCAACCACGCCGGCAGCACCCCGATGTGGCTGCGGGACGACGCGCTGGAAAAGGCCTGCCGCCTCATTGTCGACCTGATGGACGCCGCCCGCGCCATTGACCGCCGGACGGTGTGCACCGTGGGGACACTCGAGATTGAGCAGCCGGCAGTCAACGTGATACCCGGCCGGGTGTGCTTCACCGTGGACCTGCGCCACCCCGACCCGGAACCGCTGGAGCGGGTGGTGGCGGAAGTGCGCGGGAAATACCCAAACGTGCTGTTTGAGCAGATACTGAACGACCCCAGCACGGTGTGCGCCCCCGGGCTGAGGCGGGTGTTTGAGGCCGCCTGCACCGAGGCGGGAACGCCCGCGATGCCGATCCACAGTGGGGCCGGGCATGACGCCATTCAGATGGCCCGGCACCTGCCGGTGGGGATGCTGTTTGTGCCAAGTGTGGGCGGGATCAGCCATAGCCCGCGGGAGTATTCCCGCCCACAGGACATCGCTGCCGGCCTAGACGTGCTGTACCGCGCCCTGCAAAAACTGGACGAGGGAGGACTCATCGAATGAAGATTAAAATCATCAACCCCAACACCACCGCCGCCATGACGGACAGCATCTGGCAGGCGGCGGTGGGGGCGGCCCGGCCAGGCACTGAGATACTCTGCGTCAGCCCGGCCACCGGGCCGGCCAGCATCGAGTGCTATGTGGACGACTACCTGGCGGTGCAGGGCGTGATAGCCGAGGTGCTGAAGGGGGAGCGGGAAGAGGGGGCCGACGCCTATGTGATCGCCTGCTTTGGTGACCCCGGCCTGCAGGCCGCGCGGGAACTGACCGACAAGCCGGTGCTGGGCATCGCCGAGGCGGCCATGGCTATGGCCACCGTGCTGGCGCCGAGCTTCTCGGTGGTTTCGGTGCTGGACCGCTCGGTGAAGGTGACCCAGGACCTGGTGCTGGCCTATGGCAAGGAGCGGTTCTGCCGCTCGGTGCGGGCCACCGGCCTTGGGGTGCTGGAATTTGCCGACCGGGAAAAAGGGATGCGCGCCCTGGAAGCGCAGAGCCGGCTTGCGGTGGAGCAGGACGGTGCCGAGTGCATCCTGCTGGGCTGCGCCGGGTTTGTGGACTTCATGCGGGCACTGAATGAAAGCCTCGGGGTGCCGGTGCTGGACGGGGTGGTGCCGGCGGTGGCCATGGCGCAAGCCATGGTGGACATCGGCCTGCGCACCAGCAAGCACAACACCTGGAAATACCCCGAGCCAAAGGCCTTTGTGGGCTTTGAACATCTCGATATTAATGGGGAGGGCGTATGAGCAGGACGAGTAACGTGTTTGAAATCATCGGAAAGACAGGTATCCTGCCCACCGTGGTGATTGACGAAGCGGAAAGTGCCGTGTCTGCCGCTCAGGCGTTGCTGGCCGGCGGGGTGGGGGTGATGGAGTTCACTTTGCGCACCCCGGCCGGGCTTGTCGCCATTGCAAATGTGGCGGACGCCTGCCCCGGCATGCTGGTGGGCGCGGGCACAGTGCTTACCCTGGAGCAATGCCGCCAAAGTGTGGAAGCCGGGGCACAGTTCATCGTCTCCCCGGGGCTGGATGAGGCCGTGGTGGCCTTTTGCATGGAAAACGATGTGGCGGTACTGCCCGGGTGTGTTACCCCCACCGAGATCAGTCGGGCCATAGCCTTGGGACTGCACCACCTCAAGTACTTCCCGGCCCAGGTATATGGTGGGTTGAAAGGAATGGCCGCCCTGGCAGGGCCCTTTGGCGGGATACGGTTCGTGCCCACCGGCGGCATAGACAGCGACAACCTGGCTGAATACGCAGCGGCGCCTTTCGTTTTTGCGGCGGGCGGCAGCTGGCTGTGCAGCCGCAAGGCAATACGCGAGAAGAATTTTGACGAAATCACCCGGCTGACCGTCCAAGCGGCATCGGTGTGGCGAGAAGCCGCGCGGACCCGGGAGGGGAGGGAATCATGAAATTACTCACCTTTGGCGAGCTGATGCTGCGCCTGCGCGCCCCAGACCACCAACGGCTGATGCAGGGGCCATATCTGGAGGCCACTTTTGGCGGAGGGGAAGCCAACGTGGCCGTGAGCTGCGCCAACTATGGGATGGAAGTGGACTACTTCACCGTGCTGCCGGATAATACGCTGGGAGACGAGGCGCTGCGCGAGTTGCGCAGGTTTGGGGTGGGCACCGGCAAGATACTGCGACGGCCGGGCAGGCTGGGAGTCTATTACCTGGAAAATGGGGCCAACCAGTTGCCCAGCAGGGTGCTGTATGACCGTGAACACTCTACCATGGCCCAGGCTGCCCCCGGCGAAGTGGACTGGGACGCCCTTCTGGCTGATGTGGGCTGGCTGCACCTCACCGGCGTTACCCCGGCCATTTCCCCCTCGGCCATGGGCCTGACACTGGAGGGCCTGCAAGCGGCCCGGTCGAAGGGGATCACGATATCCTGCGATCTCAACTACCGAGCCAAACTGTGGAGATACGGCAAGGCGGCCACCGAGGTGATGCCCGAGGTGACGGGGTATGTGGATGTGGCCATCGGCAATGAGGAGGACTGCCAGAAATGCCTTGGCATCCAGGCCGACGCCGACCCGACCACGGGCAAGGTGGAGGCCGAGAGCTACCGTGCCCTCACCGACAAGGTGCTGGCAATATACCCGAAAATGCGGATGATCGCCATCACCCTACGGCAAAGCCACAGCGCCGACAGCAATGGCTGGTCCGCCTGCCTGAACGATCGCAATGGCTTTTACCACAGTCGTCAGTACCACATCAACGATATCATCGACCGGGTTGGTGGCGGAGATGCATTTGCCGCTGGGCTTATCTATGGCCTCAATCACTGTGACGACCATTTGCGTGCACTTGAATTCGCAGTGGCGGCCAGTTGCCTGAAACACTCGATCCATGGAGACTTCAACCGGGTGGGCGTACCCGAGGTGATAAAGTTGATGGAGGGTGACGGTTCCGGACGTGTACAGCGCTGAGAACAGGCACTGTTACGAGGGTGCTTATGTGATGAATTCCTTGATGGCGGCGAACATCATGGCAAACACAACGCCAAACACTAAAACAGCTGTAACTGCTCGGCTTGCGCAATATGTTAGGACTATTTTGACCGCCTTGGACTTCCAGCAACCTGTCCATCACTGGAAATTGTCTTGAAAAATGCTAATGTGCGAATTACCGCTAAATCAGTGGGGGTATGTAACTATCTGCTTTGCGCCCCCAGGTGAGCTACGCCCCCATGCTACGCCAAAACCACAACACAATGCTTTATTGTTTTGAAATCGGGGCGAACATTTGTTCGGTCCCGATTTTTCAAAGCAAGAAATACTTTGAAAAATCGGCGAATTTTTGAGCTTTGCATGTAAATTCATATCTGCTCTCACCGGCTTTTCTCAGCCATTTGTTAATTGCAGGTATCGTGCTCTATGGATGAAACACATTAAAGGGACCGTCTTGGGGCATCAATAGTACAGTTGGTTCGTTAAAGTAAACCAGCGCAAGGTAATGATACCATGCCTCTCCATCCAACCCATGTGCGGAGGAGTGCCAGGTGCCGCGGTGCAGCACAGCGGTATAGCCCGGCCTTAGTATAACTGGGACAATATCCTCTACTCGTGGTGGGTCGGCGGAATAGGCGGCAACAGCAAAAACGATGGGTTGATTGGTGCAAAAAAGCGCCTCTTGGGTGTGCATGTGACGTTCCATTGCCTCCACTGTGAAGGGAGTGCCGCTGCCCCGTGTGTGCCCCAGATAACCCAATGTATCTATGAGCGGGCCGGTGGTATTGATGTCCTCATATCCGGGCCCGCTCCAGTGATTGACATTGCCGGTTGAAACTCCACCATCGGTCATGTTGTACAAGGTGCCGTAAGCAGAAAAATCAATAGAGGTGATTTCCACCGAAGTTTTACCGGGGAGCACTCGACAGTCTGTCATACTTTGACCTTTCCATTAATATCGCTGGCTGAGACCTCTACGTCGCTGTCAAAGACTGAGCGGGCCTGTGCCTTTTCCAGCCAGGCGACAAAAGCCGCCTCATCCGCCCATTCAAGCGCCCAGGGTGAATCAGGCGCCAGAGCATTGCTGGTGGGAGGTGCGGGGTATCCCGCAAACAGCTCCATGGTATAGCTACCCTCGGGGGTGTGCAGGGTCATGGTGGGATATAGCTCGAAGTATCCCGACTCACCGTACCGGATGATGCTGGAGAGCATGCTCCCATCCAAGAGGTTGTGCCCATAAATCACCGTGTTTTTGTCGGAAAAATCAGGGCTGTTCTCGAAGTCGACGAACAGGCACCCGGCCTTGCCGCTACCGCCGTCAAACAGGGTGGTGAGGTACTTTGCGTTGTCCGTGCCCTGCACCACCGGGTAGTTGATCTCGGTTCCCTCACAAACCAGCCAGCCGGATATATCCGGGTTTATGGCCCCCAGGGCATTAAATTCCACAGGGGGC
>JAJDIZ010000069.1 GCA_030266915.1 Ruminococcaceae bacterium OttesenSCG-928-D13 | reverse complement strand
AAAGCAGCGGTGCATTCCATTCTGCGAATCGTACCTGAAACGTGGATTATCTCGCGTCAGCGCGCTGTCGCTCCCGCTGGCGCGCCAGCAATTCCAGCCCTTTGATAATGTCGCTCTCAATCTTCTCTGCGGAAGTGCCCGGCGCAAAAAACCGGCTGATTTTCTCTTTCGGCAGTTTGAATTGCTCTGCCTGATTGGGTTTTTCCTCCTGCATGATGGAGAGGACAACATCCTCGTTCAGCTTGCCTTGTACCGCAAACTTGCGCATCTTCATGGCCTGCACATGGGACGGGGTGCATTCCTCGCTGACAACCGTTTCAAACACCATGCGTTGTGCCTCTTGCGGCAGGTAGGACAGTTCCACGGCGGGGCGCATGGCCATTTGTGGTTTGTCCTTTTCGCCCGCCACCGCATTATCCACCATTTGAAGCAGGTCGGGGGTTAGTTCTGTGAGGCGGATATATCGTTGGATTTGCGAATGGCTATCGGGGCTATTTTCTGCAAGAATTTCACGGGAGGTCTTGCCCTCGAACCTCTGCCCCAGTGGGGCAGAGGTTAAATCAGTCCTCTCACCCTGCTGCCGCAGCATGGCGTCCAGCTTCATCTTGTAGGCGAACGCCTTTTCGGATGGCAGGATTTTTTCGCGCTGCAGGTTGCTGTCCACCATGATGATGGTCGCTTCATCATCCGTCAGGTTGCGGACAATAAAGGGCATGGTATCGCACCCCGCAAGCTCACTTGCCTTTTTGCGGCGGTGCCCAGCCACAACTTCATACCCGCCGCCCTCTTTGGGCCGGGCAAGGCCGGGCACCAGCACCCCATACTGCTTCACGCTCTCGGACATTTCCAGCATTTCAGCGTCCATCCGCACCTTGAACGGGTGGTTGGGAAAATCGCTCATTTCGGACAGGGGCAGGTTCATCACCCGTTCAAGTTTTGCGTCGTCGCGTTCCGCCTGGGTGGAAAAGAGGCTATCTGCCGGGGGCAGATTTAGCTTTATTTCTCTCGCCATCGGCCAGCACCTCCCTCGTGAAATCGGCATACGCCTGCGCTACTTTGCTCCCTTTGTCATAGGCGTATATGCTTCGTCCGGCTGCGCTGATTTCGGCGGCTTTCACGGCAATGGGAATCTGCGTCTTGTAGATTTTCAAAACGCCGCCGTACTGCTGCCGTAGGGTGTCGGCGGTTGCCCGCGCAAGATTGGTGCGCATATCGGCCAGGGTAAGCAGAACGCCGTCCACTTTCAGCGGCGGGTTTAACTGCTTTTTCACCTTGCCGATGGTGTGCGTTAGCTGAATCATGCCTTTTGCGGGCAGATACTGCGCCTGCACAGGTACAATGACCGAATCGGCTGCGGTCAGGGCATTTATGGTTATCATGCCCAGGCTCGGCATACAGTCGATCAGCACATAGTCGTACCCGTCCTTGATGCGGCCCAGGTACTCGCGCAGGGTGTACTCGCGGCTCATGGCGCTTATGAGGTTCATTTCCATCCCCGACAATTCGATGCAGGACGGCACAAGGTCTATACCCTCGTCATGATGCAGGATGCCGTCAAAGGGGTCAAATTCCTCGTCGCGGATGGTGCGTTCCATGATGTTGGCGAGGGTGGTGGGCAGGGCTTCGTTGTCCGGCCAGCCCAATGCCGTGGTCAAATCCCCCTGCGGGTCCGCGTCCACCAGCAGCACCTTTTTCCCCTGCATGGCAAGCCCGATGCCGAGGTTTGCCGTGGTCGTGGTTTTGGTGACACCGCCTTTCTGGTTACATATCGCTATGACTTTACAATTTGGCATTTTCGGTTCCTCCTCTCGAATTTATTTAGCCGCTCCTGCTATGGGCGCAGGGGCGGCTATGTACAAAAAGCGGAGGAAACAAAAAACCGCCTGCTCTTTATGAAAAAGAACAGGCGGCCACATTATGTATTCTGTTTTGGGGTCTACTCGCTGGGCTTATTGGGCGTAATCACTATCGGTGGGCGTGTTGGCGGCGGTTCGCCACCGGCAGATTTCCAGCCCTCCATAAAGGACAGGCGCATGATGCTAAAAAGGGTGTTGTGCGCGGCCTCGCATTCGCGGCTCTCAATGAACTTGTCAAAGGCTTCGTCAAATTGTTTTGGGTTCATGCCATCACCCTGAAACGCGCACACGCTTGGTCTTGGCGTTCATCACAGCCAGCAGCGCATCGTCCACAGTATCGGTGTACTTCCCCTCGGTAATCAGGCTGCTGCGCAGGTTGTTCAAAGCGTAGATGATGAGCCGCCATTCATCGTAGCTGACAAGGTGCTTTATCTTTTTCATAACCGGCATCTCCTTTCCTGATTTTAGTATATGTGCCGATAAAAATGACGGCAAAGGTGCGAAGTGCATTTCAACAACGGAGTATTGCGAGAGCGCAAAATGAAACAACCATTTTGCGCTCTCGTTTCAGCTCATTCAGTTGAACTACCCGCCTTACTTACTTAGGGCAGAAGGGCATGTTTGTATATCACCCTAGTGAATAACAAAACGGTCATGCGAGCGTTCCCACAGTTTGAAATCTTTTGTCATTTCGCTATAATCACCATAGTTTCCATACTTTGCCATATCAAACCCATTATGCCGCTCAGCTATGATACAGTGGCCCTTAGTTTCCACGATGTAATATCTGTCGCGGAGGGTGTGGTAACCCGCTGCCATTCTTGAATGTGGCTTCAGGGTAGCTATTAATGCCATCTCCTGTTCGGCCTCAATATACCGATCAATCGGCATGATGGAATTTACAGTGACCAGTTCTTCTATGCCTTTTATTTTCAAGGTTTCAAGCGCATCAATCAACGTCACAACTAACCTCCTAGCATATTTACTATACCCTGAATCCATGGTCGACACAAAGGCCTGCCATTTCGTCTACGGCTGCCATTAGATTTCTCACTGTTTCAGTAGTGGTCTCTAGGTCATGACAATGACCTTCAAAGAATAACCGCACTATGGCCTCATCCCCGTCATGATGAAGATAAAAAGGACGATTTTCCATCGGTACACCGACGGGCATAAGAGCCAACTTATAGTTTTCTTTGTCCATCATTACCAAAAATTCATCATGTGCCTTGAATCTCAACGTGGCGCAAAACTCGTGATTCTGTGCCGCAGGAATATATGCGGCCAGCCTTACGTCACCATGTAACGCAACCGCATAAACCTGCCCTTCTTCGCTTGTTGGCTTTTCAATAGTATTAAAGAGCGGTATACTGCCATCCGGCGGCCTCTCCCTCGTAGCCAAATCTTCTAGCTCTGCACTGATACGCATAATATTCCTCCACTATTGATGGAACGAATCCCAAACCTTACAAACGCCCCTCACTGTAACGCCCGGGTACTGGTAAAGGTGTGCTACTATTTATTCTATGTGCCCTTCTCCCAAACTTTTAACAAGTTCGTCAAATTCCTTGTCTGGATCAAGAATCACAATCTCATTTTCTTGCATTTCAGCATGTGCATCCACTGCACTCTCTTCTTTCGGTGATGGTGCCGAGCCGATCCTGTCTTTTTTAATCATCATTTCATTCTCCAAAGATTATATGATTTTGATAGTTCCAGAAACCAGAGATAGTTTACTGCTGGATATTATACATCGAGGGTCTTGTACTTTAGAGAGCTGTCTTGATAAAAATAGATCCGTTCAAAGTCAGCCATCGTTCCGAAGGTATCGATCAGTTCAAAAACATCTCCCATCAAAGATGCATATGGAGTGAACAACTCCACCCCAAAATACTTAATAGCAATTGATTCCACATTTTCATAGCCCTCATCATCCAACCAATCAAGTGGAATTTCCTCAACTATTTCTTCCAGTATACTACTGAGTGATTGACTTGCGGTGTACTTAACAAATGCAATGCAGAAGGCGGCCTGCAAAACTTGATACAGGTCAACCGGGAACCCAGCTACACGGTACTTTTTCTCAGAGAGTTCGATTGCATTTTCAATTGGAACAAAGTCATTCAAGTCTATGTCGTCAAAACTGCGCTTAGGTTTATTCCTTTCCTTCATTAAAATGGGCAGTTTCAGTATGGTGATCACCTGTATATCTTCTATAACTTCATCCTTTTCAGGATCACAGCACTCGTCACATAGGTTTAAATTTTGAACCAACTCATATTTGCGCATCTTTTTCATCAAATCTCGCAGGGCGACAAAAGTGGGATTTTTAATATACTGCTCAAATAACCTGGGATATTTTTCTTGAATCCTTTCCTGCCATTTCCCCAAAATGACATCCAAATCTCGGAATACTTCGCCGTCATTATAGTCATCCCAATACATCTCAACACTGGAATCACCAAGCACGGCAAGTCGAGCATAACGATACAATGTTTCTTGATAATCAATAATAGGACTGCTATACATATGGTAACTGCTTACCCCAAATATTTCTGCCAACATCTCTGCTCGTTCTCTCTTGGGTTTCCTCTCGCCAGATTCGTACTTCTGATAGGTTTGTAGTGAAATGTTGGCCTTCTCTGCAATGGCCACTTGTGTTAATCCAACTCGCTCCCGATAGTGCTTATACCATTTGCCCATTTTCTCCATAGCAGCCCCCTCTATCATTACACACATTTTTGTGTGTAATGATAGAATAGCACATTATTTCCGTGCGTCAATGAGTTACACACAAATTTGTGTGTTGTGTCAATTATACTTGTGTGCATTGGCAGTCTTGCACAAGTGCATAAGGTACACAACTCCTATAGCCATTAGCCATATCACAAATATTGTATTCCACAAAGCCCCATGCTATATTAGTTGTTACTGTATCATCGTTGCTGGTTTAGTGTACCCTGCCTAGCAGACGTATAAGCGTGTCGTCCTCATGATCTCATGGAGTAGACATACATGGAGGTTTCTATGCCATATTATGATTTGCATTGCCCAGTTTGCGACAAGGAGTACAACATATCGGCTTCCATAGCGGATAAGACGGAAAAGCGTATCGCTTGCCCGGATTGCGGTTCCTTTGATTTGGAAACAGTTTACAACGGCGCGCCTGCTTATGTTAAGAGCAAAGGCGACGGTGGCTGCCCAAATCGCCATGTGTGCGGTTCAGGATGTTGCCACGCACATTGAACGGGAGGTTTTAATATGTGTGGCCGATATACCTTGTTTACCCCGGAGCAGGTTATAGAAATAAAAAACATCGTGAAAGAGGCCGAAGAACGCCTGCGGCAGCGCAATTCTCAAAATGTGCGGGCGCATCTTGTCACGGATGAAATACGGCCCACGAACTTGGCACCTGTACTGTTCCCCCATGAGGGCAGGCTGGTAAGCGCCGCCGCCTTTTGGGGCTTCACCAACCATCACGAATGGGAAAACCGCAAGCGCGAGGCTGAGGGGAAAGCCCCATTAAAGCCTTCTGCCATCTTTAACACAAGAGATGACAAAGCAGATAAATCCCCATTCTGGCGCGATTCGTTCCATAAGCGGCGCTGCGTTGTACCCGCTACCGGCTTTTGGGAATGGTATCATGCCGCGCCAGTGGAGCCAGGGCAAAAGATGAAAGACCAGGGCACCAAATATCTGTTTTCTATGCCCGACAGCCCCATTCTATATATTGCGGGCATTTGGCAGAATGAGATTGATGAGGCCACAGGTGAGAAGTGGCCGCACTTTTCGATGCTTACCACTGACCCGTCCGAAAGCGTTGCCGAGATTCACAATCGTATGCCGCTGGTGCTGCTGCCAGATGAACGCGATGTTTGGGTTGGGGATGATTACAAATCGCTGCTCTTGCGTCCTCACCTGGAATTGGACAAAAAAATAGCGTAACGCTTGGTGCGCTACGCCATCATGCCATCATTTAGTCTAACCACGTTGCGGCAACTACTTTTCCAAAAACCTTTAGATTATCCGCCTCCATCACCTTGATGGGGGCATATTCATTGTTAAGCGAGATCAGCCGAACACGCCCATTCAAATCCTCCAACTTCTTGATATAGGAATTGCCGTTGAGGGAAAACACACCGAATTCGCCGTTTTCTAATGTTTCTTGTTTCTTCACCCATGCTGTTTGCCCGGATATATAGCGCGGTTCCATGCTGTCACCGGTGATGGGCAAGCCAAAAGTAGCATCTTGTGGAACTTCATCACCCACATCAACCATACGGTATTGCCCATCATCCAAAAACTCACCGGTGCCAGCAGATGCGGGCACTTCATACAGCCGGATAGGGCGGGTTTTCCTTTCGGGTGCATACAAGCCTGATTTCTCCACGGCCTGCAAAACGGCATCGACAAGTGCGCGGCCCTGTTCATTGATTTTTGGCCCACGCGCCTGCTGCCAGAATGTGCCCAGCACATCATCCACATCATACAAGGCGCAAAGGGATAAAAACTGCTGTACAGAGGGTTCGCCCTTGTCTTGCTCCCAGCGAGACAAATACGAGTAGTGCGTTGTGTGGCCTTGATCGGCCAAATGCTGCGCAACCTGTGCTTGAGTCAACCCTTTGGCCTGGCGCAGCGCCCGCAGCTTTTTTCCGGTAGTTTCCATAGGCACCCCCGAAAGACTAAATATTTTCTATCCCCATTATAGCCGTTCCAAAGGGGCATGACAAGGATAACTTGTAAAATCTGTAAATATCGACTCTTGACTTTATTGATTTTGCAATTTATTCTTATAGTTACCCCTATACTCCCCATACTCTAAAGAAAGGCGATGCTCCATGTCCGACAGAATCGTACTGCATGTGGATTGCAATAGTTTTTTTGCATCCGTATCTCTGCTATACAAACCGTGGCTTCAAAACAAACCTGTAGTTGTGGGCGGTGATGAGGCAACACGGCATGGCATTGTTTTGGCAAAAAATCAAGTGGCAAAAAAATACAAGATACCGACCGGGGCCGCACTTTGGCAGGCAAAGCAGCTTTGTCCCGACCTGGTGGTTATCCCGCCAGATTATGAACTATATGAGCGGTTTTCCAAAGAAATAAAAGAACGCATATTTGCAGACTATACCGACCTGCAAGAAAGCTTCGGGAGTGACGAAAGCTGGCTGGATATAACGGGAACTGCCCATCTGCACCGCAGCGCCACACTTTTAGCAAATGAAATCCGGCAGCGAATCAAGCGGGAGATGGGCATTACTGTAAGTGTTGGGCATAGCTGGAACAAGATTTTTGCTAAATTGGGTAGCGATCTGAAGAAGCCGGATGGCTATGTTGTCATTGACAAGGACAATTTCAAAGATACGGTTTGGCCGCTGCCGGTTGAAGAAATGCTGTATGTTGGCCCGGCGACAAAACGCAAACTGAACAACAAGGGGGTTTATACACTGGGCGAGCTTGCTCAGACGGAAGAACAGTTTTTGCGTGATTGGTTTGGTAAAATCGGCTCCTACCTATGGCTGTATGCCAATGGAGAGGATAGTTCGCCTGTCGGCCAAACTGAGCCACCTGTAAAAAACGTGGGTAATTCATCGGTTGTAGACCATGACGTAACCAGCCCCGAAGAAGTTAAGCAGCGCATGTTCGGACATGCGGAAAATGTTGGCCGCCGCATGCGAGAACACGGCTTTATCGCCAAAACAATGAAATATTGGATTTGTGACAACGATATGGGCGACACTGAAAGTCAATGCCCCATGCTTACGCCATCCAACCTCGATGTTGACTTGGCGCTGGCTGCGTTTCACCACTTTCAGAAAACATACCGTTGGGCAAAGCCTATCCGAAAAATCGGCATAACTGCCACAAACCTTATGCTAGACAACACGCCATTTCAGATCACATTATGGCGGAACGCACATCAGCACGAAAAACGGGTGGAGTTGCAAACAGCAATGGATGGCATCAATAAGCGTTGGCCCCATTCTCTCAAACGCGGTATTACCATGTTCCCCGGATTTGCCGCAGAAGAAAACACAAAGGACTTACAACGTAAATTCACACCGATTGGTTGGCTGAAAGGAGGATGATGTGATGGCTTTAAGGCGACTGCCCGTTGACGTGGACGGCATCTTCACAGTAGATGGTCGTTTCGAGCCTCGCGCCATGCGTCTGTATAAAGTACATGAATGGCTACCTCTCGTTCCCTGCGGTCTGCCCGTCCGTGCGGCAAACCGCAAGGTGGGCGGTGCAGGCTTCCGTTATCAAGTAACGGTGATGATGGGGCTAACGGACGGTGTACCCATCCAGCGCAAGGGTGTTTTATGGCGTGAGGGCGACAGTTGGTTTGTTGAGGAGGAAGTAGAAGAAGATATTGGTTGAGACATAGGAAAGTAAAACTTCCAGCCAAGACTTTAATCAAAAAGAGCGCCGGTTACCCTGGTTGAGTAACGACGCTCTTTTGAATTCTGATTTGTGTTCTGTTCGGTTGATATGGAATAAGATACTGGATCAGGTTGGAGTACCTAGTATTTTTGTCTGCCTAATTTCCCATATTCCATATCTACTGAATGATTCTGTCTGCCTATCTTTTTGCCCTCGGCAAAATCTGTCTGCCTATCGTCTGCCTATAACATTTTTTGGTACTGGTTGGTACAGAATAAAACTATCTGTTTACCGTTGTTTTTACCCGTCATCGCTCAGCAGGTCATTTCTCGGGCAAAAAAACAACCTATGAGCGATTTTTCATCGTTCATAGGTTATATTTTTGGAGCGGATAAGGGGACTCGAACCCCTCGCCTTCTGCTTGGGAAGCAGACGCTCTACCGGATGAGCTATACCCGCACATGGTTGCCGCTTTCTGCGACTTCTCTATTTTAGCGTTTTTACATCCCGGTGTCAATATGGCCCGGACCTGTTTTGCGCATTTGCATTTTCACCCATTACGGGCATGCCCGGCAGAGGCTATCCTCCCGCCAGGCGGTCGGTCAGAAACCGCATGTCATTTTCCGGCGTCATCAGCCAGACGCCCCAGGGCAGCGTACGGCGCTTGTCCTCTGTCAGGATATCGCCACCTGGCCAGGTAGTGTCTGGCGTAAGTGTGGTGGAACAGCAGGCGGAAGGCAGGCCCGGAAAGGCGAACCGCGCAGCGACCTGTGCAGCTGTCATACTCACATGCCGTGCTTGCTCCTTGATATGGAATACGCCCTTTGCTCAGCATTATACCAGCGGATTTTGTTTTCGGCCAGTTTTGGTTTGTGCGTGGTTGCCAACACTCCCAAAGGATGCATGATCCGGCCCGCCCCTTGATAAAGTACGCCCGGTGTGCTAAGATGGAGCGCGGTCTCAGTAACCGCCGGCGCATTCCGCCCACCACAGATTCCGCCGCTCTAACTCGCGGCGCTACGGGAGAAAAATATGGCAAAAACACAGTGGAAAGGCGGCGCGCTGCTGGCGCCGGTGCCGCCGGTGCTGGTCACCACCGGCACCCTTGAAGCCCCCAACATCTGCACCGTGGGCTGGTGCGGCATGCTGAGCACCAAGCCCCCGAAGACCTACGTCTCCCTGCGGCCATCTCGGCTGTCCCACGCGCTGGCGGTGGAGCAGGGCGAGTTCGTGATCAACCTGCCCACCGCGGCTCTGGTACGCGCCATCGACCGCTGCGGCGTTAAAAGCGGTCGGGACGAGGACAAGTTCGCCACCTGCGGCCTCACCGCCGTGGCCGCCTCGGTGGTGGCCTGCCCCACCCTGGCCGAAAGCCCGGTCAGCGTCGAGTGCCGCATTGAGCAGGTGATCCCCCTGGGCAGCCACGACATGCTGCTGGCCGACATTGTGGCGGTGGACGTGGAAGAGGGACTGATCGACACGGCGGGCAAGCTGCGGCTGGACAAGGCCGGCCTCGCCTGCTATGCCCACGGGGAGTACTTTGCGCTGGGCAAGAAAATCGGCAGCTTCGGCTTCTCAGTACGCAAGAAGAAAAAGCACCGTCCGCCGCGCGGATGAAATCCCATTGGTTTTCAAATCATATTATATATTACATATAATAAAATAACTTATATAAATACATTATCTTTAGAATGGAGACCAACAGACCCATGATCACCGTAAACGACCTGAGCCTGAGCTACGGCACCGACACCCTGTTCGCCCGCACCAACCTCACCTTCACCCCCGGCAACTGCTACGGCATCATCGGGGCCAACGGCGCGGGCAAGTCCACCTTCCTGAACATTCTGGCCGGCAACCTCGAGCCCACCACCGGCGAGGTGGTGCTGGCACCCGAACTGCGCCTTTCGGTGCTGAAGCAGGACCAGAACCAGTACGATGCCTACCCGGTGCTGGAGACCGTATTTATGGGGAATGCGCGCCTCTACGAGGTTCTTAAGCAGAAGGACGCCCTCTACGAGAAAGCAGACTTCACCGACGAGGACGGGGTGCTGGTGTCCGAGCTGGAGGCCGAATTCGCCGAGATGGGCGGCTGGGAGGCCGAGGCCGACGCCTCCAAAATGCTGGGGGGCCTTGGGCTGCCCACCGCCCAGCACTACAAGCAGGTCTCGGAGCTGAACGGCCGCGAGAAAGTGAAGGTGCTGCTGGCCCAGGCATTGTTCGGCCAGCCGGACGTGATTCTGCTGGACGAGCCCACCAACAACCTGGATTACGCCTCCATCAGCTGGCTGGAGGATTTTCTGCTGGACTACGACGGCACCGTGATCCTCGTCTCCCACGACCGGCACTTCCTCAACGCGGTGTGCACCCACATCGTGGACATCGACTACACTAAAATCAAGCTCTATGTGGGCAACTACGACTTCTGGTACGACTCCAGCCGCCTGATGCAGCAGCTGATGCGGGAGCAAAACCGCAAAACCGAGGAGAAGGCCAAGGAATTGCAGGACTTCATCGCCCGCTTCTCGGCCAATAAATCCAAGGCCCGGCAGGCCACCAGCCGCAAGAAGCTGCTGGAAAACCTCAGCTTTGAGGAGATGCCCGCCTCCTCCCGGCGCTACCCCTGGGTGGGCTTCAGCCCCGAGCGGGAGCTGGGCAAGGACGTGCTGTTTGTGGAGAGCCTGTCGAAGACCGTGAACGGCGAAAAGGTGCTGAACGACGTGAGCTTCACCCTCGGCCGGGAGGACAAGGTGGCCTTCGTGGGGGATGACGAGCTGGCCGTCACCACGCTGATGAAGATTCTGATGGGGGAGCTGGAGCCTGATTCCGGCAGTTACAAGTGGGGGGTGAGCACCTCCCAGGCCTACTTCCCGAAGGACAACACCGCCTTCTTCGAGGGCCACGACGAAACCCTGCTCCAATGGCTGGCCCCCTACTCCCCCGACCAGCACGAGAGCTACCTGCGCCAGTTCCTTGGGCGGATGCTGTTCTCGGGCGACGACGTGTTCAAGCCGGTGAAGGTGGTCTTGCCCCCCAGCGTTGTACCAGGGACAAAGTTAGTAAAGATATGCTAAACTAACTTTGGAGGGAAGAAGGAAATGGCAAGGAAGAAATACACAATAGAACAGATTATCGTAAAGTTGCGAGA
>JAJDIZ010000068.1 GCA_030266915.1 Ruminococcaceae bacterium OttesenSCG-928-D13 | reverse complement strand
TACAGCTGGTAATTGCCCACTCCATATCTACCGGCAATGCAATGATCTGGTCAACGTTCCTATTCATCATAGAGGGGGTAGTAGTTGTACCTTCATCATTCAATGGAAAAAGTACAATCGGGACACTTGTTTGGCTGCGCAGTAGTTTAATATAACTTTGATACAAAGCGTAATTATCCTCGCGCATTGTTAGCGCAATCATATAGAAGCTGGCAAAGTCGCGTATTTGCAAAGCTGCTTCAATATTCATATCCATAACCACAAACCCATATTGATGCCATGCTTCACGCGCATCATCTACATAAACCTGTCCGCTGGCATCAGAAATAGTAAGAATATTCCCAATCATGCCATTACCCCTTTCTATCCCTGATATGCTATCCTATTTTAGACCTTTTAGATGGCTCCTATTTTGAATACGCCTCTTTGAAGCCAATAATCAGTCCGACAATAATCATCAAAACAAATAGTCCAGCAAACGGTGTAATGCCATGCAAATTCCAATACACGAGAATACTATTGTTTCCATTGACTGCGCCAAAGTTCTCGGCCGCCATCATTCCGACGCGCGTCATTCCGACTATGCCAAATATACCGGAAACGAACATGGCTATTCCCAAAACGAGCTTTTTCATACAACTCCTCCCTAAACTTATGAGCTTCGCTTTTTATCGTCGAGCATATGGATGCACCCATATGCAGCCGTGCAATAGAACGGCACGACGATCAGATACGATAAAATACTTTGCGGGATGAAGTTCATGGTGTTGGATACTTCGCCGTACTCCAGCGCGTATCTGCACAGCAGACCGGTGCCCGTGAATAACAGCGATAGCAGCCATACGATAAGCTTCTTTTTCTTGGGCAGTATACCCGCAAAGCAAAATCCGAAAGCGCTCCTCTCTGCTGAGATTATTTTGCTAAGGTGCTATACGGTCTCTATGATTTTTCAGCCAGAAAAACAGCATAATTGTAATTCTTATATACGCAATCCATCTGGCCGAAGCCGCTCTGCTCCAGCAGCTTGAAATGCGTTGATATAGATGTAGGCCGATCCTCCGCATAGTAATTGGGAATCCATTTCTTTTCCACCTCGCTGGGCGAGGTATTAGCAACCATAAACTCCTTCCAATGATCCATATATATCTTTTGGATTCTATCGTTGCCAGCAGTCACGACGTCGATATTCATAAAGATGCCACCCGCAGGCAAAGCAGCATATATCTTCTTGTAGAAGCTCAATTTGTCAGCATCTTTTTCCAAATGATGAAGTGCCAAGGAACTCACTATCACATCATATTTTTGGGGAAACACAAACTGGCCGAAATCAGAATGGATGGTCGCAATGTCCGTTTCTAACTTGCTTTCAGCTATCCGCAACATTTTTTCTGATATATCCACGCAGGTGATGGCGGCATGAGGAAACCGTAATGCAATAGCTTTTGAAAGCGTCCCGGTTCCACAGCCCAAATCAATGACGGAAAAATGGTCTTGCCTGTCCTTGTTGATGAAGTCAACCATGATGGAAACCATCAGCTCATAGTCGGGAATCAGCCGTGCTATTATTTCATCGTAATCTTTGGCTTCCTGTTCAAAGTGTGACAGGACACGTTCCATTCTCTCCATTTTTACCCTTCCTATTGCTTACAATCATCAATATAGCTGTTCTACCCGGCTATCTCCGGCTGATTCACTATCCCGGTAAAAAGTATCTGTGTGCCACCATCATAGGTGCTGTCGCACAGGATAAACACAAATGGCCTATCACAAGTCATATCAAAGGGTGTGGTGGGTTCCGGCATTGCCGCCCCTGCTTCCGCCATAACCGTAACCGCAGCCGCCGTCGTTCCCTTTTCATCCACCGATATTACTGCACTTTGCACCGCACTAGACAGCCACACAGGACTATTCCCCTCAATTAACCCGCCTGTCAAAGCAGCCGCTTTCTGGTCGAACAGAGGTATGCCAAGGCTTTCTAAAGCGTCATTAAGCTCAACAACACCGCTGTCGATTGTAAAGCGAGGGAGCAGTAGTTTACCGCTTGCCTGTATGGAATCGTCTTGTATTTCCTGGAAATACATCTCGTCCATCGACGAGAGAAGTCCGGCGGCATCACCATCTTTTGGAAGAAGAATATATAGTGCGCCGCCCGACTTAAAGCGTAACGGCATGGCTTGCAGGCAATCATCTTCATAATAGGTCTGGTTATCACCTTCGCGCAGCATAAAGTGGGCGCTGCTTTGTCCGGTTGGCCCATAAAAGGCGTTCTCTGTGGTCTGGTCGGCCTTGAACTCCCACTCCCAGCGATCCGAAAAGTAGATTGCATTGGCGATGGCCGCTACTGTGTCCGGGTCAAACTGCTGAATAATGTCATTTATAAGGCCCTCGGTGTGTTCGCTGGCCCATTGATTTACGGCATTGACAGCATCAGCATTTCCAAAATCCACCGCAAAAACCTGTCCGCGATAAAAGTCTGCAAAGGATTGTGCAAACTCGCTTTTTAGGGTTTCTTCATAATCAACAAAAATAGCATTCGCCATGCGCAGAGGATTATGGCTATCCGGCTCATACTCGCGGGAACCTTCTTTTGTCAGATCAAATAGCATACGAGATGCAGCATGGTTGATTTCCTTGGCGGTAACGCCCTGTGCCGCCAGCGCCGCCAGGAGCGCATCGCGGCTATCATCATCTGTTGCGTTTACCAACGCAGCCAGAGGAAGCCATACCGAATATGGAGAGCAGACAAAATTTTCGGTTTCCTTGCCTGCAAGAAGTTCTGCTGACAGGCGGAATGCAAAGTCATTGGCCCCATTGGCAACGGCTTCCACCGATGGGTCATGTTCTCCATAGGTAGGAGCTGCCAACTTTTCCCCTTGAATCGGGTATATGGATATGCTATCTCCTGTTGGTTGATCTGTGCAGCCAGCTAATACCGAGCAAGCCATCAGGACAGCAAGCAACAATGAAATTTGTCTTTTAACTGACACAAGGTTCCTCCCCCAATCATCTATCAAAAAGGCAGATGCGTATCACAAACAATTACCTATGTAAACACATCCGATTTGCGATGTCGTTCTGTGAATCGTTGGCAGTTCAGCCAAAGTCTTGCTCAAGTTCTTCAAGTTCATGTACACTGCATTCTACCGATATATGGGAATCGCTGTACTTTGCTGAAATTGCTTCAAGCTCCAAAGCCAGTGTATCCCAAAGGGTTTCCGCTGCCGCCGTTTCTTTATCCAACTCAATGAAATAGCTGACAATGGATGCCCGTGCATCATTGATTCTGCTGTCGCGTTCAGAAACCAGCAGCGTGTCGGGGTCAGCAATCTCCACTTCAATTGAATAGAAGAAAGCCGGGAATGTGTTTATCTCGGCTATATGTTCCTCAAAAAAGGCATTCCATTCATCGAAGGACATTTGCTCCTTCATTTGATACAACTGTTTTGCTGTTAAGTCAGGCGTTGTCATGTACGAGATATTGAACAGGTGAACAGGCTCCCCAAATATCTCCTGTGCTGAGTATGCAAGCGTGGTTTCCATAAACGCTTCTAATTCGCGGTCAGTAAATACGGTGCCGACAAACTCTCCCGCATCATCATAGACTGTAAAATGGTCGTACACATCAGAAATCACTTGAAATATATCGGTGTCTGCATCCGCACACTTTGCCTGTATTGTTTCATTGAAATCAGAAATAGTCATTGACGAATAATCCAAACTCATCATCGAACGGATTAACTGTACCGATTCATCTTCATGCACAACGCTGGCGCTATGGCTCCCGTCGCTTTGTGTGTCTGGAGACGATGGCCCTAAACTGCTGGTGGATTGGGATTGACTGACGCACCCTGTTATCAGCAGACAAAACGAGAGTATTAGAGCCAAAGTGACAATGTGTCTTTTCATTATGTACTCCACTCATTTCTGTATGGCCGCAAGATCAGCACGTTCATACTTGTTATGTCCAGGTTGGGATTTTTTATAGTTCCAACAGGCAATTGCATCATTGGGCTTCATGCCGGGATTATCGGCATGAATGGCACGAATATAGGTATTGTACTCAAATTGCTTTGAGATTACGGTGGGGTTGGTTTTGGCGTCCTCCATAATGGCGTGGTATGCTTCTATGGCATCCCTGTAGGTTTTCCCGGCATTTTGCTTTAGCCAGTTCTGAAAGGCAACCTTGAAAGTAAACTTACTCCCAATAGCATCCTTAAAAAACTCGCGGTGCAAATCGGAACATTTAATATTGGGTTCAATAACACTGTCGATTGTGATTTTCTCGGTTCGATTTGTCTGCGGGCGCTTTGTCGAAGGGCGCAACACTTCGCCGGTATCAATGAAATGCGCAATGCGATCACTGATTTCTTGCTTCCCGCCAGAAGTAGGTAGGCCATTGTCTTTGCAGTATTCTGTGAGTTCCGCGAGTAAGTAATAATAGCTGCGGAACACTTGGCTGTCCCTGATTTCGTGTAAGTCTGGTCTGTCCATAAAATCTCCTTTCAGTACAGGGATTGTGTTTATCTTGGGTTAGTTTATGTGCCTATATCATATCCATGAACGAATAAGAAATCTGGCTGGTGAACCGCCATTGCCGCACCATATAGTCGCGTGTTGGTGCGACACGCCGCTCGTATGCCGCAAGAAGCTCCTGTGGGGCTATCTGCTTCCCAAGCAAATCCAGCACAACCGAAGCTGCGGCCCGCCCGCTCTCTATACCAGAAGATATACCTTCACCCATTGGGTTCAGGAAGCCAGCGGCTTCACCGGCGAACAACACGCGGCCACACCCATAATCCACTGGACAGCCAGGACGGATATGCGGCATAATCCAATGCTCGTCCCTGTGCGTTTCCTCAATTTGTAGGCCATACTGCCGGGTGAGGAAATCTGTAAAAGTGTGATAATAAGGCGCAAGTCGATTGGGGCTGGTGGCGGCCACGCCAAAGATCAAGTTTTCGTCCTTCACATTTGCCCAGGCATCATGCTCGGAAAACTCCCGTTGCAGGAACGCATAGAAAAAGTGCGGGTCTAAATTCACACGGCCACGGTTGAAGGTCTGGTAGGTGTGAATATAGTCCTTGGTACTGCCCAGCAGCTTCCGCTTGATACCACTACCCGCACCTTCACACACGATAACGGCGGCGGCTTGCTCGGTGTATTTCTTTCCCGCGAAGGACATCTCCACGGTGACAGTGCCGTTCTGCTCATTGCAGGCAAGTGCTGCGGTACTGTCCTGCACTTCGGCTCCGGCCCCAGCGGCAAGCTGGGCAAGCCAGTGGTCAAAGCTGTGCCGCCAGATATTTAGGCCAAGCTGTTCAAATCGAAATTCCCGGCCATCCTCATTGATGAAGATCATGCCGTGGTTGTCGGTTGGCGCACATTGCACTTCGCAAGGCGGCTCCGCGCCAAAGACCTCCGACACCAGCCGCAGAGATTTTTGTATGAGAAGCCCCGAACAGGATTTGTTACGGGGCATCTTTTTCATTTCAACAAGCAGCACACGCCGCCCTCCGTCCGCAGCAGTTTTTGCCGCTGCGGAACCGGCGGGGCCTGCTCCAATTACGATTAAATCATACAAACAGTCTCAACCCCCACGCTACTATATGGTAACGATTTCGAGAAAAGATGTTATTCTCCCATCCTCATGGCATTCGTCAAGCAGACCAAATTCCGGGTCGTAGAACTGCTTGTTGTGATATAGCACCCAATGCGTATATTCTGGCATATGTACTGTCAAAATCGCGGTGCTTGGCAGTATGGGGTTCTTTTTCGATAGACGTATATTCCTGTCTGCATGACTGATTCCATAATAGTCCAGGGCGTCAATTATTTGCCCGATAGAGGTAGGGCCGGATGTCCTCATGGTTTTGATTGCGTCCTCTATAGGCACACCGGCAAGCATTGCCACACACGCCTGACCACACGTTTGAGAAGTAGGTTGTAGTACAAGCTCCATAATGCGCCCCCAATTCTGTTTATATCTATTACTAAAACCAGATTGAGAAATATCCATAATCGTGGGTTCCGCTTCCATGATGCAGTTTTCCAGCCGATTTCAACTCAAGAAATGCCTTTTCCATATCAGCCAATATCGTATCTGGCACATTCAGGTCGTGATGAGCTGGCAGCACTCTTTTAACCGGAAGTGCCGCTACTCTTTGAATAGATGCCAAGTATGCAACCGGGTCTGTAGAGGGATAGTAAGCGAATAAAGTGCCAATATACACGAGGTCACCTGTAAACAGCAATCCACGCTCTTTTTCATAGAAGCACATATGCCCCGGCGAATGCCCCGGCGTATGTAAAACCTTAATCTGTCGTCCGCCAATGTCGATAATATCGCCGTCTTTGAGGATTTTCGTGGGCATCCCTTGAAAAAACTCGTATTGCTCCACGTCAAATCCATCGGGCAAGTCGCAGTCCTCTACCACATAGCCTTTGATCTGCTCCATTGTCAGTGGAAACTCGCCATTCAACCAGCTCAATTCTGCTTCGTGTGCATAAAAGTCAGGGAAATATTTATGCCCACCAATATGATCCCAATGAATATGAGTAGCCACCGCAATTACAGGCTTATCTGTTAGCTTTTTGACTTGCTCAAGAATATTCTCTATACCTAATCCAGTATCAATGAGTAAGCTATAGTTATCACCATTCAGCAAGTAATTGTGGGATTCTTCCCAATGCCTGTATTCGCTGATGCTGAAAGTGTCTTTATCAATCTGTTCAACAGTAAACCAATCCTTCATTTTGCTCCCCCTTATATCCTATATATTGATTACTCAAACCATCTAATTGATGTAAAAATCATCCGAGTGAAAGTTGCTGAAATTTCTACCAGATATTGCTGTAAAGCGCAAAACAATGTAGTCAGGGTCAGTTACGCCGCCGGGATAATATAGCTCATCGCCATCTTGCCAAAGCATTTCTTTGTACTCCTGGGCCTCCAAAACCTCCATTGTTCCAATTAGTAACGCGCCCTGAAATGCAGCCGGGTTACAAAAATACACACACGCCTTTTCATTGCTTTGTAAATGTCGCACCTTGTTCGTCGGTGTGTTGGTAGAGAAGTAGATGGTTTTGATGCCCTCACGCTTCCTCGGGCGCAACATCGCACGAATATGCGGAAAGCCATGCTCGTCTACAGTGCCTATAAACGAAAGATTTTGCCCCTCAAACAAATCAATAACAAACTGGTCTGTACTATTCATCATTACACCGCCTTTTATCTAGTTCACGTACTCTCGCAAATCAGTCTATTACAGAAAAGGACAATTAGCTAAGTCAAAAGTCCGTTATTGAATATTGGATTTCAATGCGGTCACTCACAAAATATGTGTCATCGCCATCCGCAAGCGCCCAATTCACGCTAACCTCTCCGGGCTGAACAAATCCATTTTGAGCTTTGTAATTGGAATAAGTTACATACCACGGAACAAGCGAGGTGCCTTTTCCGTTTTCATCCATATATCGGTCATTGGTGTCAAAGCGTATAATATGGCCTTCTTCATCAAAAGTAAATCTACCCTTGGCTGAAACGCTTTTCCATGTAATCTCACCTTCAATCATGCGGTCATTAATGGTTTCCCACAAGACATACTTCTGCAAAAACAGAGATGGCATATATACCGCATCGGCCAGCGCGGTTATAAGCTGCCCCTGATCCATTTCCGCACCTGTAGAGCAGAAAAGTTGAAATTGCTTGGCAAGCACACCTGTCATGGAGCCGTATCCGTCCAATATACTATCTTTCGCTTGGAGCGGGATTCCTGCGATTCGCCCCATTAGGAAGGCGTGACGATCTGGCCGGGCTGCAAAATTAACCTGCATAAATTTGATATTGATTGGCTTTTTCCCTGCTGACATACGAAACTTTGTGTTGTGAAAGGTTATCAGCATATTATCCATTATGGGTTTTCCCATATATCCACCATTGACAATGTGCTGCCGGAGCAGGGCAGGCAGCCTTGCAACGCTATCCTCCGTAAAAATCCTTTGTGTACTTTCCTGTATGTTCGTAACTGCCAAAGAGGTTTTTACATCTGACAGATATTGTTTCCAGAGCCTACCGCCAGGGATTGCAAAGTAGGTCACAATGAATGCCAGCATAATTATCCCTATTATTAACCAAAACATATATTTCCCCCTACTGCTGCGAAGGTTATGAACCATATCGCTGTTCATATACCTCTTTGGGTATCGGAATAACGCAAAAAGGATGTCCTGAAATGTCTGTCATTACCATCCAATCACTCGACAATTGGCTCTTTGCCATTTTCGCTCCGCACTTTATTGCGTGCTTTACCTTTTTATCAAATTCATCCGCTTTTACATAGAAATCCAAATGAACCATTTGCTGCTGCTCTGTTTTGGTGGATGGCCATGTTGGTTTTTGATAGTCAGGATTTTCCTGAAAAACCAAAGGTGTTTCAGTATAATCCGCTTTGATTACTGTAATCCATTTTTCTCCATCGTGATCTTGGCTACTTTTATTCCATCCCAACAGCTTTGCATAAAAATCAGACAATTCTTCAATGTTGTCACTGTCTAATACGATTGCTCCTAATTTCACTGTTATTCCTCCGCTTTTATAAATTTCAACTTGTCAGCCTTATATCCCATATATTGATTATTCAAAAAATCTAATCAGATAGCCGTCGATTGTTGTTATTGTGCAGGTTTTCCCGCCCCAAGGCTCCTGTGCAACCGGGGATATCTGCTCCCATCCACTTCCGATAACCAACTCATGCAGCTTTTCAATACCGGATACTTTTATGAATGCAATCATCTGTGTGTGTGGTTTCCCCAAGAACATATGCAGACCTGTAAAGGGGGCAAGATGCAGATTTTCATATTCAGGGGGAGTATCATACACGCACCCGTATAGACCTTTACCGTCACTGTCACGTTCGTCAATTTCACTGTACCACCCGAGAATATCACCAAACCATTTTACAGTTCTGTCCATATCCTCCGTATAATACACCGGGCCAGTTTCTCGTACAACGTAACCCCTATCACTAAACTTACTCATGCTAAACCCCAATCGTTTAGTTTGGCAGATCACTCAAACTAATGATTTCACAGCCTTGTTTTTCATAGTATTGCAGCATTTCGTCTATTTTCCTTTTATCATAGCTGGTAATGCAGTCGGACAGAACTTTGACGCCATAACCGGCTTTACGCAGGTTGAAGCAGGTTGACTTAACACAAGCAACAGCATCTGCGCCTGTGATATAAAAATCACCTATTCCGTTCTTGCTGATAAAATCAGCAAATTCCTCACTGGTCAGCGCATTTCCCTTGTATTTGGTGAAGATGTTTTCTGACACCATGTTCATGTCTGAAACCAATTCGGCCCCAGGTGTACCCGTCTTAAAAGTCCTGGTGCCAGCCGACAGATTTTCATGCCTTATATAAACAACGTGAATATTACTTTTGACAGCCCAATCAATCGCTTTGTTGATATTATCAATGATTTCCTTGTAGTTCTTTGTGATGTCATTCTGAATGTCAATTACGACTAAAGCCTTTTTTTCCATGTTGAACCTCCAGTATATTTCATTGTCAAATAATCCTAAGACTGCTACAGTTCTTTTTTCATAAAGTAACGTGTGTGATTGGGCGGGCCCTCCAGTGTGCCAAATATAGAGTAGCCTTGTTTTGTGTAAAAATCCTTTGCCTGGAAGTCCATTGTCTCTAAATGGGCAAGAATACACGACTGTTGGCGGGCATAGTCCTCCACTGAATGAAGCAATACGCTTCCAAGACCAGTACCACGATATTCGTCAGCCACCCAAAGGATGTCCACAGACAGATTATCTAAAATGGGGGTATGGGTGCATACAATACCGCCCAAAACCTTCCCGTTTTCGTCCGATGCAATCCGAGTAACCTTTTCAGGCGTGACAAGGCTTGTACCCAATTGCTTCTGATTGAAATCTATCAAGCCTTTTGCCACATAATCCAACTGTTCAGGGCTTCCTTCCGCAATACAATACACCTGATTGCCCCCTTTCTTAAATGGCTTATTTACTCGCCCAGCGTTTCAACTGTTCTATCCTTGCTCCGGGAGGGTTATCTCCATTAACTCAATACAATAAAATCATCGTCCAAATATATTCATTACTCCATGTAAAAGCATTGTTGAATAGCTTGTTTTGGCTTTCCACCGCAATGCGCCCAGGATAATGCCATATCTCAGACCGACAAGCACCTTCCAAAACATTGCTTCTGCCAGCCCTCCATCAACACGGAACGCAATGCTGTCAATATAGCCCAAATGCCACAACGCAAATAGTAATGTCGTTGCAATATATCATCCACTCTTTTTTGAAAACAGCATTGAGTTTATTCCACACGTACCCACGGAACACCAATTCTTCATAAATTGGTGTAACCACGCTGCTATAGAATAGCAGAATGATTGCCGGAAAGCCCTCAATATAGTTGGATGGTGTTGAAATGAGCAAGATAGCATATATGCAAGTTCCAGCAATGTAGAACCCGCCAAAGCGTTGCGGGAATACCGACAAAGGAATCTTTTGCTTTCGGGCAAAAACAACAAACAACACTGCAAGAAAAGACATTGCCAGCATTGTTGAAACATGATCCGAAAAATCCGTTCTTGCCACAAACACGAATATTAGCCGTTTTATACAGAACAATGCCACCTGTAGAATTGTCAATACGCCTACGATGCCCAATATTGTTTTGGCTTTGGTATGCTTCATTTTTTGGAACCCCTTAATCCCCACACGGTCTTATCAGAGTGTGCAAACCCCGGAATAAGCACCGCGTGTAGCATTTCATGAAGAAACATATAAACGTAAAGAGCCACAATGCAAAGCAGAAGGTAATCCAGCCGGAATGTGAATTTGAGGGTATCGGCATTCAGGAAGTCAAATAGTTCAGTATTAAGCCAAGCCAACAGAGCGAGATTGATTGCACCGCAGATGAACATAAATGGAAGCGATGCCACACAGGCCAGTGCGAGCTTGGACGGCTCTTTCAGCTTATGCCATCCTTTCTCCATATATAGTGAGTGTACCACTTCATCGGGATTTGGGATGCTCTTTGCATATTTCAATGTGTTTTCCTTTTGAAAGGCATAACTACGTTTTTTTCTTCCTCTTGAAAAAGAGGACTATAAACAATGCGACGATTGCTGCAACACTCGCTACAATACATATCATTTTGAGGATGCCTGCTGTGCTGGCCGATATTACCACCCATTTGGGCAGCAGTGGGTACTTTACCAGCATGAAAATGATGCCCATATTCTCGCCCCAATCAAAAAGCATTGCCAGGATGGGAACCAGCAGCAATAATTTCAGATGGCCCTTTGGCGAAATATGCTTTACCAGCAATGCAATCCATCCTGCATAGCAAAGCATATAGGACAGTGGGAAAATGAAATCAATGGGGATAATTCGGGTGAGGTAGAAACTACGGCCCTGTTTGCCCAACGCGGTTAGCATATCTAGTGCTTGATCTGCCGTAAAGCCAAACTCAAAGTCGAGTATACTCGCACCGCCAGTTATTTGAAGCAAACCCGCCACACCAACGGCAGTATTGTTGATAAGAACATACATTGCAATAAAAAACACCGTAAATAAAGCAGACTTTACCCATGATGCCTTTGAGATTATAATATTCAATCTCATTCTC
>JAJDIZ010000067.1 GCA_030266915.1 Ruminococcaceae bacterium OttesenSCG-928-D13 | reverse complement strand
GCGAAGCGGACGCGGACGATGCGGCCGAGGAGAAGGGCGGCAACTACCGCAGCAAAAAGCAGCGAGCCGAGGATGCCCGCCGCCGGGTGGAGCTTACCGGATGCGAGAAGGAGATTGCTCGGCTGGAGGCCGCAATTGCCGAGGCAAACGGCCGGCTGGCAGACCCGGCAAACGCCAGCGACTACGAGCTGCTGACCGAGCTGAGTGAGCAGCTGAAAGCCGACGGCACAGCCCTGGAGCAGGTGATGGAGCAGTGGCTGGAGCTGACAAGCGAGGAATAGCGCGCAAACCCAAAAGGCCCATGGACAATGTCCATGGGCCTTTTATCTGGTTATTTGTTATTCCGCCGCCAGGTCGTTGTACCACTTCACGGAGCTGATGTAGGCGTCGCTGACGGTTCTGTCGCTCAGGCCGTTGTCCCGGGAGAAAAGGGTTACCTCGTCCCAGTTGGCATACTCGTAATGGTTGAAAAAGCCCACCAGGTCGGAGTAGGGGCCGCTGTCGCCAATCAGGGAAACCTTGATCTCCTCGGCCACCGGGATCTCCTCGAACAGCTCGGCCTGGGTTTTTTCCAGCGCGATGTGCAGCAGGGAGAACAGGCCCAGCAGGAAGATGTGGCGGGCGTCGCGCTTCGGCGTCATCTGGTCGCTTAGCAGCTCCCCAAAGCGGGCGCGGATCAGCGACAGGCGCACCAGCTCCAGCGGCTTGTCGGACGCGATGCCGCGCAAAGCCAGCAGGGCAATCCACTTTTTGAGGTTTTCCTCCCCAAGGTAGGCCAGGGCCATGTCGATGGAGGAAACCGGGTTGCGCAGCCCCACCGCGGCGGAGTTCAGGAGGCGCAGCAGCTTGTAGCTGAGGGCCACGTCCGAGGAGATGATGGTGGCGATCTCCGAAAAATTGACATAGTCGTCGGTGCTGGTGAGCTTCAGCAGCCGCAGGTAGTTCACCCGCATCGGGTCGATGTCCTTGGTTTTCTGCACCACCACGGGCTGGTTGAAGAAGAAACCCTGGAACAGCTTGAAGCCCTGGGTTCTGGCCAGCTCAAAGCCCTCCTGGGTGTCCACCCCGGTGGCCACGAACCACTTGTTCGGATACTGGGAGATCAGCATTTTCTGGGCCGAGCTTGCCGCCAGGCCCCCGTCGAACTTGATGTAGGTGGCCAAGTCCAGCAGGCGGGCCGTGGCGTTGCCGCTTTTCAGCCCGGTGAGGGCCAGCTGGTAGCCGGCCCGCTTCAGCTCATCGTATTTCCTGAACTGTTCGGCCGAGACCGGCGCGTCCGACAGGGTGATTTGCACCACAAACTTGTCCTTCGGCAGGTTGTTCAGCACGGCCTTGCTCATCAGGTGGTTGGAGTAGTGGATGAAATACTTGGCGTCGCTCATCATCTCGCCCAGGCCAAGGGCGTCGAGGGTGCGGTCAAACTCGGTCAGATTCAGGGAATCCTCGCTGTCGTTCTCGTTGCCGCGATCCACCAGCTCGTAGCCATAGGTGCGCCCATGCCCCGAGAGGATGGGCTGGATGTTGATGTAAAGGTCCTTGAATTTTTTGGCGGTGTCGTACTGGTCCTCGAAGAAGACCAGCTGATTGCGGCCGCTGTCCTTGGCCTGGTAGAGGGCGATGTCTGCCTTGCGCAGCAGCTCGGACAGGATGGTGCCGTGCTCCGGGAAAAAGGCGGCTCCCATGCTGATGGTGCAGGAAAGCTCGATGTTGGGCATCGAGTAGGAGAGGAAAGCCGCCCTCAACAGGGTTTCGTAGTGCTGGCGGCGGGCCTCCTCGGAGGAGAAGCGGCCGGGCTTGTCCTTGAACAGAAAGACAAATTCGTCCCCGCCCAGGCGATACAGGTGGCCGCTGTAGTCCGGGTTGGCCTGCAGGTGGCCCACCAGGCGCCGCAGCATCACGTCGCCGGTGTTGTGGCCGTAGGTGTCGTTGATGGCCTTGAAGTTGTCCATGTCGAAGATGGTGAGCAGCCCGGTGCGGCTGCCGCTGGCCACCTCTCCGGCGATGGCATCGTAGTCATCCTTGAGCTTTTGCCGGTTGGGAATCTGGGTCAGGTGGTCGATGTAGGCCAGGTTGTAGAGCCGCTCCTGCAGCTGCTGGCCGGCGCTGATATCCCGCAGGTAGATGGCGGTGGCAGGCCTGCCGTCCACCCACTCCACGGCGTTCAGGCTCACCGAAAAGGCCCTGCCGTCCGCGTCCTCGATGGTGAACTCGATGGGGCTGGCCGGCGGGGTGGAGCTCCCGTAAAGGGGGCAGGTGTCGCACATGCCCGGCAGGCGTTTGCAGTAGCCGTCCTTGCAGCTTTGGCCCTCGAACACAGCGGCCACCCCGGCCAGCCGTGCCCGGGCCGGTGCATTCATGAAAAGCAGCCGGCATTCGTTTCCGCGCACCACAAGCATATCGGCGTTCTGGGCATCCAGAATACCGGCCAATACATATTCGGAGATCTCACCCTTCTTCTTCCCAAACAGTGCCGTAACGAATCACACTCCAGCCGAGCCGCATTTTTTCTGCTTTTGTAGAAACGATTTTGCCTCTATGGCAGAACCGGCTTGCCCTTCCCCGGGCCATGATACCCCAATAAAGTGCCTTTGTGCTTTTTGAAAACACGTTGAAACGTGTTGGTGCGGGTAACAGGACTCGAACCTGCACACCTTGCGGCGCAAGATCCTAAATCTTGTGCGTCTGCCAATTCCGCCATACCCGCGTGTGTTTGCCGGGTCCGCTGGTGACGGCGCCCCGGCAATCAATATATTATACCAAATTTGTCTGCAAAACGTCAATAAGCCTTAGCTGCCGCCGAAGACGGCACCGGCGGCGCTGAGAATGGCCGCGCGCCCGCCGGCAAAGTTCAGGCTGCCTTGAAGGTAAGCGGTGTAGGGCGGGCGCATCGGCGCGTCGCAGGAGAGCTCGATGCTGCTGCCCTGGGTGAAGGCTCCGGCCGCCATGAT
Source organism: Ruminococcaceae bacterium OttesenSCG-928-D13 (assembly GCA_030266915.1). GTDB lineage: Bacteria > Bacillota > Clostridia > Oscillospirales > Ruminococcaceae > JAAYCI01. The sequence continues at coordinate 8,756 of JAJDIZ010000067.1, read as the reverse complement.
CACGTCGCAATCGTAGCCGGGCATCGGCCAGGGCTCGGGGGTGAGATGGCTGTCCACCGGGCTGTTTTTTTGGATGGCCCGGCACAGGGCAACCAGCTTTTCGGGGCCGCCCAGGGTGATGGCGGTGATGATGTCCTGCCGCACCTCGCCCGGCCCGGGGCTGACCGCGTAACCCAGCCGGCCAAACAGGGCGGTGGCGTAGGCGCCGGTTTTCATCGCCTCGGCGGTGACGGCCGGGGCAAAGTACAGCCCCAGCCACAGCTGGCGCAAAATATCGCCGGGCACGCAGCCCACCTCGCCGCCCACCCCCGGGGCGGTGAGCCGCTGGGCGCACAGGTCCACCAGGTCTGCCCGGCCGGCGATGTAGCCGCCGCAGGGCGCGATGCCGCCGCCCGGGTTTTTGATCAGGGAGCCGGCCATCAGGTCGGCCCCGCGGTGGGTGGGCTCCTCGGTGTGGACGAACTCCCCGTAGCAGTTGTCCACCATCACAAGGATGCCGGGGTTGGCGGCCCTGGCCGCCTGCGCGGCGGCCTCGATGTCCCCAAGGGAGAGGGTGGGCCGGGCGGCGTAGCCCCGGCTGCGCTGGAGGTAGAGCATTCTGGCGCCGGGGGCGGCGGCTGTGATGGCCGCAAGGTCCGGGGCGCCTTCGGCGGTCAGCTCCAGCTGGCGGTAACGGATGCCGAAATCGGCCAGGCTGCCGCCACCTAAAGCCGCAGGCGGGCCCGCCGCGTTTTGGGATTCGGACAGGCCGATCACCCCGTGCAGGGTGTCGTAGGGGCGGCCGGTGGCGCAGAGCAGCTCGTCGCCGGGGCGCAGCACCCCGAACAGCGCCACCGCCAGGGTGTGGGTGCCGCTGGCAAAGCCGTGGCCGAACAGGGCCGCTTCGCTGCCGGTGAGGGCGGCGAACACCTGCTCCAGCTTGTCCCGGGCGGCGCTGTCGTAACCGTAGCCGGTGCTGTTTTGCAGGTGGTTGGCCGCCACCCCGCATTCGGTGAAGGCGCGCAGCATCGCCAGCTGGTTGTACTCCTTGGTGCGGTCAATTTCCAAAAGCTGCGGCGCAAGGCCTGCCATCACCTCGGCGTCCAGGGCCAGCAGCTCGGGGGATACGTCCACAAATTGCTCGATCATTAGGTGCAAATCTCCTTGAGGGTATTCTTTAGAGCGGGTCAGGCCGGGCGGCGTCCAGCGCCTTTGCCGGGCTTTGGGCAAAGCCCAGCTTCCGGTAGTAGGGCACCAGCCTTGGCCGGCACAGCAGGCTCACCCGGCGGGGGCCGCTGTACCGGCGGCAGAGCGCCCCCAGCAGGGCAGCGGCGTAGCCCTTGCCCCGGTGCTCCGGGTGGGTTTCCACCCCCGAGAGGTAGGCCTCCTCCGCGCCGATGCAGTAGGCTCCGGCGGTGCTCACCAGCGGGCCGTCCGGCGCCTCCCGCACCCCGTAGACGGCGGCGTAGCCGTGGTTCAGCCGGACGCACAGGTCGGCATAGAAACCCTCGGCGCCGTCCCGAATGGCCGGGGTGGAGATGGGGCCGCTGCTTTCCAGCACGGCCATAATCTCGCCGGGGGCGGGGCTTTCCTCCAGAACCGGCACCGGCTTTGGCGGCGCTGTGGGCAGGGCCGGGTCGAACACCACCACATGCAGCGGATCGGGCGTCCAGCCCGGGGGCAGCCAGCCGTCGCTTGTCAGCTGCCGCACCCCCAGCAGGGTGAGGAAATCGGAAAACTCGGCGGAATCCTCGGGTGTGCCCAGCAGGGTGCCGCCGACCCCGGTGTGCTCGAACAGTGCGCTTTGGCCCACCCGGTAGAACTTGCAGGGCAGCTTCGGGTTCTCGGCCAGCAGGCGCAGGTCCACCTCGAGGCGCGGCCCGATGCCGGTGGCGGCCCGGGCCTTCTCCAGGATGAACGCGTCGTCCTGGCCGGCAGCCTCGCGGATCACAGCGCCCGCACCAGTTCTTTGAAGTGGCGGCCCCGGTGCTCGAAGTTGGGGTAGGCGTCGAAGGCGGCCGAGGCCGGACTGAGGCTGACGATATCCCCGGCCACGGCTTTGCGCCTGGCCAGCCGGACGGCCTCGTCGAGATTTTCCACCTGCCGTATCTCCAGGGCGCTGGCCGCAAAGCCCGGGTCGGCCCGCACCGCGGCTTCGATCTTGCTTGCCGTCGGCGCCATCAGGATCAGCAGCTTCACCTTCTCCAGCACCAGCGGCACCATTGGAGCGTAGTCCAGGTTTTTGTCGTAGCCGCCGGCCAGCAGGATCATGTTCCCGTCAAAGGCGCGCAGGCCGGCCATCACCCGGGTGGGGCTGGTGGCGATCGAGTCGTTGATCCAGCGCACCCCATTCAGAACGCGCACCGGCTCGAGGCGGTGCTCCACCCCGGTGAAGCTTGCGGCCACCGCCCGGATGGCGCCGATTGGCACCGTGCCCCACACCGTGGCGATGGCGGCCAGCAGGTTTTCGATGTTGTGCAGGCCGGGCAGCTTTATCTCCGATTGGGAGATGATCTCGGACACAACGCCGTCCTCTATGTGGCAGAGCATGCCGTCCCGGGTAAGGAAGGCCCCATCGGCGGGCTTTCCGTTTCCGCCCGGCGTGGCGGCCCGGTCCCAGGGCGGACCGTCGGGCTTGCTCCAGGGGGGCAGGCGGGAAAACCACCGTATCCGGCCGTTCACGTCAACGCCAAGGCCCCGGGAGAGGTCGTTGGCGTGGCCCAGCACGGTCAGGTCGTCCGTTCCCTGATGCAGCAGAATGTTCCGCTTGGCGTCGATGTATTCCTGCATGTCCTTATGATGGTCCAGATGGTTTGGGGTGATGTTGGTGACCAGCGCAGTGCCGGGGGAGCGCTTCATCGAGATCAGCTGGAAGCTGGAAAGCTCCACCACCGCCAGGTCGGTTTTGGAGATGGTGTCCACAATCGGCAGCAGCGGCCGGCCAAGATTACCCCCGAGGTGCACGGTGCGCCCGGCAGCCTCGTGCATTTTGGCAATCAGTGTGGTGGTGGTGGTTTTGCCGTCGCTGCCGGTGATGCCGGTAATCGGGCAGGGGCAGTGCTCGAAGAACAGCTCCATCTCGCTGGTGACAAGGGCCCCGGCCTTGCCCGCCGCCTGCAGTTCCGGGGTGAAAAACTCAAAGCCCGGGGTGCGCAGAATCATCTGCTGGCCGGAAAGGCCGTCGAGGTAGCCCTCCCCAAGGCTCAGCGTAACGCCCAGCTTTTCCAGTTCGGCCGCCGTTTCCCCCAGGGCCTCGCGGGTTTTGGCGTCGCACAGGGTCACAACGGCCCCGGCCTTCGCAAAAAGAGGAATCAGCTCCCGGTGGTTTACCCCGGCGCCGATGAAAGCGACCTTGCGGCCGCGCAGTGTTTTGAAAAAATTGCCCAAAACAGCACCCACCCTTCGGATAAGTCTCAGTCATCATCCAACATATTACAGTATACAGCCCCGGCCCCCTTGTGGCAACGTCCGATGCTGTGGTAAAATGAACCGTATATTTCAGCGATGACACACAGGTGGACAGGAGGGGGAACGATGGCGGATGTTTTTGAGCGTTTCGGCACCCGGTGCTTTGACGACCGGGTGATGCGCGAACGCCTGCCCGAAGCGGTGTATGAGAACCTGCGCAAAATTCGGGACGAGGGGATGGACTGGGACCCCCAGGTGGCCGACGTGGTGGCCGGCGCGATGAAGGACTGGGCCATCGAGCATGGCGCCACTCACTATATTCACTGGTTCACCCCGATCACCGGCACCTCGGCCGGCAAGCACGACAGCTTCTTTGACGGGGCGCGCGGCGGCGAGCCGGTGATCAAGTTCTCGGGCAAGCTGTTGAGCAAGGGGGAGAGCGACGCCTCCTCCTTCCCTCACGGGGGCCTGCGCACCACCTTCGAGGCCCGGGGCTACACCGCCTGGGACCCCACCTCCCCGGCCTTTGTGCTGGGCACCACGCTGTACATCCCCACGGCCTTTTGCGCCTACAACGCCGAGGCGCTGGACCAAAAAACCCCGCTGCTGCGCAGCATGCAGGCCCTGAACAAGCAGACCATCCGGGTGCTGCGGGCCTTGGGAGACACCGAAACCCTGCGGGTGCGGCCCAGCGTGGGGGCCGAGCAGGAGTACTTCCTGATTGACAAGGACCTGCTTGACCAGCGGCTCGATTTGAAGGTCTGCGGCTACACCCTGCAGGGCGCAAAGCCCCCCAAGGGCCAGGAGCTGGAGGACCACTACTACGGCAGCGTGTCCGAGCGGGTGCGCAATTTCATGCGGGAGCTGGACGAGGAGCTGTGGCAGATCGGGGTGCCGGCCAAAACCGAGCACAACGAGGTGGCCCCCGGCCAGTACGAGCTGGCCAGCGTGTTTGCCGACGCCAACGTGGCGCTGGACCACAACCAGATCACGATGGAGCTGATGCGCAAGGTGGCCCTGCGCCACGGCTTTGCCTGCCTGCTGCACGAGAAGCCCTTCGCCGGGGTGAACGGCAGCGGCAAGCACAACAACTGGAGCCTTGATACCATCGACGGGGTGAACCTGCTGAAGCCCGGGCCAAACCCGGTGGAGAACCGCCCCTTCCTGCTGGTGCTGTGCGCCATGATTGCCGCAGTGGACGACTACGCCGACATGATCCGCCTGTCGGCCGCCTGCCCGGGCAACGACCTGCGCCTTGGCGGCAACGAGGCGCCCCCGGCCATCATCTCCATCTTCCTGGGAGACAGCCTGACCGAGCTGCTGAACAGCCTGGCCGACGGCCACGCCTACGAGATGGGCCAGCGCAGCCGGCTGAAAACCGGGGTGAAAAGCCTGCCCCACCTTTTGCAGGACGACAACGACCGCAACCGCACCAGTCCCTTCGCCTTCACCGGCAACAAGTTCGAGTTCCGCATGGTGGGCTCATCCCAGAGCATCGGCTTCGCCAACACCGTCATCTCGGCGGCGGTGGCCGACAAGCTGCGGGACTTTGCCGACACCCTGGAGAGTGAGCAGGGCAAAAAATCGGTGGACGCGGTGATCGCCCAGATTATCCACAGCGTGTGGGACGCGCACTCGAAACGCATTTTCAACGGCAACAACTACTCGGAGGAGTGGCGCGCGGAGGCAGAGCGGCGCGGCCTTTCGAACCTTTCCAACATGGTGGACGCCGCCGAGGCCTTCATCGACGAGCAAAACATCGCGATGTTCGAGCGGATGAAGGTGTTCAGCCGGGCCGAATGCCACAGCCGCTACGAGGTGCTGCTGGACAACTATGCCAAGTCGATGCGCATTGCGGCCAACACCCTGCTGGAGATGGCCCGGCGCAGCATTTTGCCGGCGGCCTGCGCCACCCTTTCGGCCATGGCCAAAACCGTCACCCGGCTGGAGGGGGCGGGCAAGCGCAGTGAGTTTGCCCTGGGCCTCACCGACCGGCTGGCCACCGCGGTGGACGCCTGCGGCACGGCCGCCGACGCCCTGGATGCGGCGCTGGCCAAGCTGAACGGCGAGGGCTGCGCCCCGAAGCAAGCGGCCGCCATGCGGGACATCGTGTGGGACGAGATGGCGAAGCTGCGGGAGTGCTGCGACGCGCTGGAACTGCTGGTGCCCGAGGAGCGCTGGCCAATGCCGGGCTATTCCCAGCTACTTTATGATGTGTAGTATATAGAAATAGTAAACGCCCCGTCAGGGGCGTTTACTATTTCCCGCAACCCGGTTGATATGCTCGGAGCAGAGCAGCATGCCTGCCCCGAAGATGCACAGGCACACCGGCAGCACCCCAAGGCCGGCCCGGGCCGCGATGAAGCCCATCACCGGCGGCACCAGGGTGCTGCCCAGGTAGGCCGAGGCCATCTGCCAGCCGATGATCTTCTGGGAGTAGGCGGCGCCAAAGCGGGCCGGCGTCTCGTGGATCATCGCGGGATAGATGGGGGCGCAGCCCAGCCCCAGCAGCAGCAGGGCCGCCGGGGGCAGCGCCCCGCCCACCGGCAGCAACAGCAGCAGGGAAGCGCCGCTCACCACCAGGATGCCCAGGCGGATCAGGGCCTTGCTGCTCACCTTGGAGGAGATGATCCCGGCCAGAAAGCGTCCCGCGGCGATGCCGATGTAGAAAAAGGAGACCGCGCTGGCCGCCCCGGCCTCGGTGAAGTGCCGGCTTTCCACCAGGAAGCTGGCGCCCCACAGCCCAACGACGTACTCGGCCGCGCAATAGAGGGTGAAGGTGGCCATGGCGCTTTTCACGCCGGGCAGGCGCAGGGCATTTACCGCCTCGGGGGGCGCGCCGCCCGGCAGCGCTTCCGCCTCGGCGCCCTCAGCGGCTTTTTCATCGGCAGAGCCGGTGTTCATGGTTTTCCAGAGGGGCAGGGAGAGAATCAGCAGGGCCGAGATGCCCAGCTGGACAAAGCCGATGCTGCGGTAGCCGCCCCGCCAGTTGCCGCCCTGGGAGAGGAAGGCGCTCATCACCAGCGGGCCGATGAAGGCCCCCACCCCCCAAAAGCAGTGCAGCCAGTTCATGTGGCGGGACTTGTAGTGCAGGGCAACGTAGTTGTTCAGCGCGGCGTCCACTGCGCCGCCACCAAGGCCCAGCGGCACCGCGGCCACCATCAGCCAGGGCAGGGAGCTGCCGAAGGAGGCAAACAGCAGGGCGGCGGCGGTGGCCAGCACGCTGACCGTGGTCACCTTGCCGGTGCCAAAGCGCTTAACCACCTTTTCGCACATCAGGCTGGAGAGCACGGTGCCGATGGTGACAAGAACCGAGATAAGGCCCGCCTGGTCCAGCCCGGCGCCAAGGTCGATGCGCATCACCGGCCAGGCCGAGCCGAGCAGAGAATCCGGCAGGCCAAGGCTGACGAAGGTGAGGTAGATGAGCAGCAGGAAAAGGGTGGCCATAGTGCCTCCAAAGAAACTAAAATCACAAACCTTGGATCAGTATAGGACCAAGCGGGCGGTCTGTCAATAGAGAATATGAGTTGACGCAGAAGCTGGTATTTAGTATAATGCGTTTATAATAATGATAAACGAGGTGAGGGAGATTAGCGAGTCTATCGAAAACCGGAGCATTGAGACCATCCAGACCGGGGTGCAGTTCGAGGACGGGGCCTGGGTGTGCCTGACCTGCGGGGAGCGGTTCGAGCCCGGGGAGGTGTATCCCTTCGGCACCCGATTCTTCGACGCGGAGAAGGCGGCCAAAATCCATGCCGAGCAGGCCCACGGTTCCGCGCTGGATCGTCTGCTGGACGGGGACAGCAAGTATGTGAGCCTGACCGACAACCAAAAGCATCTGATGCGCCTTTTGGCCGAGGGCCACAGCGACGCCGAGATTGCCAAAATGACAGGCACCGCCTCGGCCACCGTGCGGCGGCAGCGCTTTGCCTTCCGCGAGAAGGCCAAGCAGGCCAAGATGTACCTGGCGATGTACAACCTGATGATGGAAGGCAAAAAAAGCGACACCCCGGCCGAAACCCTGCTGCCGGTGCACGAGGGGGCGCGGATGGTGGACGACCGCTACGTGATTACCGAGGAGGAGAACGAGCGCTTTTTGAAGAACGCCTTCTCCAGCCTGGACCCGCCCCGCCTGCGGGCCCTGCCGGTGCGTGAAAAACGCAAGGTGGCTGTGCTGCGGCTGGTGGCCCGCCAGTTCCAGCCGGGGGTCAACTACACCGAGCGCCAGGTGAACGACCTGCTGCGGCAGATTTTCCCCGGGGATTTCGTCACCCTGCGGCGGTACCTGATCGAGTACGGCTACCTGGACCGGGAGGTTGATGGCAGCCGCTATTGGCTGAACACCTGAGCCTGGCCCCAAAAACCCGACAAAACCCCCGGAAAGCCAGCGGCTTTCCGGGGGTTTCCCTGTGTGGGAACAGTAAAATCAGCTTATTCGGCCAGCAGCGCGCTGACGGCACGGCTGTAGGCGGCCGGGTCGGCCACCGGCAGGCCCTCGATCATCAGGGCCTGGTCGTACAGCAGGCCGGTATAGACATCCAGCTTCTCGGTGTCGCCCGCGTCCGAAAGGGCCTTGAGCTTTGCAAAAATCGGGTGGTCGGCGTTCAGCTCCAGCACCTTGGTGCTCTCTACCTTCTCGCCCGAGGGCATGCTGTTCAGCACCTTCTCCATCTCGAGGGAAAGCCCGCCCTCGGCCGTGATGATGACAGGGTTGTCCCCCAGGCGGCCCGAGACCCGAACCTCCTTCACCTTGCCCTCCAGCGCCTTCTGCATCGCCTCGAACAGCGGCTTATGGGCCTCGTTCTGGGCCTCGATCTCCTTTTTCTCGTCCTCGCTCTCGAGGCCAAGGTCACCGCCGGAGATGTTGCGGAACTCCTTGGCGTCATCCCCCTCGCCGTACTTGCGCATCACCTGAAGCACAAACTCGTCCACTTCCTCGGTGAGCAGCAGCAGGTCATAGCCCTTGTCCATCACAAGGCCGGCCTGGGGCAGGGCGGCAAGCCGGGCGGCGCTGTCCTTGCCGCCGGCGGCGTAGTAGATGTACGTCTGCCCCTCGGGCATCGCCTCCAGGTACTCCGACAGGGTGACCAGCTTCTCCAGCTTTGCCGAGCGGAACAGCAGCAGGTCCTTCAGGTTGTCGGCCTCGGCGCCGAACTGGGAATAGGCCCCCACCTTGAGCTGCAAGCCAAAGTTGCCGAAGAACTCCTCGTACTTCTCCCGGTCGTTGGCCAGCCAGCTGGTCAGCTCGTTTTTAATCTTCCGCTCGAGGGAGGTGCGGATCAGCTTGAGCTGCCGGTCGTGCTGGAGCATCTCGCGGCTGATGTTCAAGGTGACATCCTGGCTGTCCACCAGGCCCCTGACGAAGCTGA
>JAJDIZ010000066.1 GCA_030266915.1 Ruminococcaceae bacterium OttesenSCG-928-D13 | reverse complement strand
ATAATTTTGCAGATTGACGAACTGATCATTGACGGGAACATCAGCGCGCTGGAGGCGATGCGCCAGCTGGACGCCGCGGGCCGCCGCATTGTGTTCATCGCGCCCGGCGGCAAGCTGGAGGCGGTGCTCACCGACAGCGACATCCGCAAGTTCATCCTGAAAGGCGGGGACCTGACCTGCCCGGTGGGCGAGGTGGCCAACCACCACCCCAAAAGCCTGCCGGTGGAGCGGCGCAGCGCTGCCCGGGATTTTCTGCAAAAAAACAGCATCGAGGCGCTGCCCCTGCTCAGCAAGGACGGCACCATTGCCGACGTTGTGTTCCTGAACGAGCTGGAGGACACGGTGCGGGCGGCCAAAAAGCTGGACACCCCGGTGGTGGTGATGGCCGGGGGCCTGGGCACCCGCCTTTACCCCTACACCAAAATCCTGCCAAAGCCGCTGATTCCGGTGGGTGAGGTGCCGATTGTCGAATTGGTGATCGAGAAATTCACCGCCTTCGGCTGTGACGATTTCACCCTGATTGTCAACCACAAAAAGAACATGATCAAGAGTTATTTTTCCGAGATTGAAACCCCCTACACCCTGCGCTGGGTGGAGGAGGACCAGCCCCTTGGCACCGGCGGCGGGCTGTGCCTGCTGAAGGGCTGCTTCGAGCGCCCCTTCTTCCTCACCAACTGCGATATCCTGATTGACGCCGACTACGGCGACATTCTGCGCTTCCACAACGGGGCCGGTAATGCCATCACCATGGTGTGCGCGATGAAGGAGTTCACCATCCCCTACGGGGTGGTGGAGCTGGACGAGAGCGGGGCGCTTTCCGGCATCAGCGAGAAGCCGAAGATGAACTACCTGACCAACACCGGGATGTACCTTGTGAACCCCGAGGTGGTGGAGGCCATGCCCGACGGGGTGGCCCAGGGCTTCACCGACGTGATCGAGGGCTGCCGGGCCGCCGGCGGCCGGGTGGGGGTGTACCCCATTGGCGAGGCCGGCTGGATGGACATGGGTCAGCTGGAGGAGCTGGAGGAGATGCGCCGCCGGTTCGAGGGAAATTAAAGCCGGCTTTTCGGACGCATCAGCTAACGAGAGGGAATGCATGCAGACAACCGCCCTGCGGCCCAAGCGCCGCTATACCCTGTACACCGCTGGCATCGCGGCCGCTATGATGCTGGCGGTGTATATCATGATGGGTATCTGGCCCTTTGGGGATGGCTCCATCGTCACCGGGGACCTGGGCGGGCTTTACCTCAACTACTTCGGCCACCTGAAACGGGCGCTCTCGGGCAGTGCCGGCTTTGCCTACGGCTTCGACAAGGGAATGGGCGGCAGCCTGCTGGGCCTCTACGCCTACTACTATTCCAGCCCCTTCAACTTCATCTATTGCCATTTCCCGCTGCGGTGGTTCCCGGTGGCGGCGTCGGTGGTGCTTTTCGCCAAAACCGTGCTGGCCTGCGTGTTTTTCCGGGTCTACATCGCCGCTAAATTCCCGCAGCTGGGCTGGCGCAGTGTGCCGCTGGCCCTGTGCTACGGCTTTTTGGCCTACGGCTTTGCCTACGCCCAAAACATCATGTGGCATGACGTTGTGCTGCTGCTGCCCCTCATCTGCCTCGGCATTGACCGCATCGTGGCCGGCAAATCCCCCACCCTCTACATCGCCGTGCTGGCAGTGGCGATTTTCGCAAACTTTTACATCGCCTACATGGCCTGCATCTTTGTGGTGCTCTACTTTTTCTATTCGATGCTCACCCGGCCGGCGGGGGCGGGCGCCACGCCCCTCGCCCCGGCGCGGAAAAACCGCTGGGCCGAATGGAAGCTGCCCCTTATGCACTTTGCCGGCGGCTCGCTGTTGGGCGGGGGCCTCACCGCCGCGCTGCTGGTGCCGGCCCTGGTCAACATCAACCGTAACAAGGGCGATCTTCTGTCGTTCAGCTTCTCCTTCGAGACGAACTTCTCCCTCTCCCGCCTGCCGGAGCGCTTTGTGTGGGGCAGCTTTGCCCCCACCGACGTGGAGGGCCACCTGCCCTTCGTCTACTGTGGGCTTTTGGTGCTGGTACTGGTGGGGGCCTACTTTTTCAGCCGCAGCGTCTCCCTTAAGGAGAAACTGCTGGGCGGCGGGATACTGCTGCTGTTCCTGCTCAGCTTCTGGGTGAAGGGACTGGACCTTGTCTGGCACGGCCTCAAGGAGCCGGTTTGGTTCCCGGCGCGGTATTCCTACCTGTTTTGCTTCTTCCTGGTGCTGCTGGCCGCAAAGGCCTTGGCCGCCAAGGCAGCGGGCCGGCGGGCCGTGCTGCTGGGCGGCGGGCTGCTTTTTGTGATCCTGCTGGCGATGACCGCCTTCCCGATTGCCATCAGCCGCAGCCGCATTGCCCTCTCGGCGGCGGCCGTGCTGTTCTACAGCTTCTGCCTGGTGCTGGCGGCCACTGCAACCAGCTTGCGCCGGCGGCGGGTGGTGTACGGCGTGTTGATTGCCGCGGTGGCCGTGGAGCTTGCGATGAACGGCTATTTCATCTCGTCCGGCTTCGACAGCTACACCCTCTCGAGCCACCAAGGGCGGGTGGACGCAAACGTGGACACCCTGGAGGCCATCGAGGCGGTGGACGGCGCCGACGATTACCGCATCGCCACCACCCACTATCACAGCCTGAACGACGCGATGCTGCTGGGCTATAGCGGCCTGTCCCACTTCGGCTCCACCCAGGACGGCTACGCCCAGAGCGTGCTCTACAACCTTGGCCTGCGCAGCTACGAGGGCGGCGGCCCCTACCTGAACGGCGGCACCGCCTTTGCCGACAGTGTGGCCGGCCTGCGCTACCTCAGCAGTGACGGCAGCCTGCCGGTGGCAACCCACTGGGCGGAAACCGGCCTCGAGACGCCCTACACGGTGTATAGAAACCCCTATGTATTCCCAATGGTATTCATGGTGGACGGGGCAAAGCTGGCCGACACCGAGGCCGGCTACCAGCAGGATATGTTCGCCTACCAGAACGGCCTCTACACCGAGCTGGGCGGCGCGGGCACCCTGTTTGGGGACGGCGGCGAGGTGAAGCTGCTGGATGCGGACAAAAACAGCTATCCTCCGGTGGGCGAGGTGCCCTCCGGCGGGGTGTACCGGCTGACGGCACAGCGGGACGGCCAGCACTACGTCTGGTTTGAGTCGGGCATCCAGCTGCTGGCCCCCACGGTGGATGGGGTGGAGCGCAACCTCTACTTTTCCCCCTACAACAAGGGCGCCATCGATCTGGGCTGGCTCACCGCCGGGCAAACTGTGGAGATCACCTTCGGCAACGCGGCCGCCTTTGAGGTGACCGGCCTGCGCTTTGTTTGGATGGATACCGATGGCCTTGCGGCCCTCTCCGAGACGGTGAATGCCAATGGGGGCAGCTTCACCGTGCGGGACGGCCGGGTGGGCGGCAGCATCACCGCCGAAAATGACCATAGCTGGCTGTTCACCTCGATCCCCTGGGACCCGGACTGGCGGGCCACCGTGAACGGCAAGCCGGTGGAGACCCGGATGGTGGCGGGCGGGCTGATTGCCCTGCCGCTGGAGGCCGGGGAGAACATCGTGGAAATGACCTTTGTGCCGGGTGGCAGCGCGGCGGGCTGGACCATCACCGCGGTGTGCGCCGCCGCCTTTGCCGCCCTGCTTATCTGGGGCGGGCTGAGGCGCCGCAAAACGCGCCGGGCCGCGCAGCCGGCGAGAGATTATCCCGAAGAGGCGCAGGCCCGCGACGGGCATATCGAGAACGCCGCCACAGAAAAAACCGAAGCCGGGGAGGGCTGAGTAATGCCGGTGCTGATTATTGCCGAGGCCGGAGTGAACCACAACGGGAGCCTTGAAACCGCCAAACAGATGGCGCTGGCCGCCAAAGACGCCGGGGCCGACATGGTGAAATACCAGACGGCGGTGCCCGAGCTGGTGGTGAGCCGCTTTGCCGAGAAGGCGGCCTACCAGAAGGCCGCCACCGGCGACGGGGAGAGCCAGCTGGAGATGGTGCGCCGGCTGCACTTTGATTTTAATGCCCACCGGGAGCTGAAGGCTTATTGCGACGAGATCGGCATCACCTATCTCAGCTCGGCTTTCGACCTGCCCAGCGTGGAATTTTTGGCCTCACTGGGAATGCCCTATGCCAAAATCCCCTCGGGGGAGATCACCAACCTGCCCTACCTGGAGCTGACCGCCAAGGCGGGCGCGCCGGTGCTGCTGTCCACCGGGATGAGCACCCTGCCCGAGATAGAGGACGCGCTGGAGGCGCTGGAAAACGCCGGGGCCGGGCCGATTACCCTGCTGCACTGCAACACCCAGTACCCCACCCCCTACGAGGACGCCAACCTGACGGCCATGCTGGAGCTGGCCGAGGTGTTTGCCCTGCCGGTGGGCTACAGCGACCACACCCCCGGCTTTGTGTGTGACGTGGCGGCCGTGGCCCTGGGCGCCACCGTGATTGAAAAGCACTTCACGCTGGACAAAACCCTGCCCGGGCCGGACCACAAGGCCAGCCTGGACGTGGCCGAGCTTGCCGCCATGGTAGCAGCCGTGCGCCACACCGAGGCCGCCCTTGGCACCGGCAAAAAGGGCGTGAGCCGCAGCGAGGCCGAGAACAAGCCGATTGCCCGCAAAAGCATCGTGGCGGCCCGGGACATCAAAGCGGGCGAGGCCTTCACCGCCGAAAACCTGACGGCCAAGCGCCCGGGCACCGGCCTCTCGCCAATGCGCTGGTACGAGGTGCTGGGCCAAAAGGCAAAGCGGGATTTTGGCGAGGACGAGCCGATAGAGCTGTAGAATCCGCATTTTTCAGATTGCCGATTGAAAGGGGAACCCCTTATGTACACTGTTGCGGTTGTCACCGGCACGCGGGCCGAGTATGGCCTGCTGCGCCCGGTGCTGCTGGAGATGCAAAAGAGCAGCCTGCTTGAACCGGTGCTGCTGGTCACCGGGGCGCACCTGTCCCAAAAGCACGGCCACACCGTGGGGGAGATCGAGGCCGACGGCTTTTCGGTGGCCGCCCGGCTGGACATCCTTTCCCAGCCGGTGCCGCCCGGCCGGGCGGGCACCGCAAGGCGCACCGCCATCGCGCTGGAGCAGTTCCTCAGCTGGTTTGGGCACAACCGCCCGGCGGCCCTTTTGGCCCTGGGCGACCGTTACGAGATGCTGGCGGCGGGCCAGGCGGCCGCCCTGCTGGGCATCCCGGTGGCCCACATCAGCGGCGGCGACGTGACCCTCGGGGCCGACGACGACTGGTTCCGCCACTGCCTGACCAAGATGGCCAAGCTCCACTTCCCCAGCTGCGAGGCCTACCGCCGGCGCATCATCCGCATGGGCGAGCAGCCGGACTACGTGCTGAACGTGGGCGGCCTGGGAGATGAGAACATCCGCAAGGCGCCGCTCTACACCCACGCCGAGGTGGAAAAACAGCTGGGCTTCAAGATTCCAAAGCCCTACGCCCTGGCCACCCTGCATCCCGAAACCGCCGGCGGCACCCCGCCCGCCCAGCTGGCCGCCGCGCTGATGGCCGGGCTGAACGCCCACCCGCAGCTGTTTTGCCTGGTCACCGGGGCCAATGCCGACGCCGGTGGGTCCGAGCTGAACGCGATTTTGCAGGCCTTTTGCGCCGATAAGCCGAACGCCGAGTTTGTGATGTCCCTCGGGGCGCTACGCTACCTCTCGCTGATGAAGCGGGCGGCCGTGGTGGTGGGCAACTCCTCCTCCGGCGTGGTGGAGACCCCCTCCTTCGGGGTGCCGGCGGTGGACATTGGCACCCGCCAGCAGGGCCGGGTGACCGGCGAAAACGTGCTGCGCTGCCGGGCCGACGGCGAGGCCGTAGCCAAGGCGGTGGAGCGGGCCCTGACCCCGGCCTTCGCAAAGCACGCCCAAAAGGTGAAAAGCCCCTACAACGGCGGAGACACCAGTAAAAAGATTGTGCAGGCGCTGGAAGCCTTCCTTGAGAACGGCAAGCTGGCCGGCCCGAAGGCGTTCTATGACGGGGAGGTGCCCGGATGAATTTTCTGATTGTGGGCCTTGGCAGCATGGGCAAGCGCCGGGCGCGGCTGCTGGCCGGGCTGGGCCACGCCGTGGCCGGGGTGGACAGCGCCCCTGCCCGCCGCGAGGAGGCCGCGGGCCTTGGCATCACCCCCCATGAGAGCCTGCCCGCAGCCCTGGCGGCCGGCCGGTACGACGCCGGCCTTGTCTGCACCGGGCCGCTGGGCCACAGCGGGGCCATCACCGCCCTGCTGGAGGCCGGGCTGCCGGTGTTCACCGAGCTGAACCTGGTGGCCGACGGCTACGCCGAGGCCGTGGCGCTGGCCAAGGCCAAAAACCTGCCGCTTTTTGTGAGCAACACGATGCTCTACCGGGCCGAAACTGCCTTCATCGCCCGCCGCCGGGCCGAGTTCGCAAAGCCGGTGGGTTACCTTTACCACATCGGCCAATACCTGCCCGACTGGCACCCCTGGGAGAACTACAGGGATTTCTTCGTGGGCGACGCCCGCACCGGCGGGGTGCGGGAGATTTTTGCCATCGAGCTGCCCTGGCTCTGCGGGGCTTTCGGGGCTGCGCGGCCTGAGTTTGTCAGCGCGGGCACCCTTTCGGGCCTCGACCTGCCCTACAAGGACAGCGTCACCGTGCACCTGCGCCACGCCGACGGCACCCGCGGGGTGCTGGCGGTGGACGTGGTAAGCCCCAAGGCGGTGCGCAACTTCGAGGTGTACGGCGAAGGGCTGCAACTGTTCTGGGAGGGCAGCCCGGCCAGCCTGTTCGAGTACGACGCGGAAAACAAGGAAAAAATCCAGATAAAACCCTACGAAAATGCCCAGCGGGACCCGCGCTACTCCGACAACATCGTGGAAAACGCCTACCTGGACGAGCTTTTGGACTTTTTGCGGGTTCTGGAGGGCGGCACACAGGAAAAGTGGGACCCAGCCCGTGACCTTGAGATGATCGCCCTGATGGACGAGATAGAATCGATGGAGGGCGGCCATGGATAAGCCTCTGGCACAAAAGCCGCTGAGCGCCCTGTTTGTGGGGCTGGGCAGCATCGGCCGGCGGCACCTGGCCGACCTGCGGGCCCTCTGCGCCGAGCGGCAGCTGCCCCTTTTCGTGACCGCCCTGCGGGCCACCGAAAACCCGCTGCCCCCCGAGACCGGCGCCTTGGTGGACCGGGAGCTGCCCATGCTGCCCGAGGGGGAGCGTTTCGACATGGCCTTCATCACCGGGCCCACCCAGCTGCATGCGGCGGCCGTTGCCGGGCTGAAAGGCCGGGTGGGCAGCTTTTTCATCGAGAAGCCGATTTTTGAGGGCGTTGACCATGATCTCGAGGCGCTGGGCCTCGGCCCGGGCCAGAAGGCCTACGTGGCGGCTCCCCTGCGCTGGACCGCCCTCTACCCGGCCCTGAAAGCGGCGCTGAAGACCCACCGGCCCTACAGCGCCCGGGTTATATGCTCCAGCTACCTGCCGGACTGGCGCCCCGGGGTGGACTACCGCACCGTCTACTCGGCAAAGAAGGCGCTGGGCGGCGGGGTGAGCCTCGATTTGATCCACGAGTGGGACTATCTGGCCGACCTGTTCGGCCTGCCCGGGCAGGTGTTCAACCTGCGGGGCAGGTTCTCGGAGCTTGAGATTGATTCCGACGACCTCTCGGTATACATCGCCCGCTACCCGGGCCTTTTGTGCGAGCTGCACCTCGACTACTTCGGACGAACCTACCGCCGCGCCGCCGAGTTTTTCTGCGCGGGGGGCACCCTCACCGCCGATTTCGGCGCCGGCACCCTCACCCTGCCAGACGGTACTGTGGAGCCCTACGCCGAGGCGGCCTACCAGGGCCACCGGCGGGAGCTGGCATGGTTTTTGGGCTACGCCCTCGGCGAGGAGCCCGAGAGCCTGAACCCGCCGGCCCACGCCTTTGAGGTGCTGAAGGTAGCCTTGGGTAACCAAAGCTTGCCGGGTGTGTTATAATAGTTAGCAGTTACTAATCACAGCGCCACGCCGCGCTGTATCAAGGGGGAACCATGGCTGAGCGAATGATCGTGACCGTTTGCGGCCGGGCCGGCAGCAAGGGCTTCAAAAACAAAAACCTGAAAACCTTCTGCGCAAAGCCGCTGGTGCACTACACCCTGAGCGCCGTGGAGCTGTTTGTGAAGCAGCGCCCGGACCTTGAGGTGGACCTGGTGCTGAACACCGACAGCGGCCTTCTGCGGGACCTGGTGTGCGGCGTCTACCCCGAGGCCACCCACCTGCAGCGCCCGGCGGCCCTTGGCGGGGACAGCGTGCCCAAGCTGGCGGTGTTCCAGCACAGCCTGCAGGTGATGGAGGAAAAGCGCGGGAAGCCCTACGACTACCTGATGGACCTGGACATCACAAGCCCGCTGCGCACCGCCGCCGACGTGTATGGCTGCTATGACATGCTGCGGGAAAGGCCGGAGCTGGACCTTGTGATGAGCGCGGTGAAGAGCCGCCGAAACCCCTACATGAACATGGCCCAGCGGGAGGACGGCCGTGCCCGGCAGGTGATTAAAAGCACGGTGGTGGCCCGCCAGCAGGCCCCGCAGTGCTATGACCTGAACGCCTCTATCTACGTGTTCCGCCGGGCGTTCCTGGCAGAGAACAGCTCGGGGCTGATCTGGGACGCGGCCTGCGACCTGTACGAAATGCTGGACACCGCCGTGCTGGACATCGACTCCGAGGAGGACTTCCAGCTGATGGAGATTATTGCGCGACACCTGTACGCCGCCCGGCCAGATTTTGCCGAGGTGCGGGAGAATATCCGCTAGCGGGAAGGCGCGCATGCTTCGCATATCCCGGACAAAAGAAAGAGAGGCTGCAGCGTCCTTGCTGGCAGCCTCTCTTGGCACCTGTTTCATATCCCGCCGGGATGTAAACAGGTTTTGCGGGCCGGGTTGGCGCTTCGAACTATGCCGGGAGTGCCGTAAAGCCCGTTTGCGCGTGTGCCCTCTTGCTATTCACTGTCTGCGCCCTGTTTGGCGCGTTTCGAGGATAGATCCGGCCCGTTTTGTGTCAGGTTTCGCATAGGGGCTTTTGCCCCGCCGCGTCTTGCCCGAGCATTGCTGCTCTTACATGATATATCGGCCGCTGCGGGCCGGGCTTGAGTTATATCCGGTAAATATTTGCTAACATTTTTGACAGATTTTGACGGAAAGGAGGCCGCCGTGCCCTACAGCCTGTACATCCACATTCCCTACTGCAAAAGCCGCTGCCGTTATTGCGATTTCTACACCGCGGCCACCGGTGGCGCCGTGCCGGACACCTACCTCGACGCGCTGGAGAACGCCTTCCGCCGCCATGCCCCGAAGGGGGCGGACGGTGCGCCGGGGCGCCCGGCCACCGTCTACTTCGGGGGCGGCACCCCGAGCCTGCTGGCCCCGGCACAGACGGCCCGGCTGCTGGCGATGGCAAATCCACTGCCCGGCGCCGAGGTGACCCTCGAGGCCAACCCCGAGTCCGCCACGCTGGAAAAGCTCTCGGCCTTCCGGGCCGCCGGGGTGAACCGGCTGTCCCTTGGGGTGCAGAGCGCAAACGACGCCCAGCTGCGCACCCTCGGGCGGCTGCACACGGCGGCGCAAGCCCGGGCCGCCTTTGCCGCCGCCCGCACCGCCGGCTTCGAAAACATCAGCGGGGACATCATGCTGGCCCTGCCCGGCTACACTTCCGCCGAGTTTGAGCGCACCCTTGGGCTGATCCGGGACGGCGGGGCCACCCACATCTCTGCCTACCTTTTGAAGCTGGAGCCGGGCACCCCGCTGGCCCAAAGCCCGCCGAAGAACCTGCCCGATGCCGACGCGGCCGCCGATTTTTATCTTCATGCCGCGGCGGCGCTGGAAAAGGCCGGCTACGCCCAGTATGAGATTTCAAACTTTGCCCAGCCCGGCTTTGAAGGCTGGCACAACCTGGTGTACTGGGACGCGGGGGACTGGCTGGGCCTTGGTCCGGCGGCCCACAGCTGCCTTTTTGGCCGGCGCTTTTCCTTCGCCGCCGACACCGCCGGCTTTATAAAAGCGCAGGGGATGGTGGAGGCAACTGCCGAGGGAACCCTTGCCGCCGAGGACTACATGATGCTGCGCCTGCGCCTGAGCGCCGGCCTTGACGAGGAAGCGCTGCTGGCCCGCTGGGGTGTTTCCCTTTCGGAAAAGCAGCGCGGGTTCCTGGATGCGCTTTGCAGGCAGGGCCTCGCCCGCAAAACCCCGGGCGGCTGGGCCCTCACCCCGGCGGGGATGCTGGTGCAGAACAGCATTCTGGCCCGGCTGCTGTAGCGAGGCCGCCGCACAGGGCCGGTGAGCCGGCTGCCCGAAAGTCGTGCGGGGGCCGATGTTCATGGAGGGAACATAGGGCTAAGGATGTGCGAAGCACGTGACCGGAGTGAATATCGGACACCGCACGACGGCATCATGGCTTCACACAGCGGCCCAGCAGGCCCTTGAAGCCCGCCTTGAAGACGGGCCGGTTTTGTGCTATCCTTATTTGGTGTATATTATGGGATAGTGTGGACATTTCGGCGAAACAGGGCGGGAGTTAAGGCCGAGGCAAAACCCGTCCGCGGAGGAATGGTATGGCAAAATTCGCTTTTATAGAAACCGGGCTGCCTGGCGTGCTGGTGGTGGAGCCCACCGTTTTTGGGGATGACCGGGGCTTTTTCATGGAGACCTGGCGGGACGATGCGTTTACCGCCGCCGGCATTCCGGGGCCTTTTGTGCAGGACAATCACTCCAAAAGCCGCAAGGGAGTGCTGCGCGGGCTGCATTTCCAAAGGGAGAACACCCAGGGAAAGCTGGTGCGGGTCATCAGCGGGCGGGTGTTCGACGTGGCGGTGGACTGCCGCCCGAACAGCCCCGCCTTCGGCAAATGGACCGGGGTGGAGCTTTCTGCCGAAAACAAGCGCCAGTTCTGGGTGCCCGGCGGCTTTGCCCACGGCTTCCTCGTGCTTTCCGACGAGGCCGAGTTTATCTACAAATGCACCGACCTCTACAACCCCGCCGCCGAGGGGGGCATACGCTGGGACGACCCCGATGTGGGCATCCGGTGGCCCGACGCGGGCTCGGCCCCGCTTTTGAGCGAAAAGGACGAGGCCCTGCCTGGCTTTATGGAGCAGGATTTCTCCTTCTTTGAAAGGTGGTATACCCCTTGATCCGCTACCTGAAATCCACCTGGAACGTGTTCTGGCGCTACCGCCACCTGCTGGCGAACCTGGTGAGCCGGGACATCAAGGTGAAATACCGCCGCAGCGTGCTGGGCCTGGCCTGGAGTGTGCTGAACCCGCTGCTGATGATGATGGTGATGACCCTGGTGTTCGGCAAGCTGTTTTCCGACCTGCTGGACAACGCCTTCCCCATCGTGGCCGCCACCGGGCAGCCGCCGCCCTTTGCCATCTATGTGCTCACCGGCCAGCTGATCTTCGCCTTTTTCAGCGATTCCACCAGCATGGCGATGGACAGCGTGCTGGGCAACGCCCAGCTCATCAAGAAGGTGTACATCCCAAAATATATATTCCCGCTGGAAAAAGTGCTGTTCAGCATGGTGAACACGCTGTTCTCGATGCTCTCCCTTGTGCTGGTGATGCTGGTGCTGCGCTTCCCGGTGAGCTTCTGGGTGCTGCTGGCCCCGGCGGCGCTGGCGCTGCTGTTCCTGTTCAACCTCGGGGTGGGGCTCATCCTTTCGGCGGGGGTGGTGTTCTTCCGGGATATCAAGCACCTCTACAGCGTGTTCATTCTGGCCCTCACTTACATGACCCCGGTGTTCTGGTCTGAGACCATTCTGGACGGCAGCCTTGTGCTGGAGACCATCGTCAAGCTGAACCCGATGTACTGGTTTGTCAGCCTGTTCCGCTGGCTGGTGGTGTACGGCCGGGCGCCCACTCCGCTGCAGTGGCTGATTCCCGCCGGCTGCGCGGTGGGGTCCCTGCTGATTGGGCTTTTGATGTTCCGCAAAACACAGGACGACTTCATCCTGCATATCTAGGTAAGCGCTGATTAATTCCGC
>JAJDIZ010000065.1 GCA_030266915.1 Ruminococcaceae bacterium OttesenSCG-928-D13 | reverse complement strand
TGTCGGGGATGAGCGCCCTGCCACCGGTGTTTTCGGGCAGGGTAACCGCGATGCCGATTTTACTGTATTTTTTGGCCGCAAGGCTCCGGAAGGCGTCCGTTGGAACGAGCTTCAGGCTCTTGCCGTCCTCGTGTGGCTCGATGTCGAGGGCTCTGGAAAGGGCGTCCGCGTCGGCGGCATTGCCGGTGAAGGCATAGCTGGCGTCGTCCAGCCGCCAGGGATTGCCGTCGCCATCCAGCACCAGCGGCAGCCGCCACTCGGGGTCTGGCTGGCGGGTGTAGAGGGTGAAGGCGGCGGGGTGTACCCGGCGCTGGGCAAAATCGACTCGCGGGTCAACGGTATACACGTCCACCCGGCAGGTGGCAATGAGATCGGGGTTATTCGGCACCGTGAACTTCACGAAGGCGGTGCCTTTTTTCTTGGGTGTGACGGCGAAGCTGCCATCGTCCCTGGGCGTCAGCTCAAGGATGCTGCTGGCTTTGCCGGCGGCGTCCACCACCGCAAGGTCGGTGGGGGTGCCCAGGGGATAGGCCGCATCCGCGGCGGTGGCGGTGGCGGTGAGGATAGCGTCATCCGCGCCGGCCTCCAGCAGCAGGTATTCCTTATCCAGCACCAGGGTGCCAGCGTTCCAGCGTACGGTGACGGCGCACCGGGCCAGGAAGCCCTCGGTGGAGACACTGACCATGGCGGTGCCGGTGCCGGTGGCGGTGAGGGTGGCAGTGTTGCCGTCGGCGGCGGGTCTCACGGCCACCACCTGGGGGTTGGAGCTGGCCCAGTGCAGCTTGGCCTCGGCCGTGGCCGGGGTGAGGGCGGCAACAAGGTCGGTGGTGGAGGCCGGCATCAGGCGCAGGGCGGTTTTGTCAAGGGAGAGGCCGGTGATGACAGGGTATACCGCCACCTCGCACTCGGCGGTGAAGGTGGTGCCGTTCTTCGCGGTGACGGCCACCCGCAGGGTGGCTTTGCCAGTCACGCTCTCAGAGGCCTGGACCGTCACCTTCTCGGTGCCGCTGGCCCCGTCGATGGTGAGCACCTCCGCAGGCTCGGCGTTCTCGATGGTCCAGGCGATGTCGCTTTCCTTCAGGGCGGCTTCGGCGCCGGTGTTGCCCAGCACGGTGAAGCTCTTTTTGCCGTTCAGCGGTATCCGCGCTGTGGCCGGGGAGATGCGCACGCTTTTAAGTTCGGGCAGGTCGGGCTCCTCTGGCTTGTCCGTCACCTTGACGGTGACGGTGGATGACGTGAAGCCCCCGGCCGTGGCCCGCACTTTGGCAGTACCGGCCTTGAGGCCGGTGACCAGGCCGTTTTCGTCCACCGAGGCGTAGCTGCTGCCGCTGGAAACGCGCCAGGTCACGTCGGACGGCAGGGAGGCCTCGGCCGGCAGGGGGCCGGCCGTGAGCAGCAGGGTGTCGCCCACCTGTATTTCGCTCGTGGTGGGGGTTACCGCCACGCCGGTGAGGACGGCGGGGGTGTCCAGTGCCTTGATGGTAAGCGTGAGGGTGATGGTTTCGGTGGCGCTGCCGCAGGTCACTTTGGCGGTCAGGGTCACGCGCGCGTCCTCATCCCCGTAGGCCGGGCGGGAAACAGCGCCGTTGGCAGGGTTCAAACGCTCGGGGTCACTGCTGGCCCAGGTGATTTTGCTGCTGTTGACGCCGGTGGTGGGCAGGGTGACCTTCTTGATGACAGCGCCGCTGGTGTCGGTGCTGCCGTCGGTGATAACCTCCACCGTCAGAGCAGTCAGGTCAGCCGCGACCTTCTCCGCGTCGGTGGCGTTGGCGCCCAGCAGCACACCCACTTTTGGAATGGCCAGATACAGCGTGCTGCTGCTGTAAGACTCCTTCAGCAGGTCGGTGGCCTTCATCCGGGCGGAAAAGCCGTACCGGGTGCCCGGCGCAAGGCCGGTGAACACCGGGCTGTCCTGCCATGCGTTTGAGCCGCACCGGTACTCCGCGCCCGGTATTTCGATCAGTGTAACCGTGGTGCCGCTGGCGCTTGCCAGAATGGGGAGGCTGGGGGCGTTCTGGCTGCCTTTGGTGAAAGCCGCATAGTTCGCGGTTACAACCACATTCTTGGCGGGCATGGTGAAGGTGGTTTGCGAGGCGGAGGAGCTGGCAAAGGTGACGCTCGGGCTTGCTGTCCAGCGGGTGAAATTGCCCTGCTTGCCGGGCTCGGGCGGGTTGGCCGTGATGGTGATGACGGTGCCCATCAGGGCGGTTTCCACACTGGCGGTTCCGCCGTCTACCGTGACGGTGTAGTAGACGTCGTCCCACAGCGCCTCCACCACAATGTCGTTCCGTTCGGGCATCGTGAAGGTGGTGGTGGCACTGTATGGGTCGGCAAAAACGATGTCGTCGCCGTTTGCCACCCACTGCCGGAACTGCTTGCCGGCCAGGGTGCCCGCCTTGATGGTGGCGGGGCTGCCCACCTTGCATTTGACGCTGGAGGTGCCGCCGCTGCCGACGCCCTGTACCTTGGCCGTGGGGGTGGGAATGGCCTCGTAGACGGCCGTTATGGTGAGGTGGCCGGCGACCATGGTGAAGGTGGTGCTGGCGCTCTTTTTGTTGGCGAACACAACCGCGTCCGAGGAGGCGGTCCACTCCTTGAAGCGGTAGCTGGTGCTGGTGCTGGCGCCGGCGGTGATGGTGACAGTCTCGCCCCTGGCGTAGCTGCCGCCGCCGGTGACCGTGCCGGGATAGGTGCTGCTGCTGCTCTTGGCCATGGTGACGGTGTAGGGGGTGGGCTTTTGCCGCAGCGCCGGGTAGCCGCTGTTCTGGCTGGCGGATATCTGCCACACGCCGGCAAAATCAAACCCGGTGAAGGAGGCCGCCTGCTTCATCGATGCGGTTGTCAGGGTGGTGGCGGCGCCGGTACCGACATGGGTGAATATGCCCCGCCCGTTCATCAAGTTTTCGTTCACATAGTGGGGCATGTCCTTGTTCCAATAGCATTCGGTGATGGTGGTGCCGGCCACGGTGCGGCCGGCCACGCCCCCGGGGTTCGAGCCGGAGACACTGCCGGAGCTGTAGCACCGCGCCAGCTCGGCGCCGCTGTAGGCATTGCTGCCGGCCACGCCGCCGGAGAAGACCTCGGTGGCGTTCGCGCTCGACTTGATTTCGGTCTCCACGTCGGCAAGGCTGTAGCAGTCGCTCACCTTGCCGGCGTTGTAGCCCACCACGCCGCCCGCCTCCAAGGTGGGCCCGGCGGTGGTGGAGGTCAAAAATACATCGCCGGTGTTGGCCGAGCGGCTCACCTTGCTGGTGGTGTCGGTTTCCCCGGCAATGCCCCCCGCATATCCGTACGAGTTGCCGTTGCTGAGGTATACCTTGCCGCTGTTGCTGCACTGAACAATCTCGCCGGCGCCGGTGATGCTTCCGGTGATACCGCCCGCGCTGGGGTGCCCTGCGCTTGCCGAGGCCAGCCGGTTGGCTGTTATGCTCCCGGTGTTGTGGCAGTTGTAGAGGCGGCCCTTTTTCATTGTACCGCAAATACCGCCGGCATACAGCTCGTCGTCACTTTTGGCGGTGATTACCACGCTGCTGTGGCAGTCGATGGCCTCCAGCGTGTTAGTTCCTGTGACGGTGCCAACAATTCCGCCTGCGCAGGCCCCATAGGTGGACTGCGCACTGCCGGAGTTGAGCCGCCCGGTGGCATAGCAGTTGATGATTTTAACCGTTCCGCCGGTGCCGGCAACCAAACCGCCGGACCAGCTGTCCCAGCCGGTGGTGTAGACGCAGATATTCTCCATGCCCAGGTTTTTGATGACGGCGCTTCCGGCGGCATAGCCAATCAACCCGCCCAACCTGACCGTGGAAGGCGATTTTTCATAATCCAGTGTGGTAAGCCCGGTGATCACATGGCCCTGCCCGTCCAAAACGCCGGTGAAGGGTACATTGCTGTTATGATGGACATAACTGCCAATCGGTTCCCAGTCCACGCCCGACAGGTCAATGTCTGCCGTCAGGTGGTATGTGCCAGCCATGTTGTTGCGGATGTCGTCCAGCTCCTCCCGGGTGGAGATGGGGATGGAGCCCGGGGCGGGCGGGTCGATTTCAGTCTTGGGAACGATGAAATTGCGCTGCGGCTCCGGTGCGGCCACGGTGGAGACGTAGGGGAGGCTTGGATGGGCCACCCGCAGCACCGGATAACCGCTGTTTTCGCCGTCCATAAAGCCCCAGGTTTTCACAAAGCTGAAAAGGTGGTCGAAGGAGGCCTCCAGTTTCAGCTGCGCGGTGGTTAGCCTGGTGGTGGTGTCCTCGCCGCTGCCCACGCCCTTTTTGTTTGCCGAAGCGAGCACGCGGCTATCCTGGGTGAAGGTGGCGTCGCTGTTCCAGTAGCAGGCCCAGGCAAAGCTGCCCTCCACGGCCAGCCCAACGATGGCGCCCGGATTCTGGGAGGCGGTGATATTACCGGTGTTGTAGCTGCGGCGCACGCTGCTCTCGGTGCTGCTTCTGCCCAGGATGCCGCCGGCGGTGCCGTTTGAATGGCCGTTGCTGGTGGCCGAGATGTTGCCGGTGTTGTAGCAGTCGCTCACAACATTTTGGTGGGTTCTGCCGCCAATGCCGCCGGCGAAAACATCGGTGGAGCTGTTGCTTGAATCCAGAAATACCGAGATATCCCCGGTGTTCCAGCAGTTTACAAAATGGCTCATGTCGGTGGTCAGGCCGCCGTCGTACCGGCCCACAATGCCGGCGGCGCCGATGACCACGCCGCCCTCGGTGCTGGCGCTCACCTTGCCGGAGTTTGAGCAGTTTGAGATAAGCTTGTTGTTGTGGGGGAGCGAGGCGGCAATGCCGGCGGCAGAGCACAGGTCTCTCGCGGTGGCGGTGATTTTTCCGGCGTTGTGGCAATTGGTAATGTTTCTGGCATTGTAGGCAATACCAATGATACCGCCCGCGTGGGTAACCCCGTTGCCATTTGAAGCTTCGAATACTGCGCTCACGTCAACGCTGCTGAAGCAATCGGAGACAGTCAGGTTGCCGCCGCCGGATGCGGAATGGGCGATGATGCCGCCCGCAACCGCGTTTTGGGCGGTGGTGGTTATCTCGCCGGTGACGTAGCAGTTGCTGATGGTGGCGGCGGTGTAAGAGCTGTAGCCCACGATGCCGCCTGCATAGGTGTCGAGGCCGGGCGCGGTGGTGTTGATGTAAATATCTTCCAGCGCCAGGTTCTTGATGACCGGGGTGGTGCCGGTGGCGCCGCCAATGTAGCCGAACAGCCCCGCGGACTCGCGCTGTCCGGTGACGCTGAGGTTGCGCAGAACATAGCCCTGCCCGTCGAAGCTGCCGGTGAAGGGGCTGTCTCGCGTGCCAATGGGGGTCCAGTCAACGCCGGTCAGGTCGATGTTGGTCGTCAGGTAGTAGTCGAAGTGTAAGGGTAATCCCTTGTCAGCGCCAATTTTTCTTAGCTCCTCGATGGTGCCGATGGGATACGCGCCCTCCTTTGGCGGCTCGATGGCGGCCAGAAACTCGCGGCTGGGGCCGGGCACGGTGGCGATGGGGTTGTACACCAGGCCGGAGTGGAAGGCCCGCAGTACCGGATAGCCGCTGTTCTCGCCGCCCTTGAAGGCCCAGGTTTGCGCAAAGCCAAAGCCGGAGAAGGCGGGTTCGGTTTTCATTTCGGAGGCCGAACGCGATGTTGCCGCGCCAGAACCCCCGCCGAAGCCAGTTGTGGCGGTGCCGGCCAGCCAGTAGGCGGCGTGGGTGTTGCTGCCCTCCATGGCGAGCCCCACGATGCCGCCAGGACCCGCGCCGGAGATGGCGCCGGTGCTGTAGCAGCGCTGGACATAGCTGCCGGAGGAGCTTCTGCCCACAATGCCGCCCGCGTAGCCCAGGCTGCCATCCGCGTTGCTTGCGTAGACCGTTCCGGTGTTGTAGCAGTCGCTCACGGTCTGCTTTTGGGTGCGTCCACCGATGCCGCCGGCAAAGACATCGGTTTTATCGGCCTTTGGGGTGGTGAGGACGGCGGAGATGTTCCCGGTGTTGTAGCAGCCGGTGATGGTGGTCATGCTGTTGTCGAGGGTGTTGTACGCCAGAATGCCGGCGGCGCTTACAAACTTGGTGGTGAACATGTTGTCGCTGTCGTTGGTGGCAAAGGTGGAGGTGGCGCTGACGGCGGCCGTGTTGCTGCATTCGCTGATGGTTCCGTTGGCCTGGATGGCGATGATGCCGCCCGCCATGCTGACCCCGGTTGAATTGGTGGTGATGGTGCCGGTGTTGCGGCAGCCCGTGATGCGCTCGGCGTCGTGGGCGCGGCCAAGAATGCCGCCGGCGAAGGCTTTGCCCATCACCGTGATGGGGGCGTACTCCAGTATCCCGTCGAAGGTGGTGCCGGTGACGGTGATGTCGGCGGCGCTGTGGCAATCGTTGATTTTCAGGTTGCCGCCCGGGTTGTAGCCGATGGACGTGCCAACAAGCCCCCCGGCGTAGACCGAGTCGCCCTTGCCCTTGATGCTGCCGGTGACGTAGCAGTTGCTGATGGTCACATGGCCCCGCGCGTTGTCGGCCAGAAGCGCGCCAATGACCCCGCCGCCGGTGATGTTGATGTTGACATCCTCCAGGCCGATATTTTTCAGCACCACCTTCTCGGTGCCGCCATGTGTGCGGATGGTTTGGCCGATCAGCCCAGCCAGGCCTTTTTCACCGGTGATGGTCATGTTTTTGATCACATGGCCCTGGCCGTCCAGCGTGCCGGTGAAGTAGTCATTGCCGCTTCCGATGGGTGCCCACTGCGAGCCGCCCAGGTCGATGTCGGCTGTCAGGTGGTATTTGCGGTTCAGCGGGTATCCGTTTCCGATTTTCCGCAGCTCGGCGGCGCTGGCAATCGCGGTTGAATCTCCCGCAGGCGCGTCTATTGGCAGCAGGAACCCGCCGCCGCTCCCGGCGGCAGTCATTTCCGGCGCATCCGGCTCGGCATCCGCCTCGTCGTCCTCGGCTTCCGGCTGGTTTCCCGCCGGTTCGGCGTCGGCAGGCTCGCCCTCAGGCGGCGCCGAATCCTCCTCGGGCGGGGTGCTTTCGGGCGGCGGGCTATCCTCGCCCGGTTCCGGCTGGGCCTCGGCGGGCGTCTCGTCGGCAGGGGGAGCCCCCTCGGGTATCTCACTGTCGATTCCTTCCGGGGTACTTTCGGCCGCAAATGTGCTGACCGGCAGTCCCGCCAGCAGCACAAGCGCCAGGAGAACCGACGCAATTCGGATGACCGGGCTTTTTCGCAGTGATTTCATGAGATTTCCCCCTGGATATGTTTTCCCTTTTCCTGCCTTTTTTGGCGTTTCCTGCATCCAGTATACATTTGAGGGGGCTTACGATCTTCACATGAACATATACAATCTTCAGATGTTTTGCTTTTAGGGCTTCGTTTGTGAGCATTGACAGAGGCAAAAACTATGCTCCAGGTGAAACACAAAGCCAAAAGCACCTCTCAAACCTTGAGAGGTGCCTTTGGGATGCAGGTCAGTTACAATTGCCGGCGTGTATAACTCGCCACCCGCGCCAATCATCATGTACTATCTTTCATAAGGCAATCTCGCTTTGATTGATGCTGCTGACATAAGGGCTGCTGCGGTAGACTTCCTCGATGCGGTCAAGCTGTTGATAGGAGCCCTTGGGGAAGGATGTCAACACATTTCCGTTCTTTTGAAGCCGAAATCCGTAGGACACGCCCCGGTTGAAGGCATTCACAATGTTATAGGAAACAAGGCAGTCGATTTCATCGAGGTAATAGACCTTGGGGCCGGTCAAACTTTGCACCACAACCGCGTTTTCGTAAAGCAGCAGCTTCCTTGTAAAAAGCCAAAAGTTGTATCCGGCGCCAAAGCCGGCGGGGATCAGATAGATAACGCTGCCGCGCCCGTTTATCAGCATGGTGATAACCAAAACGAGAATCGCGGCCCAGATGAGCGCCGCCACAAGCTGGCTTTTTGTGCTGTTCAGCACGGCCAGAGGCTCGCCCAGCTCATGGGGGAGATTCTTCTCAAAGGTGATTTGCAAGGGCTCCTTTTTCAGCTTGTGGGGCCTTGATTTGATGCCCATTACAATGCAAAACGCGGCGAGGGCAAATAGCCCCACCAACAGTACAACTCTTCCGACGATGCCATTCATACTTACAGCCTCCAGCGCTGCCAGCTGCCCAGTGCACCTGCGCGTACCCTATTTTCCAAACGTCATAACATGGAGTATCAAATCCATATCAAGTTATATAGTGCTCATTATAAGGTAAATCATCAATCGTGTATCCCTTAAGCTGGCTACATGATAGCACATTTAAGGCCCCTGGTAAACAGCATGGTAACGTAATAATAATATGTGATAAGGGTAAACGCGAGACAGAGAAGCTGAAACAGTGCCTGATCACCAGTGGGAGGGGGCACTATCACAAAAAGGCGCATGGATGCGACCAGCTGTTGATAATGAAAGCGAATTTTCCTAAAGAAGAAAACCCGCAAGGTGAATGTTAACACCTTGCGGGTTTACTGCGTTTATGTCGGTAAAACGCAATATTTGGTTGGGGTGGCAGGATTCGAACCTACGCATGCATGAGTCAAAGTCTCTTACCTGCTTCACTACTTAGGTTGATATAAGTCTATCACAGTCGATATAAGCCTGTCTAGCAGTAGATTTATGCTCGTTTTAGCGAAGATTTTGCATCGATTTCGACAAGATGCAAGCTTCGCTTCTTTTTTTGAGAATTATAGCCGCTTTGAGGATTTGCGAAGTTTTTGCCTCGTTTTCGTTGAGGTTTGCTTGAGTTTAGGTTAAATCGCAACAGAGTATGTTGACCACAATAGCCGGCATTTATAACAGTAGGATAGACCGCGCATAGTAAAGTAATCGGATTTTTCTATAGTAAAGGACAGTGATTCCAATGTGTGAATTAGAATATTTCTATCATCAAGAGGCCAATCAATTCGCCTTCTTCCGTATCCCGAAACAGTTGTTTTCTTCTCCGCATTTCACTTCCCTTTCGACAGATGCTAAACTCTTATATGGCCTTATGCTTGACCGCATGAGCCTGTCCATTATGAACAAGTGGCTGGATGAACAGGGGCGTGTGTACATCTACTTTACGCTGGAAGATGCTCAGGGTATGATGCAGATCAGTACAGGCAAAGCTGTAAAGCTGTTTGCGGAATTGGATTGTGTTAAGGGTGTCGGCCTCATTGAACGCAAAAAGCAAGGCCAGGGTCGCCCCACTATCATTTTCGTAAAAAACTTCGCTTCTGCAGAAAACCCCGAGGGGTCACCAGCAGGAAAAGAAAAACCAGACTTGCAAGAATTGCAGGTCAAGACCTTCAATAATTACAAGCCTGGACTGTCAAAATCAGCAAGTGCAGACTTGCATTTTTTAGAGGGGAATAAGACAGAATATAATAAGACGGAGTATAACAATCCATCTATCACAGAGGGGGCGGTCTGCATGGCGGCCCCCTCTATTTGTGATGCTCAAAGCTCCGAGAGATTGATGGACAGCTACAGAGACACCATCATGTCCAATATTGAGTTTGACCTTCTTTGCCAGCGCAAAGATATCGATGCTGGCGTTTTAAGTGAAATCGTAGAACTCATGGTTTGTACGCTTCTTGATCAGCGCCCGCTCGTCAAAATCGGAAGTCAGCAATACCCAAATTCGTATGTCAGGAAGCGGTTGCTCGGCATGGACAGCGGGCACATGGAGTACGTGCTGGATTCTCTCTCCAAAAGCACAACCAAGGTACACAACATCAGGGCCTATTTGCTTGCTACGCTGTTCAATGCGCCAGGCTCTATAGAAACGTACTATGCTGCCGAGGTGCAGCATGATTTGTACGGGGCGGGATAGAATATTTTGCTCTGCACGGCTACCTTTCAGTTAACCTGTCCCGAATATGCCGAAGTCGCCAGAGCACCATCGGGTGATCTTCGATGCGGTTTACGATTTCAGTATCCTCAAACAATGATAGAGGTTCATAGCGGCCGGCATCAAAATGCCTTAAAAACTTCGACTCGCCTTCAGTCAGCACCATTCGCTCGTTGAGAAAAGAGGAGACCCGGTTGCGGGCTGCTGGCAAATCAAACCTTTCTGCATTTCGTATCATTGGGTATAGGTCTGTTTTAATCTTATGCGGCGTTATATCGCCTATTCGTGCAAAACTGAAACCGCTCACCGATATATCCCCGGCAACAGACATATAGAACACAGCGCATTTGCGCATCAGTGTCATGTCGGCTTCGCTGAACAGGCCATGGACGACCATATTGTTTACATCATACAGATCACGAGCGGCGGCACGGCTAGAGAGTGCCACTATCTTGCTGGCGAATATCTCGACCGGTGCAAGAGTGCGGACAGAGAATGGCTTAAAAACATCAGAAGTCCGCGCAATAAATTCAATAGGCGGCAGGATATGGGCGCGCAGGGAATAGTTGATTTCCACCTTGATATTATCAAGGTTTCCCGCCGTGTTTGTATAGGAATAGACAAAGGAATCCAGCGCGTGGGTGCGTTTTGATTTTCCTCTTTGGGCATAGCCCTCCGCTGTCATATACAACTCCAACAATTCGCTAATCCTATTGCGCTTTATTCGCGTTTCTTCCCTATTCAGGTTTTCCGTAAAATCCAAGTCGATATCCACAGACAGCCGCGGCAAGTCGAACACCGTCAGATTGATGGCAGTGCCACCCTTTAGCGCCAGCTGCTTCTTCAACTCGTCCGTTTCGTTCAGAAACTGCAATATTTCAGTCAAACGACTCATTTTTTCAAATTGGGCCGTTATGAAGCCCAGTTGTCGCGCCTGTGCGGCAAGGACACCCTTGTCATATATCGGCATCAAAATCCACCCCCTTGTCCGTTATCTTAGTCAAGTCATGTGGAACAACAAGCCTCCACCGGCGGTCATACTCCATGTCATCGCGCACCATCGTGCTATACAGATACCGCTTACTCTTGCCGATTGCGCCCTCGCAGGCAGCGAAGAAACCATTGCTTAAACTCCAAGCCGTTTTGAAGTGTTCCAATATATATCCCGTTTTTTGGTACAGTACTTGTTTCCCATAGGCAGCGAGGTATTGGAGCAGCTTTTCCTCTTTAACCGCCGGTATTAACTCAAGGCAGCGCAACAGTTCCTCCAGCCCCATGTTTTTCTCAAAATCATGGATGCCGTCCAAAACCGTGCGTTCCGTGTCGCTTACCCGAACGCCATCGGCCCGCACTACGATGCCATCGCTGATACGGGATGCGAAATAGGTATAGGTGTTGCCTGCATATCCAAAGGACGCAAATACCGTGTCGGAAGATGTTTCAACCTGGTAGGATACCTGATTGGCAAAACCGTAATATTCAAAGGCAGCATGATGGGACACATAGGCAGTCGGCGTTATTTTACATGCTATGCGGAACTTATTTGCCACAGATTCACCCGTTGCCAAATCCACCGCTACATATAGCCCGCGTTTAACCCTTTGGATATACCCCTTTTCCAAATAGCTGCGCGCCAATGAATCGGCAGCACTGGTGTTTCCTACCACTCCACACAGTTCATCCCAGGTAAAGCATCCTAATTTCAAAAACTGCTCATAATACTTCACGTCTTCACCGCCTTTGCTAGTTTAATATTCGCACATTAACCCGTTAAATGCAAGGATAATATTAGAATATTAAACTAGGCGAGTGTTGAACTCTGTCCCTACCTGGCAGTCGTGATAGTAATTAGTAGCATAAGGATAGCATCAGGTGTACCTCATATCCAGAGGTACACTGGTGCATAAAGCGGGAGCATGTTGGTTTATGGCGAGGAGCTTTCAATATGTTCTTTATAGGATCGAAAAATTGAGTCCGAAAGTCTTGTTCCAGTCGAAACCAATTTAGATAAAACCCTAAGTTGCTCTGCGCAGGCAACACTATTTGTTCTTTCCGGGTAGTTTATTATGTGATCAATTTCCCCCCATATTTCTTCAAAAAGCGTTCTTACTTGAATTTCACAGCAAATGTTGCTTTGGTTATTAGGTTTAACAAGATAGTGAACACTTGTGTAATATGTTTCACGAACCTCAGTTTGGATGGATAGAGAATCAAAGAAAGCTTGTGTTTCAGGATCCCAAGTATATGCTTTTGGAGATTCACCTAATAGCCAGTCCCCCTGTCCTATTTTCTTCATTATTTCTGAATGGATGGCCTTAAACTGTTCTTGATGTAAGTGCAGCACTCGTACACCGGCGAGATCAGTTACTTCTTGAAATAAG
The DNA here is from genome assembly GCA_030266915.1 of Ruminococcaceae bacterium OttesenSCG-928-D13. Classification (GTDB taxonomy): domain Bacteria; phylum Bacillota; class Clostridia; order Oscillospirales; family Ruminococcaceae; genus JAAYCI01. The sequence goes on along the minus strand of JAJDIZ010000065.1, from coordinate 472 downwards.
GTGTCTCTTGTTACAACAATTCCTTTGTTTGCTTTGCGGGTCAGTTTATCTCGGAGATGTTCGGGCTCTTTTAACCTACTTTTAAGTGAATGTATAGCTGGTGTCTGAATTTTTTGCAAAACCGGATTCAGCCGAAAGAAAATCAAAACTTGTTCCAAAAAGTTTTGCACAAGAAATTGCGTCATTTCGTCGCAATAAAACTCCACTACTGAGTCTATTAAAATAGAATCCACTTCCTTATGGATTGCCGAAAACTCATCTGCCATTATAGTGCCTCCGCGCGTGCAATAAACTCCACGGCAAAATTCAAATACTGGTTTTTTGTTTCTTCATACTTACCAGTATGCCCCCTGCTTGGCTCCTCAACCAAGAGTGTTTCAAGTAATTCAGGATTGCACATCTTATAGTTTCTATATGTTTCAGGGACAAGCCACATAGGACATTTCAATGCTTGCGCCACAGAAGGAAACGT
>JAJDIZ010000064.1 GCA_030266915.1 Ruminococcaceae bacterium OttesenSCG-928-D13 | reverse complement strand
AACGCAACGGTGGGCCCTTCGCCCATCACAAGGTCGGCGCGGAAGGCGGTTTTGATGCCCTTGTAGGGGTATTCCACCGTAAAACCGTTATTTTTGAGCAGGTCCACCAGATACGCGGAGGACTCGAACTCGTCATCGCCCAGCTCGGGATGCTCGAAAACAAAGTCGCTGATGCCGAACAGGGTGTCTTTCATGCCGTCCACCAGCTGGTGGACCTTTTCGTAGGTTTGACCCATCATTACACCTCGCCTTTTTGCTTTTGTATGGACATCGCTCACATTGAACCTGTTGCTTCGATGATAACATTAAAGGCGGTTGAATGCAATGGATTTGCCCGCATGCGGGCGGCGGTTTTGCGCTTGTATTTGTGCGCAAGCCTGTGCTAAACTTGGGATAATCAAGCGCCTGCCCTGCCGTGGCAGTGCCGGCCGTCTCATCGCGCAACAGGGAGAGAAACCATGGCAAGTGAGAAGCAAAACCAGCCCAAGGCCGGGCTGAACATCAGCGCCAAAACCTTCGTTAGCACCGTGCTTTTGCTGCTGGCCATCATGATTTTGGCCGGGGTGCTCACCCAGGTGATTCCCCAGGGGAGCTTCGAGTACGAAACGATGGACGGCCGCAGCGTGGTGGTGCCCGGCACCTACGCCGAAAACCCCGGCGCGGCAAAGCTGCCCATCTGGCGCTGGTTCACCGCCCCCTTCGAGGTGCTGGCCACCAGCAAGGCGGTCACCGCCGGCATGATCATGCTGTTCATTCTGCTGATTGGCGGGTCCTTCCTGGTGCTGGAGCAGAGCGGCATCCTCAGCCACATGATTTTCACGGTGATCGGCCGGTTCGAGGGCAAGAAGTACCAGCTGCTGGCCATCATCACCTTCGTGTGCATGCTGCTGGGGTCCACCATGGGCCTGTTTGAGGAGACGGTCACCCTGGTGCCCATCACGGTGGCGTTGGCCCTGATGCTGGGCTGGGACTCCCTCACCGGCATTGGCATGAGTATTCTGGCCGTGGGCTTCGGCTTTTCGGCCGGCACGCTGAACCCCTTCACCATCGGGGTGGCCCAGAATTTGGCCGACCTGCCGATGTTCTCGGGCCTCTTGCTGCGGCTGGTGTTTTTTGCGGTCACCTACTGCATGCTGCTGGCCTTTCTGGTGCGCTACGCCAAGCGCGTGGAGAAGCACCCGGAGAAATCCCTGATGCACGAGGCGGACGCCGCCGCCCGCCAGCGCTACCAAAACGAGCTGGCCGGCGCGGGGGAGAAGGACCCGGCAAAGCAAAAGGCCCTCGGGGTGTTCGTCGCCGCGCTGTGTATGGTGTTTGCCTACGTGATTGTGGGGCTGTTTGTGGCCGGCCTTTCGGACTACGCCATGCCGGTGATGGCGGTGTGCTTCACGGCCGGGGCACTGGTGGCCGGGCGGATGGCCGGGCTTAAGAAGGGCCTGTTCAAGACCTTCCTCAAGGGGATGGGCTCCATCGCCCCCAGCGTGCTGCTGATTCTGCTGGCGATGAGCGTCACCCACATCATGGAGACCGGCAACATCATCGACACCATTCTCTATTACTTCTATGATAACATGGTGGGTCTCGGCCCCTACGTGGGGGCGCTGGCGCTGTTCGGCCTGGTGCTGCTGCTGAATTTCTTCATCAGCGGGGCGGCGGCCAAAGCATTCCTGTTGATCCCGATCATCGTGCCGCTGGCGGATATGATCGGCGTCACCCGGCAGACGGCCATCCAGGCCTTCGCCCTGGGGGATGGCTTCACCAACATGCTGTACCCCACCAACGTGGTGCTGCTGATCACCCTCGGGATGATGGGGGTGCCCTACGGTAAGTGGTTCCGCTGGACCTGGAAGCTGCAATTGGCGCTGCTGGCCGTCTCGGTGGCGGCGCTGCTGGTTGCCGTGGCCATCGGCTACGGGCCTTATTAAGACCGAAGAAAACTTTTGGAGGGAGCATGAAAAACCTCTTTACACTGCTGGAAAATGAGCTGGCCGCCGGCCGGGACACGATGATGGTGACCGTGGTGGCCGGCAGCGGAAGCGTACCGCGGGGTGCCGGGGCGCGGATGCTGGTGGGCGCCGCCGGCCGCCTTGCCGGCACCATTGGCGGCGGCGCGGTGGAGCACCGGGCCGAGCAGCTTGCCATGGAGGCCCTGGCACAAAAGCAGAGCTGCATCAGGGCTTTCACCCTGCGCCGGGGCGAGGTGGAGGACCTGGGGATGGTTTGCGGCGGCGAGGTGCGGGTGTTCATCCAGCACATCCCGGCCACTGGGGAAAACCTGGCCTTCGCGGCCCGGGTGGCGGCCAGCGCCGACGGCGGGGCCAACGCCTGGCTGCTGTGTGACATCACAAGCGAAACCGCCTGGCAGATGGCCCTCTATGTGGAAGGCGGCGGCCTTGTGGCCGCCGGCCGCGCCCCGGGCGGGGAGGCCGCCGGCCTTGAGCAGCTGGACGCCGAGGCGCTGCAAAAGCTGCTGCTCTCGGCCCCGGTGCAGCGGGAGACGGCGGGCGGACGCCTGGTTTACGCCGAGCCGGTGGCCTTTGCCGCGCGGGTGCTGGTGTTTGGGGGGGGGGCATGTCTCCCAGGAGCTGGTGCCGTTACTGAGCCGGGTGGGCTTCCGCTGCGTGGTGTTCGATGACCGGCCCGAGTTCACCACCGAGGCCCTGTTTCCCGACGCGGTGGCGCGCATCACCGGGGATTTTGAGAACATCGCCGCCAGCCTTGAGATTGGCCCGGGCGACTATGTGACCGTGATGACCCGGGGCCACAGCTACGACCTGGAGGTGCAGCGGCAGGTGCTGGCCCGGCCCTCGGCCTATGTGGGGGTGATTGGCAGCCGCAGCAAGATTGCCGCCGTGAATAAGCGCCTTTTGGAGGCCGGGGTGCCCCAGAGGGAGATCGACCGGGTACACACCCCGATTGGCCTGCCGATCAAAGCGCAAACCCCGGCGGAGATTGCCGTCAGCATCGCCGCCGAGATGATTCTGATACGGGCCGGGCTGGCCGAGGCATCGGCAAAACCCGGCTGAAATAGAGAGGAGCTAAGAATGGGAAAATACGATATTGATGAGATGGTGGCCCGGTATCGGGCCCAGGGTTACCACTGCAGCCAAACCATGATGCTGGTGTCGATGGAGCTGCGCGGCATCGAGGATGATTTCACCATCCGGGCGTTGGGGGCACTGGGCGGCGGCATGAGCGACCAGCGCACCTGCGGCGCCCTTGTGGGGGCGGTGTGCGCCCTCTCCAGCCACTACCCCCGCCCAGAGGGGGAGCCGGAGCCTGCCGGCTACAAGCCGCCGGCCAAGGAGCTGGTGCAGTGGTTCCAGCAGGAATTCGGCAGCATCGAGTGCCGGGACCTGGTGGAGTACGACAAGGCCATCATCGCCCAGGTGTGCCCCGGCATCATGGCCAAAACCTTCGAAAAAATGCAGGAGATTCTAAAAAAGCACGAAGCGCCCGGGGCCTGAGGGCCGGCGGCGTCCCTTCAACTGGCCCGGCAGGCTTTGGCGGGGCCGGTTTTCTGTTTGGCAAAGGGCGCGCGGGGAAGGAATGCCGGGCCTGTGTCGTTCTATCTACAGGCGGGGATATCCCGCCATCCTTAATGAAATCTTAATAGACGGCGGCCGCCGGTGTGGGATAATGAAGGCGCGGCAGCTGAAAGGGACCGGTGAGAGGATGCGGGAGAAAATTCTGATTGTGGACGACGAGCGGGAGATTGCCGATTTGGTGGCGCTCTACCTCTCCAACGAGGGCTATGAGCTGCACACCACCTACACGGCGGCCGACGCGCTGGAGCGGGTGGCCTCGATGGATCTGGACCTGGCCATCCTCGACGTGATGCTGCCCGACATGGACGGCTTTGCCATCTGCCAGAAGATACGGGAGCGGCACACCTATCCCATCATCATGCTCACCGCCAAGGAGGACGAGATCGACAAGATCACCGGCCTCACCCTTGGGGCGGACGACTACGTGACCAAGCCCTTCCGCCCGCTGGAGATGGTGGCCCGGGTGAAGGCCCAGATGCGGCGCTACAAGCGCTACGGCGGCCAGGGCGAGGGCCGGGACGACGGCCTGATCACCCTCGGGGGCCTGGTGATCAACGAGGGCACCCACGAGTGCACCCTGGACGAAAAGCCGCTGCCCCTCACCCCCACCGAGTTCACCATCCTGCTCACCCTCTGCCAGCGCCGGGGCCAGGTGGTGAGCGCCGAGGAGCTGTTCCACGCGGTGTGGGGGGACGAATACTACACCAAGAACAACAACACCATCACGGTACACATCCGGCACCTGCGGGAGAAGATGGGGGAAACGGTGGAAAACCCCCGTTACATCAAGACCGTTTGGGGGGTGGGCTACAAGATTGAACAGGAATAGCGGCCCGCCCCGAGCGGGCGGGCGAAAGGCATTTTGGAAAGGGATGGCGCGGCCACTGATCACCCTGACGGTGATTGTGGCGGCGGTGTTCTGCGTCGTGGTTTTTGTGGCTTTGTCGGTGGGCTGGCCAATGGTGCTGCTGAACATCGACCTGGGCTGGGCCACCGCCAGTAGCAGCCTCCAACTGCTGCTGATTGGCCTTGTGTGCCTCGCGTTGGCCATCTGGATGGCCGGGGCGGCCATTCTGCTGTGGCGCGGCTGGCAGCGTTATCATGGGGCAGCCAAGGCCTCGCCGGACGCCACCCGTGTGCAGCTGCAAAAGGTGATTCGCAGCCGCTATCAGCTGCGGTTTTGGCGTTCCTTCGCCATCTACTCCCTTGTGCTGGTGGTGCTGGTGGTGCTGGCGCTCATTTTGCGCAACTCGCGCGTTTGGTACGCCGAGGACCCGTTCTTCCCGTTTTTGGCCTTCCTGCGGGATGTTTTCCCCTTCGCGCTGGCCGCGGTGTGGCTGGGCGGGGCGGCGGTGCTGCTGTTCAGCCAGTGGCGGCAGAGCGCCTCGGACATCGTGGGCCTGATTGACAGCATCGAGCAGATGCAGCTGGAGCCGGACAACCCCGAGATTGCCGTGCCGAAAAACCTGGCCGAGGTGAAGCCGGTGCTGCGGGAGATACAGCTGCTGGGGCAGGCGGCCCGCCGGCAGGCGCAGGAGACCGAGCAGCGCAAAAACGAGCTGATTGTCTACCTGGCCCACGACCTGAAAACCCCGCTCACCTCGGTGATTGGCTACCTGAACCTGCTGGACGAGGCCCCCGAGATGCCCGCCGAGCAAAAGGCCAAGTACACCCGCATCGCGCTGGACAAGGCGATGCGCCTTGAAAACCTGATGGGCCAGTTTTTTGAGATCAGCCGATACAACCTGCACGAGATGGTGCTGGAGCCGGAGCATTTTGACCTGCACTACCTGCTGATCCAGCTGGTGGACGAGTTTTACCCCACCCTCGCGGCGGTGGGCAAGTCGGCTCTTATCCAGGCGCCCGATGAGCTTTGGATACTGGGGGATAGCGGCAAGCTGGCCCGGGTGTTCAACAACATCCTGCGCAACGCGGTGGCCTACAGCGACGCCGGCAGCGCCATCACCATAGCGGCACAGCAGGCCGGGGACACCACCACCCTCACCTTCACAAACCACGGCAGAACCATCCCAAAGCACCGGCTGGAGTCGGTGTTTGACAAGTTCTACCGGCTGGATGAATCCCGCAGCGGGGGCACCGGCGGCGCCGGGCTGGGGCTTGCCATCGCAAGGGAGATTGTCAGCCTGCATGGGGGCGCCATCACCGCCGAAAGCGAAAACGGGGTGACCACCTTTACCGTGGCGTTGCCCACGGCCGGGCCGGAGCCGGAGCCGGAGCAGCCTGAGGCCCTGCCCGGGGGCATTTCCCCGGACACGCCCGAAGCTTCACCGGAAGTAAGGCCCGGCTTAACCGGTTCTTAATAATTCCAAAGCCGGAAACAAACAAACGGCCGGCCCGCTAATGCTACGATTTCAGTGGCAGGCGGGCCGGCTTTTTGATGTGGATTATAAGCGGCCTTCCGCCCCTGAAGCTTGCAAAAAGGAAGGTGCTTACTGATGGCTATGAGAAAAACAATCGCCGTGCTGTTTGGCGGCCGCTCGCCCGAATATTCGGTGTCTTTGCAGTCTGCCGCGGCTGTGATGGCCCATGTGGACCCGGAAAAATACGACCTTGTGCGGGTGGGCATCACCCGGGCGGGCGAATGGCTGCGCTTTTACGGCGCGCCGGAGGATATCCCGGCCGACCGCTGGCAACAGGACGCCGCCTGCGCCCCGCTGACCCTCTGCCCCAGCCGGGAGCGGGCCGGCCTGTGGGAGCAGAAGGGGGACCTGTGGTGCCACCTGCCGCTGGACGCGGCCTTCCCGGTGATGCACGGCGCCTTCGGGGAGGACGGCACCCTCCAGGGCCTGCTGGAGCTGGCGGGCATCCCGATTGTGGGCTGCGGCACCCTGGCCTCGGCCCTTTGCATGGACAAGGACAAGGCCCACCGCCTTGTGGGGGCGGCCGGCATCCCGGTGCCCGCCTCGGCGGCGTTTGGGCCGGGCGCGGTGGATGGCGAGATTGCTGAGGCCGCCCGGGCGCTGGGCTGGCCGGTGTTTGTGAAGCCGGTGGCGGCCGGGTCTTCCTTCGGCATCAGCCGGGTGGAGGACGAAAAAAACCTGCCCGCCGCCGTGGCCTCGGCCCGGGCGCACTGCGCCCACATCCTGCTGGAGGCGGCGGTGCCGGGCTTTGAACTGGGCTGTGCCGTGATGGGCAGCGCCGATGGTGAGCTGACGGTTGGCGAGCTGGACGAGGTGGAGCTGCAAGGAGGCTTCTTCGACTTCACCGAGAAGTACAGCCTGGTCAATTCGAAGCTGATTGTGCCGGCCCGGGTGCCGGCCGAAAAGGCGGCCGAAGCCAAGCGCAACGCGGTGGCCATCTACCGGGTGCTGGGCTGCGGCGGTTTTGCCCGGGTGGACCAGTTTCTGCGGCCCGACGGGGTGCTGGTTTTCAGCGAAGTGAACACCATACCCGGCTTCACCACCCACAGCCGCTACCCAAACATGATGAAGGCGGTGGGCATCGGCTTCGACCAGCTGGTGGACCGGCTGATCGGAACGGCGGTGAGCGCATGAGCCGCACAGCGACAAGGACCCTGCGCCTGACAAACGACGCGGTGTACCGGGGAGACCTGCTGCTGATCAACCCCGACCACCCCCTGCGGCAGCAGCCCGGCGACGACGCCCTCGCCGAACTTTGCCCCGGCGTGCGGCTGGAGAAAAAGGCCGCGGCCATCCTTGCGCGGGTGCTGGAGGCCATCGGCGCCGGGCGGCGTATCGTGGCGGTGAGCGGTTACCGCACCATGGCCGAGCAGCAGGCCATCTACGCCGACGCCACCGCCCGGCACGGCCCGGAATATGCCCGCACCTATGTGGCGCTGCCCGGATGCAGCGAGCACCAGAGCGGCCTCGCCATCGATCTGGCCGAAAGCGCCGGCGCCATCGATTTCATCACCCCGGCCTTCCCCTACAGCGGCATCTGCCAGACCTTCCGCCGTGCTGCCGTGCGCTATGGCTTCATCGAGCGCTACCCCAAGGGCAAGGAGGCGGTCACCCGCATCGGGCATGAGCCGTGGCATTTCCGCTACATCGGGCTGCCCCACGCGGCGCTGCTCACCCGCCTTGGCCTCACGCTGGAGGAGTACACAAGCTGGCTGCGGGGCTATGAGCACGGCAAAAACCCCTACCTGCTGGAGGACGGCACCCACGCCTGGGAGCTGGGCTTTGTGCCGGCGGCGGAGGGCGGCTGCACCGAAATCGAGATCGGCGCCATGCCCTACACCCTCTCGGGCAATAACGTGGACGGCTTTGTGCTGGCCGTGTGGAGGGCCTGAGATGCGGACAAAAGACAGCTATATTGGGATAGACCGCTTCCGCCTTGTGGCCGCGCTGATGGTGGTGGCCATCCACACCGGGCCGTTGCTGAGTTTCGGCGAAACGGCCGACCTGCTGTTCACCCGGGTGCTCTGCCGGCTGGGGGTGCCCTTTTTCTTCGCGGCCACCGGGTTCTTTCTATTGGGGCGCTATGCGGAGGATAGGCACGCCCCAGTGGCGCCCCTGCGGCGCTTCGTGGTCAAAACGGCGCTGGTGTACCTTGGGGCCATCGCGCTGTACCTGCCGGTGAACCTCTACGCCGGGCATTTCGATTCCGAGCAGCCGGTGGGGCACCTGCTGAAGCTGGTGCTGGTGGACGGCACGATGTACCACCTGTGGTACCTGCCGGCCGTTATCGTTGGGGTGGTGCTGGCCTGGGCGTTGCTTAAAATGACGTCCTTTCGTGTAACTATGGGTGTGGCGGTGGCGCTTTACGCCGTTGGCCTGCTGGGTGACAGCTATTATGCCTTTACAGCTGCCAGCCCGCCCCTGAAAGCACTGTACGACGGGATTTTTGCGGTGAGCAGCTACACCCGCAACGGCCTGTTCTACGCTCCGCTGTTCCTGATGGTGGGGGTGGGGGCCGCCCGGCGCCCGGCCCCGGCCCGGCGCGGCCCAGCCTTGGCCAGCTTTGCGCTGTGCCTTGGGCTGATGCTGGCCGAGGGCCTGCTGGTGCACAGCTTTGGCGCGCCCCGGCACGACAGCATGTACCTGATGCTGCCCTTCTGCCTCTGGTTTCTGTTCCGCTGGCTGCTCAATTTTAATGGGCCTTCGTCTGAAATTGTGCGCAATGTCGCCCTACTGGTGTACATTTTGCACCCGATGGTGATCATCCTGGTGCGGGGTGGAGCCAAGACTGTAAAGCTAACTGCCTTGCTAGTGGATAACAGCCTGGTGCACTACCTGGTGGTGAGCGTGGCCTCCTTTGCGGCGGCGGCCCTGCTGGTGTGGCTGGGCGGCAGGCTGAACCCTAAAAGTCCGCGCAGATGGGCCGGAAAATCAGATGGACAACCTCCAATGACCACCAGAGGCTGGGCCGCAAACTGGGCCAAAAGCCGGGCCTGGGTGGAGGTGGACCTCGCCGCCCTGCGCCACAACGTGGCCCTGCTGCGGCGCCTGCTGCCGGCCGGCTGCAAGCTGATGCCCGCCGTCAAGGGAGACGCCTACGGCTGCGGGGCTGTGCCTGTGGCAAGGGAACTGGGCCGGATGGGCGTCGACGCCCTCTGTGTGGCCTCCCTGGCCGAGGGGGCCGAGCTGCGGGCGCATGGCGTCAGGGGGGAGATTTTGGTGCTGGGCTACACCCCGCCCGAATGCGCGGGGGAGCTGCGCCGCCACCGGCTGGCCCAGACAGCGGTGGACGCCGCCCACGCCGAGGCGCTGGGGGCCACCGGTGTTTCTCTCGACATCCATTTGAAGGTAGACACCGGGATGCACCGCCTGGGGGAGCCTGCGGACAACATCGACGCCATTGCCGGGATGTTTGCCCACAAAAACCTGCGGGTGTGCGGGGTTTACACCCAGCTGGCCGCCAGCGACAGCCGCCTGCCAGAGGACGCCGCCTTCACAAATCGGCAGATCAGCCGGTTTTGGGCCATGGCGGCGGCGCTGGAGGCCCGGGGCATCGCGGTGCCGGCGCCCCACATCCAGTGCAGCTATGGCATCATCAACTACCCCACGGCCGGCTGTGCCTTTGCCCGGCCGGGCCTCGCTATGTACGGCCTGATTGACGAGGCGCACTGTGTTCCCGCCCGGCCGGACTTCCGGCCGGTTTTTGGGGTGAAGGCCCGGGTAGCCCTTGTGAAAGCTGTGCCCGCCGGCCAGCGGGTGGGCTACGGCACCGAGCACATCGCCAAAATCGACATGACCGTTGCTGTCATCACCATCGGCTATGGGGACGGCCTGCCCCGTGCCCTCTCGCGCGGGGCGGGGGGCGTGCTGGTGGGCGGCTGCTACGCCCCGGTGACCGGGGTGATCTGCATGGATCAGACCATCGTGGATGTCACCGCCATTCCGGGGGTGGAGGCGGGGGACGAGGCGGTGCTGGTGGGCCGGCAGGACGCGGCCGAAATCACGGCCTCCCAGCTGGCCGAGTGGGCCGGCACCATCCCCAACGAGCTGGCCAGCCGCCTGGGCCGCCGGCTTGGGCGGGTGTACGCCGGGGCCTGATGTGTCCGGGCCGCAAAAGACAGGTTTACACAAAAAAACACTCCGGCGCGGTCGGCGCCAGAGCGTTTTTATATCTGTTTCAGTTATTCGGTGGGCCTGCGAGCCGCCCTTCCAGCTTGGTCATGCTGCGCATCTCTCGCGCCACAAACACGATGGCCAGCGCGGCGGCGATGACGTCCGAAATCGGCCCGGCCCACATGGCACCCTCGATGCCGAGGAAGCGCGGCAGAATCAGCAGCAGCGGCACCAGCAGCAGAATCTGCCGGGTGAGGGACATCCAGAAGCCCATCTGTGCCTTGCCGATGGAGGTGAAGAAGTTCGAGGTGAGCGGCTGTGTGTTGTTAATGAACAGCGCCAGCATGAAGATGCGCATATAGCGCACCGCGAACTCGAAAAACAGCGCGCTCTGCTTCCCAAAGATGCCCAGCACCTGCCCGGGGAAAAGCTGGAAAACCAGGTAGGCGGCCACTGAAAACACAGAGGTGTACAGCAGCGCCCGCTTGTAGGTTTCCTTCACCCGGGCATAGTTTTTGGCGCCGTAATTGTAGCTGAAAATGGGCTGGCAGCCCTGGGCGACCCCCAGCACGAAGGACATGTAGACGGCCAGTATCTTCGAGATTACCCCCACCGCCGCCAGCGGAATCTCACTGCCATACACCGAGAAGCCACCGTAATGGCGCAGGGTGTTGCTCTTGACAATCTGCACCACAGTCATGGCCAGCTGGTTGAAGCAGGAGGCCGCCCCAAGGGCGGCAATACGCCGGATGATGTCCCAGTTGGGCCGCAGGTGCTCGCGCCGGATGGGCACGGTTTTGAAGCGCCGCAGCATGTAGCGCAGCGCCACCATGGCGGAGAGCACCTGCCCCAGGGTGGTGGCCAGGGCGATGCCCTCGATGCCCATGCCGAACACGAACAGGAAGATGGGGTCGAACACCACGTTGAAAACCGCGCCCGACAGCATCACAAACATCGAGTAGTTGGGGCTGCCGTCGGCCCTGATCAGGTTCGAGGCCCCGAAGGAGAAGATCATGAACGGGATGCCGATGTTGGTGATGAAGGTGTAGGGCTCGGCGTAGGGCATGATGGCCTCGGTGGCACCGAAGGCAAACAGCAGCGGCCGCAGGAACACCATGGCGGCGGCCACCACAAGGCTGCTGGCCACCATGCCAAACAGGGCGCCCCCGGCATACCGGCTGGCCTGCTCTGGCTCGCCCCGGCCCATGCTCAGGTTGAAGTTGGCGGCGCCCCCCACCCCGAACAGCAGGGCCAGCGCGGCGCTGATGGTGACCAGCGGAAAGGCCACATTGGTGGCCGCCATGCCAATCTCCCCGATGCCCTGGCCAATGAAAATCTGGTCCACAATGTTGTAGGCTGCGTTAACCAGGCCGCTGATGATGGCCGGCACCGCAAATTTCCAGATCAGCCGGTTGATATCCCCGGTGCCAAGCACCGAGGCGCCGCCCCTTTTTGCCGCAGTCGTCTCACTCATTTGGTTCCCCTCTGAACTTCACTTCGTACAGCGAGACCTCCGGGGTATCCCGGAGGTCTCGCTGTGTCTGTCTGTGGTTTTACAGCTTGGCCTTGAAGAACTTCTTGTAGTCGAACGCGCACTTGAACTCGCGGCCAAAGATTGCGCCGAGGTCCAGCTTGCCAAGGGTGGCGGCGTCGAGGTTTTTCTCCATCAGGCTGCGCACTTCAGCGGCGCCGCCCAGGGCCTCCATCACGCCCAGCGGGGGCGCCCAGCCAAAGCCGGTGGCCATGGCGGTGTCGGCGTCGTTCACGGTTTCGGCCACCTCCAGCGCGGTGACCACCGAGTACAGGATGTACTTGAGCAGGAAGGTGAGGCAGAGCTTGCCCTCCTCGGTGGTGTCGGCCTTCAAAGCGGCCATGGCGGCGTCCACGTCGCCCTCACCAAGGGCCTCCACCATCTTTTTGGCGAAGGGCAGGTCGTACTTGGCGGCGGGCTGCAAGCTGCCGGAGACGATGTCGTACACGTTGCGGGACTTGTTGCCCTCGGCGTCCACCACGGTCTGGTACAGACCCTTGCCGGCCTTCTTGCCCAGGTCGCCGGCGTCGATCAGCTTCTGCACGTAGCCCGGCAGCTTGAAGGTTTCGTGGGCGTAGTCGTTGGTCTTGTCGTAGAGGTTATCCACGATGGCCTTGTGCACGTCCAGGCCCACAAAGTCTGCGGTGGCGATGGGCGCCATGTTGCGGCCGGTGAAGGGCCCGATGATGGCGTCGATATAGCCCACGCCGCCCTTGTCCTTATACTGCTCGGCATACTGCAGCGCCTCGTTCATGAACTGGAAGCCGATGCGGTTGCCAAGGAAGCCGGCCTCGTCCTTCACCACCACCACGGCGCGGTTCATGATATCCGTCAGGTACTTGGTGTATTCAGCCAGGAAGGCCTTGTCGGTGTATTCGGTGGGGATCACCTCGCACAGGCGCAGCACATTGGGGGGGTTGAAGAAGTGGGTGCCGGTGTACTGGGCGCGCTGGGTGCCCTCGAAGCACTCGGCCAGCGACGTGATGGACAGGCCCGAGGTGCCGGTGCCGATGATGACGTCGGCCGGGGCGTACTGGGCAATTTTGGCGTTGATGTCCTTTTTGATATCCATGCTCTCGGCCACGCTCTCGAAAATCAGGTCGCTTTCGGCCAGCACGGTGGGCAGGTCGTCATAGGTTTTGGGGAACAG
>JAJDIZ010000063.1 GCA_030266915.1 Ruminococcaceae bacterium OttesenSCG-928-D13 | reverse complement strand
GGAGATGGTGGGCATCCCGGGCAGCCGGGGCAAGGAATATCCCCACCAGTTTTCGGGCGGCATGAAGCAGCGGGTGGTGATTGCCATCGCGCTGGCCTGCAACCCGGACCTGCTGATCGCCGACGAGCCCACCACCGCCCTGGACGTGACCATCCAGGCCCAGGTGCTGGAAATGATGAAGGAGCTGCGGGAGAAATACAACACCTCGATGCTGATGATCACCCATGACCTGGGCATTGTGGCCGATATCTGCGACGAGGTGTCGGTGATCTACGCCGGGCGGGTGGTGGAGCATGGCTCGCTGGAGAGCGTGTACGACAACACCCGCCACCCCTACACCATCGGCCTGTTCGGCTCCCTGCCCAACATGAAGGACCGCACCGCCGAGCTGAAGCCCATCAAGGGGCTGATGCCGGACCCGAGCAACCTGAACCCGGGCTGCACCTTCTGCCCCCGGTGCGACTATGCGATGGACATCTGCAACACCGTGCGGCCCGAGCTGGTGCACCGCACGGAGGACCACTACGTGGCCTGCCATCTGTACACGCCCGAAAATATCCAAAAAGGGGGGCCGGACAGTGTCAAATAGCGAAAACCTGCTTGAAGTGGTCGGCCTCAAGAAGTATTTCAAAACCCCCAAGGGCATGCTGCACGCGGTGGACGACGTGAGCTTCACCATCGGCAAGGGCAAAACCCTTGGGGTGGTGGGGGAGAGCGGCTGCGGCAAATCCACCACCGGGCGGGCCATCCTGCGCCTTTTGGAGCCCACCGGCGGCAAGGTGCTGTTCGAGGGGGAGGACGTGGCCAGGCTGAACACGAACGCCTTGCGAAAAAAGCGCAAGGAGATGCAGATTATCTTCCAGGACCCGTTCTCATCCCTGAACCCGCGCAAGACCATCAGCCAAACCATCGAGGAGCCGCTGGTGCTGCACGGGATGATTCCCGACAAGAAAAAACGCCAGCAGCGGGTGGCCGAGCTGATGGACACCGTGGGGCTGGCCCGGCGCCTTTACAACACCTACCCCCACGAGCTGGACGGCGGGCGCCGCCAGCGGGTGGGCATTGCCCGGGCGCTGGCGGTGGACCCGAAGTTCATCGTCTGCGACGAGCCGGTCAGTGCGCTGGATGTCTCGATTCAGGCGCAGATTCTGAACCTGATGAAGAACCTGCAAAAGGAGTTTGGCCTCACCTACCTGTTCATCACCCACGACCTCTCGGTGGTGTACCACTTCTCCGATGACATTGCCGTGATGTATCTGGGCAAGCTGATTGAGAAGGCCTCGGCCGACGACCTGTTTGCCGCCCCGAAGCACCCCTACACCAAGGCACTGCTCAGCGCCATCCCGGTGCCCAGCCTGCACGACCGGGGCGAGCGCATCATCATGAAGGGGGAGATCACCTCGCCCATCAACCCAAAGCCGGCCTGCCGGTTCGAGGGCCGCTGCCCAAGCGCGATGGATTGCTGCCGGGCGGCCGAGCCCAAACTGGTGGAGGTGGCCCCCGGCCACGCCACAGCCTGCTTTTTGCACAGTGATGCGCGGCAGGGCGAGTAGGATACTCGCCATACCCAAAGCAGAACCATTTGAACTACCACAAAACCCACGAAAGTATGGTGTCGACCATGGACAGACAACTGGCAAATGAGTACGCTGTGCGGATGCTTGCCGCAAAAACCGAAACGGCAAAACGCGGGTTCGACAGCCTGCTGATTTTCGGGCTGGCGCCCCGCCGTGTCGGGGACCTGCTCTACCTGGCGGGGCACCAGCCCATGCTGCCGGGGCACACCCGCCGCTACGGGTTCCGTGGCCGGGGCTATTCGGCCCTGCTGCTGCCCATCAGCGGGGAGCCCTGCCTGCTGACCAGCACCCCCTTCTTCGAGAACGACCTGCCGGTGGCAGACGTGCGGCCGGCCAACAACCTGCCCGAGGCCATTGCCGACGCCCTGCGGGAAAAGGGACTGGGCAAGGCAGACGTGGGCATCGTCGGGATGGACATTCTGGGGGTGACCCTGTACGACGACCTGCGGCGGGAGGCGCCGGGCGCGGCCTTCTACCACGCCGACGACATCGTGATGAACCTGCGCGCTTCCAAAAGCCTCTATGAGATCGATATCCTGCGCCGGGGGGCGAGAATCTCCGACGAGGTGGCCGCCCTGCTGCGGGACTACCTGCGCCCCGGGCTCACCGAGCGGCAGGTGTATGACTTCATCACCGGCGAGATGACGGCCCGTGGGGTGACCGGGGCCTTTGCCACCTGCCAGTCGGGCGCGCGCTCGGAAACGCCCTATGACCTGGTGCCGGCCTCGGACAAGGTGATCGAGGACGGCGACATGGTGCACATGGAGATCAACGGCAAGCTGCAAGGCTACATGATCGATGTCTGCCGCTCCACCGTGGTGGGCACCGCCCGGCCGGAGCAGGTGCGCATCCTGGAGATCACGCTGGAGATGCTGGAGAAGTCAATCGCGGCCATGAAGCCGGGAGTGGTTGCCGAGGACCTGGAGAAGATTACCGGGGAGATCGCCCTGAGCTACGGCTTTAACGCCAACCACACCATGGCCTACGGCGGGCCGGGCACCTACCTTGGGCATGCCATTGGCCTTGGGGTGGACGAGCCGCCGGTGCTGGCAAGTCCCGACAAGACGATGCTGGTGTCCGGCATGGTGATCACCGTGGAGCCGGGGCTGTACGGCACCGGCCACGGCGGCTGCCGCATAGAGGACGAGGTGCTGGTGACCGAAACCGGCACCGAGGTGCTGAACACCATCGACCGCCGGTGGTGGTGACCGAATCAACAAAGCTGGAGGACGCGACGTGGATATTCAGAGCCTGATCTCGGAGATTGACATTTCGGCTGTAAGCCGGGATATCCAGTGGATGGTGGACAACACCCCTTACAGGATTGCCGGCAGTGAGGATGAGCGCAAGGGGGCGGCCTGGGTTGTCGGGCAGATGAAGCAGGCGGGGCTGGAGGTGCGGGACGACGTTTTTTCGGCCTACAACAGCTTTCCCAAAACCTCAAAGCTGGAGCTGCTGGCCCCCCACCATGAGCTGATCGACAGCCTGCCCTATGCCCACATCCGCTCCACGCCGCCCGAGGGGGCAGAGTTTGAGCTGCTCTATCTCGGCAACGGCAGCGTGCAGGACTATGACGGCCTGGATGCCGCCGGCAAGCTGGTGCTGGTGGAGGTGTCCTACGCGCCGCCGGTACCCGAAAAGGCCCGCATCGCCAAACAGATGGGGGCGGCGGGCATCATCTGCATGAACTGGGGCAACGACGAGCGGGTCATCTGCAACCGCGGCCTGAAGGCGGTGTGGGGCAACCCCACCGAGGAGACGGTCGGCAACATGCCCGACATCGTCGGCCTCGGCGTCACCCGCACCGACGGCCTGAGGCTGAAGGAGCTGTGCCAAAGCGGCGCCGGGGTGCGGGTGCGGGCCACCTCGGTTGCCGAGCACGCCTGGAGCCCGGTGCACCAGCCCCTGGGTATTCTGCGCGGAAACGGCAAAAGCGACCAGTTTATTCTGGTGGGATCCCATCTGGACGCCTGGTACCCCGGGGTGACCTGCAACGCCACCGGCAACGCCACCGCCCTGGAGCTTTGCCGCATTCTGGCCCGCCACCGTGACCAGCCGGACCGGGACATCTGGTTCTGCTTTTGGACCGGGCACGAGATCGCCGAGGCGGCCGGCTCCACCTGGCTGGTGGACAACTACTGGGACGAACTGAACGAAAGCTGCGTCGCCTATGTGAACATCGATTCCACCGGCATGCGCGAGGCCACCCTCTACGAAATCAAAGCCTCCGACGAGCTTTACGACTACACCCACGGCATCGCGCGGGAGGTTCTCACCGAGGACATCCGCATGATGGCCCTGCCAAAAATCGGGGACCAGTCCTTCTTTGGCATCGGGGTGCCCTCCACCGCCCAGCGGATGTCCTTCACCGAGGAATACATCAAGCGGGGCCACGGGGTTACCCTGGGCTGGTGGAACCACACCGATCAGGACAGCTTCGACAAGTACAGCCCCGAGAACATCGAAAAGGACCTGAAGGTGCTGCTGCGCCTGCTGGCCGGCATGGCCGGGGAGGCCGTGGTGCCCTACCGCTTCGAGCGCTTCTTCAGCACCATGGGCGAGCGGCTGGCCCAGGCCATTGAGAGCGGCCAGGGCTGCATGGATCTGGCGCCGCTGCGGGCGGCCTTCGAAAAAACCCGGGACGCAGTTCTTGGCCTGCAGGCGCGGGCCGGTGAGATACAGACCGACCGGCAGCGTCAAAGCTACAACCGGTTTTTGCTGTCGGTCAGCCGCCGGCTGAGCAACGTGTTCAAAACCTATGCCGGCAAGTATCAGCAGGACAGCTACGGCTACGGCAAGCTGTCCCGGCCGGTGCCGCTGCTGGCAGACCTCGACCGCCTGCCGGCCCTGGAGCCGGATTCCCTGGAATACGGCATGGTGGAGACCCAGCTGGTGAAAAACCGCAACCGCATCAGCGACGGGCTGTACGCCGCGCGTGAACTGGCCGAACTGTACACTGCCGCCATTTTTGGGGCGCAGTGAGCGGCAGCATAGCCTATAATGGAGGGGACAATGGAAAAATACACCGTGGGTTCGGCGGTTCGGCAGATGTCGGTTCACATGGCCAACCTGTACTATTACATCACAAAGGAAATGGTGGCGGCCTTTGGCATTGAGGCCAGCCGCGAGGCACTGGAGAAGGCCATGGTGGCATTCGGCCGTGCCCGGGGGGCGGCCATTGCCGAGAAGGTGAAGGCCGCCGGCGAGGCGCTGACCATCGAAAATCTGGATAAATACTACGACATCCCCATTGCGGAAGGCTGGGACCTGCACCGGACCTACGCCGAGGGCCGCAAGGACAACACCACCGACAGCTGCACCTTTGCCGATGTCTGGATCGACAAGGACTGGCGGGAGGTTGGGCACATCTATTGCCTTGTGGACATCGCCATCCGCGAGGGCTACAGCCAGGGTCTGCCCGAGGGCGAGCGCGTGGTGTTCAACCCGGGCAAAAACATCATCAAAGGGGACAACTGCTGCACCTCGGTGACGGTTTACGAGTGAGGCGCAATGCATAAAAACAGGCCCCCGGCGTTGCCGGGGGCCTGTTTTGTCAGCCGATGTAGGTGATTTTCCCGCTGTCCGGTTCGTGCGGGGCTGCGGTTGTCTTGGCTGCGCCAATCAAAACCGCCGCGCCAAACTCATAGCCCGCGGGGAAGCGCAGCTTTTCTTTGAACTGGCCGGCCTTGTCTTCGGCAAAGGCTAGCCCGGCCAGCCCGCAGATGCAGCTGGCCAGCCCCACCGCCTGCGCCGCCAGGGCGATGTTTTGGCACACGATGCCGCAGTCCAGCGCCGCGCCGGTAAGCTCGGTGGGCTCAATGGGCACAAAAATGACGCAGGGCGCGTTGTAGAACAGCTTGCCGCCCCGGGACTGGATGCGCTCGTAGGTGGATTTGTCCGGCATGGCGGCGATCACGCGCATGCCCTCAGCCTCAATTTCGGCAATCAGGGCCGGGTCGCGGGCCACAATCACCTGCCAGCGCTGCCGGTTCATGGCGCTGGGGGATTGGATGGCCGCCTCGGCGATGGCCTGTATCTTCTCCTCTGCCGGCATCTCGCCGGTGAAGGAACGGCAGGAAAAACGGTTTTTGATGTGCTCCAAGGTCTGGTTCATACTTTCCACCCCCATCAAATTGCTGCCGGCCTTTGGCCGGGCACTGAGAACAGACGCAAAAGCGTCAAAGCTGTGTATGGCTTCATCCTACCATACCCGGGCTGTTTTCTCAATTCCTTTCTGATGGGGGTGGTGCCTATTTCATGTTGTCCGGCCCTTCAAAGGGCAGCTCCAGGTAGATGGAGGTGCCGCCGATTGCCTTTTTGGCAAAGCCGTCCGAGTCGTCTATGTCGGTGATGTCGGCCAGCAGCGCCGCCGCGATGGTGTTCAGGTCGTCCCGGGTGTGCTTGGGCACAATGCCGCAGTGGCCCATGTAAAGCTCGGCAAAATCATCCAGGTGATCGTAGATTTTCCGGGTGTTATCCCACCACTGGCGCACCCGCTCGAGGTAGCTCATCCTGGGGTTGACCAGCAGCAGGCGGTAGATGATGGTGTCGCCCACAAAGAGATAGCGCGTCTGCGAATCCAGCAGGCAGATCGAGCCCTCGCTGTGCCCCGCCGTGGTCATGACGCTCACGTCGCGGCCGCCCAGGTGGAACACGAAGCCGTCGGTCAGGTCGATGAGCTTCGGGTCGGTCTCGGTGCGCAGCAGCATCTTGTCGGTGGGGTGGTCGGGCGTCCGGCCCTCCGACTGCTCGTTCAGGTTCCCGATGAAATGCCGGCGGGCGGCATCGTCGGTGGTGAGCGCCATCTCCCAGTCGCCCTTGTTCAGGTAGATTTCATCGTACTGCCAAATGGCGCCAACGTGGTCCAGGTGGGCGTGGGTGAGCACCACGTCGTAGGGCTTTGTGGCCAGGGTGGCCACGAAGCCCCTAAGGTCATCGGCGCCGGTGCCGGTGTCTATCAGCAGGCCCCGCTCCTCCCCCTCAAGATAGTAGATGGAACAGAAGCCGCATTCCAGGATGTGCCAGGTTTTCGGGCCGATGACCTCGGCGGTGAAATAAGACATCTCGGATTCCTCCTCTTTCTATATGGTGGTGAATGCCGGGCGATGCGGGCGCCGCCGGTCAGGTTTTGGGCTGGAATACACTGTTGAGGACCCGTTCCTTCACCGGGCCGCCGGGGTTGTCAATCCGCGCGAGGATCGACTCGCCGATGATGTTCCCGAACTCCAGCACCGGCTGCACAATGGTGTCGCAATCGGCCAAAAAGCTGTTGTAGAAGTCGTAATCCCGGTAGACCAGCAGGTCAAGGTCCTGCCCGATGCGCACCCCCAGCGTGGACAGCCGGTACGAGGTTTGCACCGACATCAGGTTGTTAGAGGTGATGATGGCGGTGCATTTTTTTGCCAGCAGCTCATCCACCGCGGCGATGGTTTGCCGGGTGACCGAATCCCCGTGGCGGATCAGCTCGTCCTCTACCGGCAGGCCGTTCTGCTCCATGGCGTGGAGGAAGGCCTCCAGCCGGTCCCGGGTGGTGCTGATGCCGTCGAGGCCGGCGATGTAGCCGATGCGCCGGTGGCCGCGGCCCACCAGGGCGTTCACCGCGTCGTGCATGGCCTGGTAGGAGGAGATGAGCACCGAGTCGTGCTCGTTGTTGTCCTTCAGCTCGCGGTCGAAAAACACGCAGGGGAACTGCTCGGGGATGTACTCGCGGATCTCGCCGTAGCTTTGCGCCGCCGAGGCGATGATGATGCCGTCGGTGATGCCGGAGGTCAGGTTGCGCAGGTGCGCCTGCTCCTTGGCGGGCGTCTCCTTGGTGTTCACGATAATCAGGTTGTTGTCGCGCAGGCCCAGCACCGCCTCCACCTGCTGGATGATGGTGGCGAAGAACAGGTTGGAGATGTCCGGCACGATGAAGCCGATCATGTTGGTTTTGCCGGTTTTTAGTGTGCGCGCCGAGGCGTTGGGCACGTAGCCCAGCGCCTGGATGGCCTCGGTCACCTTTTGGGTGGTGTCTGCCGAGACAAACCGTGTTTTATTGATGACGTGGGACACCGTGGCGGTGGAAACCCCCGCCGCCCGGGCAACGTCTGATATTTTAGCGCTCACAGGTGATATCCTCCAATAAGGCAAACGATTACTTTCATTACAGTCAAGGTTACACCAAACGCCGGCGTTTGTAAATTGGGCAAATTGCACAGTCATTTTGCTTGAAGATTGCACAGGATATAGAATATCTCGCCAGATGTTGACAGAAATGGAGGCGCAGGTCTATAATCTCAACAGACGCAATCGTTTACGTAAGCGTTTGCCCATCCCGATCAACACAGAGAAAACAGAGGAGAAGGAGTTTTACACCATGAAAAAAACTGTCACTGTCATTGCCATGCTGTTGGCGTTCGCCCTGGTTCTGGCCGGTTGTTCCGGCGGGGATTCCAGCTCGGCCCCGGCCGCCAGCACCGGCGGCGCAAGCAGCCAGGCCGACGCGGGCGATAGCAGCCTGCCCGAATCGGGCGGCTCGGACGCCGCCCCCCTCACCGTGGCCGGCATCAACCTGCAGGAGGATCAGTTTTCCTCCTGGTGCGCGCTGGGCTACAAGGCCGCCTGTGCCGACTACGGCGTAACCATGCTGCACGCCATCAGCGGCGGAGACCTTGCCAAGGAGAGCGAGCTGCTGAACACCTACGCCACCCAGCAGGTGGACGGCATCGCCATCATGCCCGCCAGCGAGACCAGCTCGATGGAGACCCTCAAGCAGATCCACGCCAACTATGATATGCCCATCACTCTGCTGAACGTGAGCGAGACCGACGACTACTCCGAATTCGCCACCGGCGGCGCCACCACCTCCCACGATTCCCTGGGCCGGCCCAGCGGCGAGGCCGCGGCCGAGTACATCAAGAACGAGCTGGGCGGCGAGGCCAAAATTGGTGTCATCACCTTCAAGTCCCAGTATCCGGAGCCCGCCGCCGGCCGTATGGATGGCTTTTTGAACGCGGTGCGCGCTGTGAACCCCAATGTGGAGCTGGTGGCCGAGGCCGAGGCCTGGGTGCAGGACATGGCCATCCAGGCGGCCGGTGACATGATCACCGCCAACCCCGACCTGGACGTCATCTTCGCCTGCAACGACGGCGGCACGGTGGGCACCGTGATGGCTGTGAAGAACGCCGGTCTGGCCGACCAGATCAAGGTGTTCGGCATCGACGGCGGCGAGCAGCAGATTGAGATGCTGCGCTCCGAGGACAACATCCTCCAGGCCGTCACCGCCCAGGACGCCTTCGGCATGGGCTACCGCACCATGGAGATCCTCATCCAGTCCCTGCGTGGCGAGTACACCGGCACCATCGGCGAAATCGAGGTGCTGCCCGGCACGCTGATCACCCGCGACAACCCCGCCTCCATCGACGACTACGAGAAGATTCTGCTGGAGAGCAAGTAACAGTTATAATTTAAGGACCAAATGGTTCGGCGGGGGCCACGGCTCCCGCCGAAACCATGACACGGGAGGAACGACATGAGTGTGCTTGAAACCAACAGGGTTTCCAAACAATATCCCGGCACATTGGCGCTGGACGAGGTGTCGGTTTCCTTCGAGGGCGGCAAAATCCACGCGCTGGTTGGAAAAAACGGTTCCGGCAAATCAACCCTTGTCAACATTTTTTCGGGCGCGGTACCGGCCAGCGGCGGCACGGTGCTGCTCAACGGCAGCCCCATCAGCTTCAAAAACCCGGCCGAGGCCCAGCAAAACGGCATCGCCACGGTGTATCAGGAGCTGAGCCTGGTGCCGGGCCTGACGGTGGCCGAAAATATCCTGATTGGCCGCATGCCGATGAAGGGCCCGATGGTGGACTGGAAAAAGACGCGGAAGATTGCCCAGGAGCTGCTGGAGGAGCTGGGGATCGACATCTCCCCAAACGACGTGGTCAGCGACCTGACGGTGTGGCAGTGCCAGATGGTGGAGATTGCCAAAGCCATGAGCTTTGACCCCAAGGTGCTGCAGCTGGACGAGCCCACCTCCTCGCTGGCGCAAAACGAGGTGGAGTCCCTGTTCCGCATCATCCGTAAACTGAGAGAGAAGGACGTCATCGTCCTGTACATCACCCACAAATTGCAGGAGCTTTGGCAGATTGCCGACACCTGCACCGTGCTGCGGGACGGCAAGCTGATTGGCACCGAGCAGATCAGCGAGCTGAGCCGGCGGCAGCTGATTGGCATGATGTTTGGCGATGTGGAAGTTAAAACGCGGCCGGAGGACCTCCGGTACGGCGAGGACGTGGTGCTGAAGGTGGAGCACCTGTCCGACGGGCACCGCTTCACCGATGTGAGCTTCGAGCTGCACAAGGGCGAGGTGCTGGGCATCGCAGGCATGCTGGGCTCGGGCCGCACCGAGCTTTTGAACTGCATCTTCGGGGCGCAAAAGGCGGCGGGCGGCGCCATCTGGCTGCACGGGGAGGAGATCAAGGACCCCAACCCCGAGATGATGAACCGCAAGGGCGTGGCCATGACCCAGGAGGACCGAAAACGCCTGGGCGTGAACCTGGACGCGCGGATCAGCGACAACCTGTGCTATGCGTCGCTGCAGCGCCTGGGCAAGGGTATCATGGTAGACCGGGCCAAGGAAAAGCAGTATGTGGCGCGGCAGGTTGCCGATCTCGGCATCAAGGTGGCGGACGTGAACTATCTGGTTTCGTCGCTGTCGGGCGGCAACCAGCAGAAGGTGGTGGTGGGCAACTGGCTGAACATCGAGCCCACCGTGATGCTGTTCGACGAGCCCTCCCGCGGCATCGACGTGAACGCCAAGCAGCAGATTTTCCAGATCATCTGGGATCAGGCGCGCAAGGGCATCTCCAGCATCATGGTCTCCAGCGAGCTGGAGGAGCTGATCGAGGTGTGCCACCGCATCCTGATTCTGCGCAACGGGGTGATCGAGCGCACCGTGTTGCCGCAGGACGTCAGCATCGAAGATCTGTATGCAATCAGCATGGGGGAATGAGTCATGACATCATCTAAAAAACTCTCGATCGGCAATATCGTCAAGAACTACACACTGGAGATCATCCTGGTGGCGCTGGCCATCATTTTAACCTTTGTCACCCCGCACTTCCTCACCCTGAACAACCTGATGAATATCCTGCGCAACATCTCCCTGCAGGGTGTGGTGGCTTTCGGCATGACCATTGTCATCGTCTGCGGCGAGCTGGACCTCTCCCTCAGCTCCAGCATCGCCCTCACCGGGGTGCTCATCGGGCTGATCGGCGGCAAGCTGGACGCCGCGGGCATCATGCCACTGCAATACGGCGTGCTGGTGGGCATTGCGGCGGCCTTTGTGGTGTGCACCTGCGTGGGCCTCATCAACGGCTGGCTCATCACCCGCTTCCGCATCCCGGCCATGATTGTGACCCTCGCCATGCAGAACATCCTGTACGGCATTGCGGCCATCATCTCCAACGGCTTCCCGGTCATCACCTTCCCGGCGTGGTACAGCTTCATCGGGTCCGGCCGCATCTTCGGGATTGTTCCGGTCCCGGTGATCATCCTGGCCGTGGTGTTTGCCATCACTGCGTTTGTGCTCAGCTACACCAAGTTCGGCCGCGCAACCTTCGCCTGCGGCGGCAACGCCGAGGCGGCCCGGCTATCGGGCATCAACGTGAAAAGGACCAAGATCATCTCGATGGTGATTGTGCAGCTGTGCTGCGTGGTCTCGGGCATCATGCTGTCCTCCCAGGTTATGTCCGGCACCTTCTCCTTCGCCCGCGGCTGGGAGATGAACGCCATCTCCTCGGTCATCATCGGCGGCGCGTCCATCGCGGGCGGCATCGGCAAGATGCGCGGCACGCTGCTGGGCATCATCTTCCTGGGCATATTGCTGAACGGCATGACCCTGCTGAACGTGAACGACTACATCCAGTACGTGGTGCGTGGCTGCCTGATCATTTTCGCGGTGCTGCTGAGCACCCTGAAAAACAAAAAATAGGCATGGCGAGGAAATGTGTGACGCAAATGAGAACAGATATGGTAATCGGGCTGCAGCACATTGGCATCCCCACAGAGCATTTTGACGAGACGCTGCAATTCTTCCGCCATGTCGGCTTCGAGGAGACCTACAGGGCGGTGAACGGCGAAAGCAGGGTGTGTTTTCTGCGGCTGGGCAGCGCCGTGCTGGAGGTCTACGAGGGGGCCGCCGCCGGGCAGAAGGGCGCCATCGAGCACTTTGCGCTGGAGGTTACCGATGTGGAGGCGGTGTTTGACCGCATCACCGGCATGGGCTACCCCGCGGTGGAGGGCGAGATATGCAGCCTGCCCTTTTTCGAAAAGGGCGTGCGGTATTTCACCATCGAGGGGCCCAACAATGAAAAGGTGGAGTTCAGCCAGCGGCTGTAGCCAAAAGGCGCGGCGGCGCCCGCTGCCGGCCGTATCATTTACACAATGAGAGACAGAGAGTAAATATGAAAGATATTATCGCATTGGGCGAGCTGCTTGTGGATTTCACCCGCATTGGGCTTTCGGACGCGGGGATGCGTATTTTTGAGCAAAACCCTGGCGGCGCTCCGGCAAACATGCTGGTTGCCGCAACCAACCTGGGCATGGAGACCGGTCTGATTGGCAAGATTGGCAACGACATGCACGGCCTGTTTTTGAAGCAGGTTCTGGAGGAAAAAGGGGTGGACACCGGAAACGTCATCGTCAGCGATGAGGTGTTTACCACGCTGGCCTTCGTGGATGTGCAGCCCGACGGCGCGCGGGCCTTCTCCTTTGCCCGTAAGCCCGGGGCCGACACCTGCCTTGAGCCGGCCGAGGTGAACAGGGATGAGATCCGGCAGAGCAGGGTGTTCCACTTCGGCTCGCTCTCCCTCACCCACGAGCCGGCCCGCGCCGCCACCTTGGCGGCCTTGGCCTGCGCAAAGGAGGCCGGGGTGGTCATCTCCTTCGACCCCAACTACCGCGCCCCCCTTTGGGGCAGCCGAAGCGACGTGGCGGCCATGATCCGCCAGGTGCTGCCGTATGTTCAGATACTGAAATGCAGTGACGAGGAGACTGGGCTGCTCACCGGGGAGGACGACCCCGAAAAGGCCGCGCAGCAGCTGTGTGAGCAGGGGATTCCGCTGGTGGTGGTAACCATGGGGCGGCAGGGGGCGCTGGTGCGCACCGCCGCGGGCGCTGCCACGGCCGCGCCCCTCGATTTTGGCGCGGTGGACACCACCGGCGCGGGGGACGCCTTCATGGGCGGGCTGCTGGCCCGTTTCGTCCAGGCGGGGCGGCCGCCTGAGGACGTGTCCCTGGCCGAAGCGGAGCAGTTCATACGCTACGCCAACGTGGTGGCCTCCCTGTGTGTGCAAAAGCGTGGCGGCATCGTCTCAATGCCATCAAAGCAGGAAGTGGACGCCCATTTTCACCAATGACACCAGTGAGCAGGAAGCCCGGAAGCGCATCAAACGCGCTCCCGGGCCTT
>JAJDIZ010000062.1 GCA_030266915.1 Ruminococcaceae bacterium OttesenSCG-928-D13 | reverse complement strand
AAAGTCCGGTTGTTTGGCGGGCCGTAATATGCTATATTTTAGCATACGGCAGTGCCGCGTGGGTGTCAAGGCAATCCCTGCTTCGCGGCGCCCGTTGTAACGTCTGAATTCGATAGAGAGGTGTGCTGAACGTGGAATTCTTTGAAGGTTTGCACCCGGTGGCCCTGGCGGCCATCGGCACCGGTTTCACCTTTTTGATGACCGCCCTTGGGGCGGCCACGGTGTTTTTGATGCGCGGCAAGAACAACGACAAGATACAGCGCATTTTTTTGGGATTTGCCGCCGGGGTGATGATCGCCGCCAGCGTGTGGAGCCTGCTGATCCCGGCCATCGAGCTTGGGGAGGAGGCGGGGGTGCCGGGCTGGCTGCCGGCTGCCGGCGGCTTCATCCTGGGGGTGGTTTTCCTGCTGCTGCTGGACGGGCTGATCCCCCACCTGCACCCGGGCAGCACGGACGCCGAAGGCCCAAAAAGCAAGCTGCCCGGCAGCACGCTGATGGTGCTGGCGGTGACGCTGCACAACATTCCCGAGGGGATGGCGGTGGGGCTGGCCTGCGCCATGGCGGCCGGCGGCGGTGGCAGCGCGGCGGCGGCGATTGCGCTGTGCATCGGCATGGGGCTGCAAAACTTCCCCGAGGGGGCCGCCGTGAGCCTGCCGCTGAAAAGGGACGGTTTTTCGAGCGGAAAGGCCTTCGCCTACGGGGCCTTCTCCGGCTTTGTGGAGCCGGTGGGCGGCATTCTGGCGGTGCTGGTGGCCGGGGGCATCGCCCCGCTGATGCCTTGGTTCCTCAGCTTTGCCGCCGGCGCCATGATGTACGTGGTGGTGGAGGAGATGATTCCCGAGGCGCACCTGGGGGAGCACTCCCACCCCGGCACGCTGGGGGCCCTGGCCGGCTTTCTGATCATGATGATTCTGGATGTGGCATTAGGCTAGCTGCTGGATCAGACAACAGACTTTTGTTTTGATTGGAGGGTGCAATGCGACAAAAACCGGTCCCGATCGATCTGTTCGCCAAGCTGAAATACCCCTACGGCCTTGCCGCCGGCCCGGATGGCCGGCTGTGCTTTGGGGTGAAAACCATCGACCTTGCGGCTAACCGCAGCCGCAGCGCCCTGTGGCTGCTGGACGGCGACACCCCCACCCAGCTGACCGGCCCCGCCGAGCTGCGGGGCCACTGGTGGGCCGGGCCGGGGCGCCTGCTGCTGGCCAAGGGCGGCGGCAAAAAGGAGAAGGCCTGGCAGGCGGACGGCCTGCCCTTCACCCTGCTGGAGACGCTGGACCTGGCCGACCCCGCCGCCAAGCCCCGCCGGCTGGCCCGGCTGTTTTTGGAGGTGGAGGACGCCGCCGTCCTGCACGGCGGGGAGATTATCCTACTGGCCCGGTGGGACCCTGCCGCCGAGGCCGCCCTAGAAAGGGCCAAAGGCGACCCGGAAAAGGCTGCCGCCCTGCTGCGGGAAGACGCCCCCTACAAGGTGCTGGACGAGCTGCCCTTCTGGGAGAACGGCGGCGGGTTTGTTGGCGGCAAACGGCGCCGGCTGTACCTTTTGAAGGACGGCAAGGCGGCCCCCCTCACCGATGAGGACACCGGGGTGGAGCGGTTCTGCCTGTCCCCCTCGGGGGAGAGCCTCTGGGCCATCGCCCGGCGCTACCGGGGCAAAATGCCGCTGGAATGCCAGCTGTTCCATATCGAGCCGGCGGGCCGCGCGGTTCGCGAGGTCACCTTTGGGAAGCTGTATCTCGAGCGGGTGGTGCCGCTAAGCGACCGAACCGCCCTGGTGGCCGGAACCGACATGCGCCTCCACGGTGAAAGCCAGAACCCGGCCTTCTACCGGCTGGAGCTGGACGACGCCTACGCGCCGAAGGCCAAGAAGCTCTACAGCGGCGGACGCTACAGCGCGGGCAACAATGTGAACAGCGACGCGGCCCAGGCCGCCCGTCCCCGCTGGCTTGCCGAGGGGAATACCGTGTATTGGGTGACCACCATCGGCGGGGATGCGCAGCTGATGAAAATCGACGCCGAGAGCGGCAAGATAGAGCCGGTGACCAAGGCGGCGGGCGCGGTGCATGAGCTGGCCCGGCTGCCCGGCGGCCAAATGGTAATCTCGGCGCTGCGCGGCCAGAAGCCGCCCGAGCTGTACCGGGTGGAGACGGACGGCGCCGAGCGCCAGCTGACCGATTTTGGCGCCCCGGTGTGCGAAGGCTACGCCTTCGCCGTGCCAAAGCCGATGACGGTCCAAAGCCCCGGCGGCCGCAAGGTGCATGGCTACGTGCTCTCTCCCCCGGATCTTTCGTCCCAGGCAAAAAAAGGCGGCGCGGCAGAGGCCGGGAGTCGGCCGGCCATTCTCAGCATCCACGGCGGGCCAAAAACCGCCTGGGGCACGGTGCTGCACCACGAGATGCAGTGGCTGGCCGCCCAGGGCTACACCGTGATCTTCTGCAACCCCATCGGCAGCGACGGCCGGGGCGATGTGTTTGGAGACCTCCGCAACGCCTACGGCGGGCCGGACTACGACGACCTGATGGCCTTTCTCGATGCGGCCCTCGCGGCCTACCCCGAGATTGATCCAGCGCGCCTCGGGGTGATGGGCGGCTCCTACGGCGGCTTCATGACCAACTGGATCATCGGGCGCACCGATCGGTTCAAAGCGGCGATATCCCAGCGGGGCATCGCGAACTGGGTGTCGATGGCCGTCACCTCGGACATCGGCTACTATTTCGTACCCAGCGATCAGGGGGTCACCATCTGGCAGGACGTCGGCGCCCTTTGGGCGCACAGCCCGCTGCGCCTGGCCGACAAGGCAAAAACCCCCACCCTGTTCATCCACTCGGACGAGGACTTCCGCTGCCCCGCCGGCGAGGGCATCCAGATGTACGCCGCCCTGAAGGAGCACGGGGTGCCGGCGCGGATGTGCCTTTTCCACGGCGAAAACCATGATCTCAGCCGCAGCGGCAAGCCGAAGGCCCGGCTGCGCCGCTTGCAGGAGATATTGGCCTGGTTCGAGCAGTATTTGAAATAGACGCAATATTTACATATTATATCATGTTAAAAATGCCGGGACTGCTTTGCACAGTCTCGGCATTCATTTTGTATATTATATATTCGGTTATACCCTAAGTAGCGTTTGGCAAAGCACCAGACTCCGCCAGCAAGCGCTGCAAGGTGGGCGCAAAACCGAAGGCGGCATTCAGCCGGTTCACCTCATCCAGGTATTTTTGCCGGGCGCTTTTGGGCAGGCTGCGCCGCACCGCGCGGATCATGATGTTCTTCGGGGTATGCTCGAAGCCCACAAACTCCACAAGCTGGGCCTTGTATCCGCTGGCGGCCAGCAGGTTGGCCCGGATGGCGTCGGTCATCAGGGCGGCGGTGCGCTCCTTCACAATGCCGTAGCGGGCCAGCAGGGCCAGCTCCTCGCTGTGCAGCTGGCCGTTCAGCTCGTGCTGGCAGCAGGGCACCGAAAAAATCATCTGCGCGCCCCAGCCCACGGCTTTGGCAAGGGCAAGGTCGGTGGCGGTGTCGCAGGCGTGCAGCGTCACCACAATGTGGGGCGGGGCGGCGCCGGCGTAGTCGGCAATGTCCCCCACCTCGAAGCGCAAGCCGCCGTAGCCATATTTCTGGGCTGCGGCATTGCAGTGCGCCACAACGTCGGTTTTCAGGTCGAGACCGGTCAATTCTGTCTCTACACCGCGTATAACAGTGAGGTAATAATACAAAATGAAGCTAAGATAACTCTTGCCGCAGCCGAAATCCACCACCCGCAGCGGGCTGGGCAGCTGGGCCGGGTCCTTCGGCAGGGCGTCGTCCACCAGCTCCACAAAGCGGTTGATCTGGCGGTATTTGTCCCGCATGGCGGCCACCACCTTGCCCTCGGCGGTCATCACCCCGATGTCCACCAGCGGCGGCACCACGGTGCCCTCGGGCAGCAGGTAGTGCTTTTTTCGGTCGTGGGTGGCCGGGACGCCGTGGGCGGCGCCCACCTGCCCATCGGGGGTGATTTCCTGCCCGTCCGGGCTGTTCGCGCTGCCCGCCTGCCCGCCGGGCAGTGCCTTCCGCCCGGTGAGCACCTTGCCTTTTTTGGTCAGCCGCAGGCTGTACTCGGCCTGTGGGGCAAAGGCGGTCAGCTGGGTGAGGCCGCCGGTCATCAGCTCAGCCAACTCGCCGGCCAGGGCCTGCGGCGCCACCGTCCCGTGGAAGGCCTGGGTCTCGCTCAGCCTTTCGGCCTGCCAGCCGGCGGCCGCACAGGTAAAGGTGGCTCGCCGCCACGGCCCGCCCTTGGGCGCCGAGAGCAGCACCCGGCTGGGCTGCTGGGATAAAATGCTTCCTATCGCCTGTTCAAGCGTGTCCACGGGTGTTTCACCACCTTCCAATAAGTAGAAATTGGCAAATAAAATACTTATAGTAAATTAAGTCATGGGTATGCCGTTATAAGATGATAGATGTATTTCTGGCCACACATGCTAATCCGGCAAGTCCGGCAAAGCATCCGCCTGCGGCAGCCCCGGCCACCCATCGGCCAGCCGCTGCTTTTCTGCCCGGGTCAGCCGCTTGAGGGCGACTTCTTTGGACATCGCCTCCCCCCTGGTGGCAAAGCACCCGGCCCAGGCCAGCGCCACCGGGCGGCGGCCGCGGGTGTACTTGGCGGCGGTGCCGGCGTTGTGGGCGGCAAGGCGCCTGTCCAGGTCGTTGGTCCAGCCGGCGTAGAAGGTGCCGTCGGCACAGCGCAGCAGGTAGGCCCAGTTTTGGCCGCTCACGGGGTGGCGGTGACGCCCTGGGCGGCCATGCCCCCGGTGGGGCTTCCCGAGGCTTCCCCGGCCCCGGCCCCCGGTGTGCCGGCTTGAGCATTTTGTGCCAGTTCAGCCTTTTGGGCTGCCTTTTCCGCCTGGCGCTTTGCGTATTCTGCCTGAGCCAGCCGGGCCAGCTTGCGGGCGCCCGCCACGCTGGAGACGCTGCACATGAAGCCGCTGGCGTGGCAGAAGCTGATTTCCGGCACCCCGGTAATCTCCTGCAATTCCGCCGCCGGGCGGGCGTGCCAGCTCACCGGCAGCGGCACCTTGTTGCCGGTTTTGCCGTTGTAGTCCTTCGGCACGCACTGCAGGCTGTAACCCCCCCGGGGAGAGGGAAAAATCACAAACTCGGCCGGGCTTTCCACCAGCACCGGCTTCCAGGGGATGTAGCGGTCCAGCTCCACAATGCCGCCATCGATGCCCTTGAGCGCCTCCTCCACCAGCTTTTTGCCCCGCTCCACCGCGGCCAGG
This sequence comes from Ruminococcaceae bacterium OttesenSCG-928-D13, assembly GCA_030266915.1. Taxonomy (GTDB): domain Bacteria; phylum Bacillota; class Clostridia; order Oscillospirales; family Ruminococcaceae; genus JAAYCI01. Next base: position 8,558 of record JAJDIZ010000062.1, on the reverse strand, counting down.
CTCTCCAGCTTGTGGCTCAGCAGCTTGGTTGCCACCTCAACGGCCTCGTAGAAGGCCTTGTCCGGGTCGGCGTCGCTGTCCCAGGTGGGGTTGAAAGCGCCGATCAGCCCGGCCAGCACGTTGCCGGTGCCCTTGTTGTCGTCGATGTCCAGCGGCTGGATAAACTGGGTGTCGAAGCGCTTGGCCTCCTTTTCGCTCAGGAAAAAATGGCCGTACTCACGCCACAACAGGCCAAAGGCGGCATAGGCGGCCCCGTTTTCCCGCCGGGGGCTGCCCTTCTGGTGGTGGTCAAAGGGGCCGTCGCCGATGTCGAACACGATGCCCGAAAAGTTCTTCGGCACCTGGTAGCCCCGGTAGATGCGGATGTCGGGCCGCAGGATGGTCAGCAGCGCCGCAGAGAGCACGTCGTCGGCGTGGAACTTGCCGCCGTGGGTGAAACCCAGCTGGGGAATGCCCGCCGGGTTATTGGAAAAATCCATTCAAATATCCTCACAATTCATATACTGTTGGGAATATAATTCATGTAAAATACTGTTGGTTGCGTTTTGGCGTGGCCCCAAACGCCCGAAAAGCCCGCAAAAGAGGGCAAGCCCGCGATAAAATACTCTACAAGTATACGCGCGCGGCCGGGCGGCGTCAAACGGGGCGGCCCAAAAGTGTGACTTTGTCACATTATGTAGGGCGATTGGGCTTGCGAACCACAATATCTAGTGGTATGATAGTGAATACGGAGTATTCAACCACAGTGAGAAAGAATCTAAAGAGGTGACAGGCGGCATGGCGATACTGGAAATTAACGATACCGCGAGACAGATTTTGAAGAAGCGGTATCTGGCGAAGGACGAAAATGGCAAGGTGACCGAGGATGTGGACGGGCTGTTCCGGCGGGTGGCGAAGGCGGTGGCCGCGGCGGACGACGCCTACCCCGGCGGTGGCGCGGCGGGGGCAGAGCAGGCCTTTTACGAGCTGATGACGGAGCTGCGTTTTTTGCCCAACTCCCCCACCCTGATGAACGCCGGGCGGCCCCTGGGCCAGCTTTCGGCCTGCTTTGTGCTGCCGGTGGAGGACAGCATGGAGGGCATCTTCGACGCCCTGAAAAGCGCGGCGCTGATCCACAAGAGTGGCGGCGGCACCGGGTTTTCCTTCTCGCGCCTTAGGCCCAACGGCTCGCCGGTGGGCAGCACCGGCGGGGTGGCCTCGGGGCCGGTCAGCTTCATGCGGGTGTTCAACATGGCCACCGAGGCGGTGAAGCAGGGCGGCACCCGCCGGGGGGCCAACATGGGCATCCTGCGGGTGGATCACCCCGACATTCTCGAGTTCATCGATTGCAAAAAGAATAACGCAGATATCACAAACTTTAACATCTCCGTGGGGATAACCGAGCGTTTCATGCAGGCCGTGGAGGCTGGGGTGGATTACGACCTGACAGACCCCCACAACGGGGAGCCGGCCGGCAGCCTGAACGCCCGGGCCGTTTTCGACAAGATTGTGGACGCCGCCTGGCGCAACGGCGAGCCGGGCATCATCTTCCTGGACCGGCTGAACCGGGACAACCCGGTGCCGGGCGAGGGGGAGATCGAGAGCACCAACCCCTGCGGCGAGCAGCCGCTGCTGCCCTTCGAAAGCTGCAACCTGGGCAGCATCAACCTGGTGAAGATGCTGAAGGAGGGCGAAAACGGCCCCGAGATTGACTGGGACCTGCTGGCAAACACCACAGCCGACGCCGTCCATTTCCTCGACAATGTGATCGACATCAACAACTATCCGCTGCCCGAGATTGCCGAAAAAACCCGCAGCACCCGAAAGATCGGCCTTGGGGTGATGGGCTTTGCCGACATGCTGCTGTTGCTGGGCATCCCCTACAACAGCGAGCAGGGCCTCGACTGCGCCGAGCGGGTGATGGGCTTCATCCAGGCCGAGGGGCGCCGGGCCTCCCGGGCGCTGGCCAAGGCCCGCGGCCCCTTCCCGCTGTTTGCCGAGAGCATCTTCAAGGATGGCGAGCCGCTGCGCAACGCCACCGTCACCACCATCGCCCCCACCGGCACCCTCTCGATCATCGCCGGGGTTTCGGGCGGGGTGGAGCCGGTGTTCGCCTACGCCTTTGTGCGCAACATCATGGATGGCGCCGAGTTCATCGAGGCCAGCCCGGTGCTGGAAAGGGTGCTGAAGGAGCGCGGCCTCTACAGCGAGGAGCTGATGCGCAAAATCAGTGCCGAGGGCGCGGTGAGCCACATCGAGGAGCTGCCCGAAGAACTGCGGGCGGTGTTTGTGTCCGCCCACGACGTCTCCCCCCTCTACCATATAAGGATGCAGGCGGCCTTCCAGCAGCACACCGATAACGCCGTCTCGAAAACCGTCAACTTCCCCGGCGCCGCCACCAAAGAGGAGGTGGCCGAGGTGTACAAGCTGGCCTACCTTGAGGGCTGCAAAGGGGTGACGATCTACCGGGACGGCAGCCGGGACAGCCAGGTGCTGAACGCCGGCGGCGCGGCCTTGCCCAGCCCGGACGCCGTGCTGGCCGGCATGCCGGACAATCTGCAGCCCTACGGCAGCATCACCCCGCGCCCCCGGCCCGAGATCACCACCGGCTTCACCGAGAAGATGAAGATCGGCTGCGGCAACCTGTATGTGACGGTGAACTACGACGAGAACGGCATCTGCGAGGTGTTCACCTCCACCGGCAAGGCCGGGGGCTGCCCCAGCCAGAGCGAAGCCACCGCCCGCCTTTGCAGCGTGGCCCTGCGCAGCGGCATGAGCGTGCGCGAGGTGTGCGATCAGCTGCGCGGCATCCGCTGCCCCTCCACCATCCGTCAACCGGGGATGAACTGCACCTCCTGCCCGGACGCCATCGCCAAGGTGGTGATGAAGGTGAACGATTACATCGAGGCCTACAAGGACGGCAACGGCGGCAGCATGGGCGCCGGCCTTGGCCTGGCCGCCCGGCCAAAGGCAGACGAGCCCAGTGACGAGCCGGCCCCGGCCCAGCAGGAAAAACCCGTGGCCGCCCCGCCCCCGCCCCGCGCGGCAAAGCCCAAAAAGGAAAATCCCGCCGACACCGAGGAAGGCGCCTGCCCCGACTGCGGCGCGGCCATCCAGCACGAGGGCGGCTGCACCATCTGCCGGAATTGTGGATACAGCAGATGCGGTTAGCAGATAAAAGCAGTAACCGCCCGGTTTTCACCGGGCGGTTACTGCTTGCTGTGGATGTTTTCGCAAATCATTGGCTCGTCTCCCCAAAAAGGTTGAAACGGAACAGCTTGCTCTCATCGGCCTTGTTGGTGCACTCAATGCGCGCATGGGTCACTGTGCCGCCCTCAATCAGCTTGGTGAAGCCAATCAGCTGGGTCAGCTTGCTCTTCAGGTTCAGCCGGTCGCCCTCGTCGGTAACCATGTACACGTCACCCTCGCAGCTGTCCAGCACGTCCATGAAATCCTTCAGGTTAACATCATGCATATCCATTTGCCTGTCCTCCTTTCTCTTTTGCTGATTACATTATAACACCTCCCCGGCTTTCCTGCAAGAAAAATTCGACATTTTACACAATTGTTACATTTAATCATTGTGCAATCCGCCGGTATCTGACAGCCCTTGCCAAAAAGTGCCCATTTTCTTGCTTTGCGGGGTTTTATGCTTTACAATAAAGAGTACCGTGTTAAATTGTTGTCAAGAGAGGCCCGTCCAGAGGGAACAGTGGCCTCCACCGCCAAGGGTTATGGCCGGCAGGCAAAACACGAGTACAGAGAGAAAGAGGACGTTCACATGATCTACACGCACGAAGTGGAAAAGATGTGTCCGGTTGCCAAGGGGCCGCATCACGGTCCCGCTCCGATTCCTGAGGAGGGGCGCTGGGTCAAGGCATACGAGGTGGCCGACATCTCCGGCTTCACCCACGGGGTGGGCTGGTGCGCTCCCCAGCAGGGTGCCTGCAAGCTGAGCCTGAATGTGAAGAAGGGCATCATCGAGGAGGCCCTGGTGGAGACCATCGGCTGCTCGGGCATGACCCATTCGGCCGCGATGGCCGGGGAGATTCTGCCCGGCAAAACCATTCTTGAGGCGCTGAACACCGACCTTGTGTGCGACGCCATCAACGTGGCGATGCGCGAGCTGTTTTTGCAGATTGTCTACGGCCGCAGCCAGAGCGCCTTCTCCGAGGACGGCCTTGCCGTGGGCGCCAGCCAGGAGGACCTGGGCAAGGGCATGCGCAGCATGGTGGGCACCATTTTCTCCACCAAGGCCAAGGGCGTGCGCTACATGGACCTGACCGAGGGCTACATCACCAAAATGGCGCTGGACGAGAACAACGAGGTGATTGGCTACGAGTTCGTGCGCCTGGGCAAGATGATGGAAGACATCCGCCACGGCAAGAGCGCCGACGAGGCGCTGAAGGCCAACACGGCCAGCTATGGCCGGTTCAAAGCGGAAGACGGCGCGGTCAAGTTCATCGACCCGCGCGAAGAATAAGAGAGGAGGAGTAAAACAATGGCTAAATTTGAGAATATGGACCGCCGCATGCCCAAAATCGAAGCCTGCCTGAAGGACAACGGCCTCGAGAGCCTGGACGCGTGCAGCGAGATGCTCCTCCAGAAGGGCATCAACGTGGACGAGATCGTGCGCGGGGTGCAGAACATCTGCTTCGACAACGCTGTGTGGGCTTACACCCTGGGCACCGCCATCGCGGTGAAGCGGGGGCTGAAAAACGCCGCCGAGTGCGCCAGCGCCATTGGCGAGGGCATCGAGGCCTTCACCATTCCCGGCAGCGTGGCCGAGCAGCGCCGGGTGGGCATCGGCCACGGCAACCTGGGCGCCATGCTGCTGAGCGACGAGACCGAGTGCTTCGCGTTCCTGGCGGGCCACGAGAGCTTCGCCGCCGCCGAGGGGGCCATTGGCATTGCCAAAACCGCCAACAAGGCGCGCAAAAAGCCGCTGCGGGTCATCCTGAACGGCCTGGGTAAGGACGCCGCCTACATCATCAGCCGCATCAACGGCTTCACCAATGTGGAAACCGAGTACGACTTCGAGAAGGGCGAGCTGAAAATCCTCAGCGAGAAGGCCTTCTCCACCGGTGAGCGGGCGGCGGTGCGCTGCTTCGGCGCCGACGACGTGCTCGAGGGCGTGGCCATCATGAAGCACGAGGGGGTGCAGGTGTCGATCACCGGCAACAGCACCAACCCCACCCGTTTCCAGCATCTGGTGGCCGGCACCTACAAAAAGTGGTCCAACGAGACCGGCGCGAAGTATTTCAGCGTGGCCTCGGGCGGCGGCACCGGCCGCACCCTGCACCCGGACAACATGGGCGCCGGCCCGGCCAGCTATGGCCTGACCGACAGCATGGGTCGGATGCACGGCGACGCCCAGTTTGCGGGCAGCAGCAGCGTGCCGGCCCACGTGGAGATGATGGGCCTGATCGGCATGGGCAACAACCCGATGGTTGGCGCCACCGTGGCGTGTGCTGTGGCGGCAAGCCAGGTGTAATAAACAGCGATTTAAAGCCATAAATAGAAACTGGATGCCTTGCGAAGGGCATCCGGTTTTTTGTGTAATTCGTGGCAAAATCGGGTTTTGTCCACCATTTGTCCACGCTTTTTCATTTTATGGTTTTTTCACGGCTGTGTTCAGTGGAGGTTTTCGAGCCTGTCCAAACCTACGATTATCACATCGCCAGCAGTGCGGTCACCCGCCGCTGAATGAAAGCCTGGATAGCCCTTCGCCGCTTGGCCGGCCAGGTATAGCTTTTATGCGGTTTAAACTCGAAGCCGATCAGTTTGCGCAGCTCGGCCTTTTGCTTTGGCCCCATCACCTGGCGGACAATTTCGTCGTGGGAGACGCCGGTGGCCGCAAACCGCTCGCTGGCATAGATATCCAAATCATCCAGCTCATCGTCCAGGGCATAATTGAACAGCGAGAGGCCGTGGTCGAAGATAGGTGCCGCGCCCAGCACCTCCCCGGTGTGGCTGTTTCGAAGCACGCCGAAGTTGCCAAAGTGCCGGTCCTCATTGTAGACGACAGCGTCAAATACCAGCATGCTGGCCGCCGCCTGATAGGCCTCATCGGACAGGCCGCGGTAATAATCCAGCACCGCCGGCAGGCCGCCCTCATTCACGATGCGCCCGGCGGGAATATAGGCGGTGTCGATGTCGGTGAAAATCGGGCACACCGAGCAGAGCTTCCGTTTCCACATCCGCAGGTCGTAGTGTACATGGTCAAGGCCCATGGCCTCGGCCACCTGGGCGGCAAAAAACTCCGAGTATGGCTCCATGCCGGCGTTGGCAGCCCCCACAGAGCCCCCCTTCCACAGGGAGATGGTGCCGCCCTCCACCCGCCAAGATTTGGGCAGCATGCCGTCGGTGGTCAGCTCCGGGCTGGTGGTGAAGGGCTCGTTACCGGTGCCGTAGCCGGTGTAGGCTACCAGAGACAGCATCTTCGAAAAGGGATTCTCATACAGGTTGTAGTCCGCAAACATGCCGCCGAAATCACCGGGGACGATCCAATAGCTGTCGTTCAGCGAGAGCCCCATGCAGATTTCGATGATGCCCTTGGTGTCGTTGAGGCTGAGGCCCAGCTGCTTTAAAATCTGGTGGACAAAGGCGCGGTTTTTGGGGATGACACGCCGCCTTAGCCAGTTTGTCAGGCTGGCGCTGTCAGGGGTCAAATCCAGCGGGAGAAGGTGCATTTTTGCTTTGTCATAATCAGTGACAGCGGCATGAAAGCCGTCCAGGCCCTGATTGTCCATCGTGAACTCAAGCAGGGGGATATCGTACAGCTTCAAAACGCTTGGCATGGCGTGCACCTCCTTTGGTTGAAGTTTCATAAACAGTATAACCTGTTTGCCGTGTGCAGGCAAACAGGTTATAGCCGTGTAATGTATCTGAGGGTGAACAGGTCGGCCGCATCAGGCATCGCTGGCATCATCGGGGATGGGCATGTCCTCCAGAATGCCGATGCTGACATCCTCCATCTCGCGGGTCAGGTGGACGTAAATCTGCATGGTGACCCCGATGTTCTTGTGGCCAAGGCGGTTTTGGATGTCCTTTGGCAGCGCTCCCCGTTCGGCCAGCATGGTGGCGTGGGTGTGCCGGAGCGAATGGAAGTTGTATTCGGGAAAGCCGAGTTGGTAGTGGATGATGCGGCTGGCGTGCCGCTCGGTGCGGGGCTGGATGTAGGAGCCATCCTCCCGCACATTGACGAGGGAAATCTCCTCAGCACCCGGCGCAGGTGAGGTAAGCAGCTGCCTGCCGGGACCTTCATAGTTGTGGGTATAGTGTTCGGCATAATACTTTTCGTTTTCGGCTTGGTCGAACTTTGCACGCCCCAGCACCTCCAGCATGTAAGAGTCCAGCCGGATTTTTCGGGCAGAACCGTATTTGGGCGGCGAAAACACCAGGTTTTCATCGACATACTGGACCTGGCGCCGAACATGCAGGGTTCTGGCCTCGAAATCGATATCACTCCAGAAGACGGCGTAGGCTTCCCCGAGGCGCAGCCCACAGCGGTAAGCCAGCAGGATGGGCAGGTGACTGCTGGTGCCATAGGGGAACCGCTTCAAAATGGTGGCCATCTGCTCTGAAGAGATGATGGTCCGCTCGATTTTCCGTGACGGCGTTTTCGGCTGGACGCGGAAGGAGGGGATGTGCGCATTGGTAGCCGGGTTTGTGGGAAGGAGCTTTGCGGTTAAAACAGCATATTTCAGGCTGCCGGAGATGATGCCCTTCAGCGAGACCAGCGAGTTGCGGCTGTACCCGGCGTGGTATTTCTCCGACAAGAACTTCTGGATGATCTCGGTGGAGAGGGCACTCAGCTTGTAGGCCCCCAAGGTGGGCTTGATATGGTTACGGATGCGCTTTTCGTAGCCTGCACAGGTTACCGCCGTAAGCTCGGTTTTGCAGTAAGCCTCCATCCAATGATCCAGGAAGTCGGCGTAACTGACCTCGGAGGGGGTGAGGGACACACCGCAATTGTTGTACTCGGTATAAGCTTTGCTCCCCGCACGGAGGGCATCGGCCTTGGTGCGGAACCCGCCCCTGGTACCCTGTTGACGTTTACCGCTAACCGATGCCATTTCGAATCGATATTCCCACTTTGCCCCTCTTTTTCGCACAGTAACTTGAGCCATAGAGCGGGTCCTCCTTTCTTTTTACTTAGTAGATCGCCGGGGTGGGGTAATAGGTCACCCCGGCGATGGTGGGGACTATGAGCTTATCTGTGATAAGGGGCAGATATTATCCAAATCAGTAAGGTCTTTACCCTCGCAGGATTCAATAAACTTTTCCAGAGACTCTTTTCGAATTTTAAATTGCCCCAGTTTCATAGCCGGCAATAGATTTTTGTGGATCAGTGAATATACATAGGTGGGGTTGGTACGCAGAATCTCTGCGGCTTCCTTTACGGTGTATAAACTCATAGGTCTTCCCCCCTGATATGTTGTTTTGTCATTGCCCGGCACAGTTTTGCCTCAACCTGAACTGATTGTTCAGTTGGATGATTAGCGCTTCACTGTTACTTGGCTTCGGTGTGGAAGCATAGGCCAGCTTGCTTCCCCTGATGGATGTTGTTCTGTTTT
>JAJDIZ010000061.1 GCA_030266915.1 Ruminococcaceae bacterium OttesenSCG-928-D13 | reverse complement strand
ATTGCTCGTCACAAAACGGCAATAAACGGCTTGTTTATTGCTAAAACAAGCCGTTTATAGGGAAACTCATCAAACATTGTCGCAAGGGAAGCTGGGGTCAAAGCTATAACCATGGCCTCGGACGGTTTTTATGTACTCGGGCAGCTCCGGTGATACCTGTAATTTCTCACGCAATCGTTTTATATGCGCCCAAAGCGTAGCTTTTGAATTGTCTGCATATTCCTCACCCCAGACACGGGAAAATATCTGTCTGTAGGATCGAGGCTTGCCCTGATATTCCATTAGGTATCGCAGGATCTCAAATTCAAGGTAGGACAAATCTACCAGCCTGCCCATTACAAACACTTTACGGTGCTCGATGCTGACGAGGTAGTTCTGATCACATATCAGTAGGGTATGATCTTTTTTCTTGCTCCCCCGCGATGCACACATTCGGATGAGAGCAAGCCCTGTGGCAACGCCTTCTTCCACGGTGCAGGGAATCAAGGTATATTCATTCGCCCCACTGTTTAAGGTCAGTACCTTGGTGGCTGTATCATGCTCAGTGGATAAGACAACAATCGGTGCATCCACTATGTCCCTTAGGAGAGGCAAGTGCTCAAGTATTTCATCTCTGTTTACCTGCCGCATTGTAATCATAACAAGGTGATATTTATTTTTCTGTGCGTCTATCAGCGTCTCTCTCATATTGTTATAGACAGTGCTTTCAAAGCCTTGGCTACGCCATTCTGCGATTGCATCATCCAAAAAGTCGGTTCCTACATCCATAATCAAGATGCGGTGCTCCATAACGGCAACCCTCCCTTCCAAATTGGCGTTAAAAACAAAAGTGCCGTCATCTACAACACTGTGACAGCGGCACTCCTTAAAACGATCGGGAGCTGATTGTTCAGTTGGGCGATATCTATGCCCAGATTATAACGGATCACCGTCGTATTAGTTGTCCATAGATTTTTGTCACTTAGAATGTGTTTGTAAATGAGTGTCGCTGACACTGCCGTCAACGAGGGTATTTTGACTCTAATTCACCTAAAACAGATAGCTGATATTCTCGTAACTCGGCATTTGTGTCCTCATTTTCAAATTGCATGACCTCGGCCTCCACCCATTCAGCTGATGGCGCCGACAGGTTTTTCTCTCCAAAAGGAAAAACGACATCATTCTCTTTTTGGATGTGCCGGCGCAGAAGCTGCTCATAGCTGCCGGCTGCCACGAGGACGGATAGTTTTGCTTCGTCTGTCGGTTCGTGCTCACAGGCGTCAAGCCCGGCATCCAAATCAGACACATACAGCCGGGCGATATCATGCTCTACCAGCATGCCGTGGCGTATTAAATTTTCGCCCATATTGCCGAGTTCATCTGTCATAGCTTTAAACAGAAATTGTTCCTCTTTGCCATGGTGGGTCTTATCAGCGTATTTTCTGATAAAGTCCACCATTTTTCTAAAATCGTCAATATTGATAGGTGAACCGTTTAATGCGTCCAATGATGCTTTATGAATAACATCGAGCATACGAAGGATATTGTCATGCTCATTTACCAGTATTTTAATACTATCCATTCCGTTGCTCCTTTTTCATAATATGGCTGTGAGGTGCTGTGCGTTGATGCGTTATTCCGCTGTTTTCCAGTGCGCCATCTATCCAGGCATCTCGCAGCTGGTAGTAGATGTCCGTATTGCAATGGGTCTCTACCCAATAGGGCGCATGCGGGCAGCTCGCAACCTGCCACGCTACAGAGTCCGAGCCGGACTCCACATTGCTAAACGGGAAATCACAGGGCATTCCATCCAGTAAAATATCATGGATGGCCTGATGAGCCGTTTCCACATCCGCTGAGGGCGGTGGAGCGTGTTCTTTCCCCATGCCTTTCATCTCGTCCTGCAGCTCGGCAAGTCGCTCCGGGTGATCCGCAAGCACGCTGCCAACCGTCAAGGCAAATCGGCGTTCGCAGCGGGCAACCGCTTCGCTGAGCCAGCCGTGGATGTTGCCCTCGTCAATGATACTCTCTAAAGGCTGCCTGGATGCGGCGGGCGCCTTGACGTTCACTTCCTCTGCAATACCATCGCCCCAACCCCTTTCTGCTGCAAGATCAAGGATTTTTTGCGCCATGCTATCTTGATACAAAATGCGATCATACATTTTGATATGGATTGGTCCCAGGAATGCGCTCATACCGTACCCTCCAGTTTGCTGTTCAGCTTAGATGCCACCATATCGGCATCAACACCATGTACCTTGCAGGCATCCGCCAGAGATTCCATCTGCGCTGAGGGGCAGCCAAGACAATGCATTCCTACCTCCATCAAAACAGGTGCAAGGCTGCTATCGAGCCGCAAAATATCACCGATCAGCATGTCTTTTGTAATTGTCATATTCTCATTCATAACACTTTCTCCTTTTATGAGCATAGATTGCCCTTACTATTCTTCCTGCATCCGAATGCGAAATACATTGATTACATCGGGGTCAGGGCAGCAGACACGGATATCTCCATGCTCCCTGCCAGGCGGGATCGTGCCGCCATATCGCAGAATATCAATGTAAGGGAACAGGGTGTGCATTGCCATCGGACAAAGTTTTCCTCGGTCATTATCAAAGTCAAAAATGTCTCCTTCTTTATGCCCGCGGTGACACCCATATTTTCCTTTGCGCTCGACCAGTTCAATTTGAATGCATGGCTTTTTCATATGGCATTGCTCCCTCCTGTATCTATAGAATATCAGAAAAGACAAAGTATCCATGTTGCATTTGCATCATAAATCAGGTATATTTTAGGGAGAGGTGAGGCGAATGCAAATAGATCAAAAGCTGCTGCAAGGCATCCCACTGTTTAAGGGAATCAAAGAATCGGAGTTCGGCGCTTTGTTTGGCTGTGTCGGCGCCAAAAGAGAGCGTTTTGAGAAAGGTGAGTTTATCTTTCTGGGCGGCGATCAAACAAACTCCATCGGCATTGTTCTGTCGGGACGGGTGCAGGTTTTGAAAGAGGATATTTTCGGCAACCGGGCGATTTTGAACGACTTGGGGCCGAAGGCGGTATTCGGAGAATCCTTTGTATGCGGCGGAAGTTATACACTCACCGTGTCGGTTCAAGCGGCGGAAAACAGCGATATTCTTTTTCTGCCTTTTGAGCGCGTGATGCATATCTGTCCAGGTGCCTGCGGTTTTCATAATGCCCTAATCAAGAACATGGTGGAAATGATTGCCCGTAAAAATATCAAGCTGATGGAAAACCTTGAAATAACGACAAAGCATTCCCTGCGGGAGAAGATGCTGACCTATCTGTCCCAGCTTGCGCAGGAGCAAGGCTCCGTTACAGTTACCTCGACCCTGGGACGGGTTGATCTGGCCGATTTTCTGGGTGTTGACCGCAGCGCATTAACAAGGGAATTAGGTCGAATGCGGGATGCGGGGCTCATTCAATTTGAAAAGAATACCTACACGCTGTCAGACGCCCATTTGAAAACGTAACCGGGCACGATATTAATTGCCGGATCAAAAGCGAGTGCTATGATGGAGCGCTCGTTTTTGTATACCGACAAAATGCCTGCACTTACGCTTGACAATCTCCCCTTATTTAAGTATATTAGTAATGTCTTAAACATCGAAGGGAGCTGGATGTGAGTTGTCGTTAAGAAGAACCGCTAATGTGGGGGCGGATTGCGTAGCTTGTGGTAACTGCGTCAAACACTGCCCGTTTGGAGCGATAGTGATATACAAAGGGATTTGCGCTGAAGTTGATGAAAATAAGTGCAAGGGTTGCAGCAAATGCGTGGCAGCATGCCCGGCCGATGTGATTGTTTGTGAGAAGAGGGAGGTGGCATCCGCATGAACACGAAAAAAAGATGGTATGATTATTTGTGGATCTTTTCCTCCGTTTATCTGGCCCTCGGCTTCTTTAATATCCTGTTTGCGTGGATTGGCCTGATCTGCTTTATCGCGCCGCTGCTCATATCGATTATTGGGGGCAGCAAGGGCTATTGCAATAAATATTGCGGCAGGGGTCAACTCTTTGAGCTGCTGGGCGGCAGGCTGGGTCTATCCCGGAAAAAGGCGCCGCCGAAATTCCTTCGCTCCAAATGGTTTCGCTACGGTTTTCTCACCTTCTTCATGGCCATGTTTTGCCTGATGCTGTACAATACATATCTGGTATTTGCCGGAGCTACACTGCGGGAAGCTGTTACCCTTCTATGGATGTTCAAGCTGCCCTGGCAATGGACCAATACCTCTTTCGTTTCGCCGGGGATTGCACAGTTTGCGTTTGGTTTTTACGGTGTTATGCTGACCTCGACGGTGCTCGGACTGGTGACGATGATCCTATTCAAACCCCGTTCCTGGTGTGTTTATTGCCCTATGGGAACCATGACACAGGGGATTTGCAGGATCAAACACGGAAAGGATGGTCAAAATGGAGGAAAGAGCGAAGCAGATTGCGGAGCTGCTTAAAGTGTTGGCCAATGAAAACCGTTTAATGATTTTCTGCGCATTGATGGAGCGCCCCATGAATGTCGGAGAAATATCCAAATATGTACCGAATATCACGATGTCGGCGCTTTCACAGCACCTTTCGCTGCTGAAGGCCCACGGCATTTTGGATTTTAACAAATCGGGACAAAATATCACCTACTCCATTGCGGATCACCGGGTGGAAGAAATCATCCATGTGCTGAAAAAACATTACTGCGAAATATAATTCTAACCCGGAATACTACTTTCTAAAGGAGAATCGCGCATTGATTGACGTTAGGATAACTGATAAAGTCAGGCAGAAGCCCGTTGAATCTGAGATGATGAAACTGAACCGGAACGAATTTATTATGGCATTCGCCTTTACCCTTGATTTCCTGGAAATGGAGTTTCGCAGCAATACGGCGGATCACAACAAGCGCACCGGCCTCATTGCCGCCCAAATCGGAAGGGCAATGGGCCTCTCGGATGAAGATGTGTTCGACCTGAGTGCATATGCCATGCTCCATGACAATGGCATCACCCATGAGTGCTATAACGTGTTGTCAGAGGATGGCGCGAGGAAACTGGACTGTGCGGCATCCCACTGTGTCATTGGTGAAAATAATCTGACGGCCTTTCCTTTTTTAAGGCTGCGGGAGAACGTTATAAAATATCATCACGAGGCCTTTGACGGAAGCGGCCCCTTTGGCATATCGGGGGATGATATCCCTCTGTTTGCACAAATCATCGCATTGTCGGAGCCTCTGGAGATCGCCTATTCATCGGGCGTAGGCATGAATGAAATCATATCCGGCATCGTTTGCGAGTCGGGGCAAAAATACGCACCGAAGCTGGTTGAGGTGTTCCAAAGCGTAGCTGAAACGGTGAGCTTTTGGCTCTCTCTTGAACAGCGCTTTCTTGACACTGAAATCAAGCGGCATATTCCCACCTATTCCATCGACATCGATTTGGAGCAGCTGCTGCCCATTTCTAAAATCATGAGCGGAATCATCGACTCAAAGTCACCGTTTACGCGAAGCCACTCACGAGGGCTGACCAAAAAAACTGCTGTTATGTGTGATTATTACGGATTTAGCAAGAGTAAAAAGATAAGGATGATGATTGCCTCCGACCTTCATGATATCGGGAAGCTGGCAATCCCAAACCGCATTATAGACAAAGCCGGAAAGCTGACCGAGCCGGAGTTTGATCAGATGAAAACCCACGCCTTCTACACCAGAAAGGTCATTGAATCGGTGTAGGGCTTTGAAGATATTGCCGAGTGGGCGTCTAACCACCATGAAAAGATAGACGGAAGCGGCTACCCCTTTGGGCTTACCGCCGAGGCTATTTGCTTTGAAAGCCAGTTGATCGGCTGTCTGGACATCTATCAGGCGCTGACCGAGGAGCGACCGTATCGCAAAAGAATGTCCCATGAGGAGGCTTGCGCCATCCTTGAGGATATGGCTGATAAAAATAAAATCAGCCGTGAAATCACGGCTGATGTGAAAAGAATATTGTGCTAAAATCTGTGTCGGCCTTGCCTTTCATTATTACTGAATGGCGACGACCTCATAGCCTGCATCCTGCACTGCCGCTTTGAGCGTTTCATCCGAAATCTCGTTATTGAGGGAAACTGTCGCTGTTTTCTTTTCAAGGTCTACCACTGCGCTGACGCCGTCAATGGTGTTCAGCGCTTTCTCTACACGAGCCGAGCAATGACCACAGGTCATCCCCTCGATTGTCATTGTTTTCTGCATTTTCATTTCCTCCTTTATATCGGTTATATCATCGAGCCGGCAAGCAACACCGCACTGGGACTCAAGTCTTTGCGGCACATGCTTCGGTTTGAATAATTTGAGCCGCAGCGCGTTGGTTACTACAAATACGCTGCTCAGGCTCATGGCCGCCGCGGCAAACATCGGATTGAGCTTCCAGCCCAGCGCAGCGAAGAATACGCCTGCCGCCAGGGGGATGCCCGCGCTGTTGTAGAAAAATGCCCAGAACAGGTTCTGCTTGATATTACGGATCACAGCGCGGCTGAGCTCGATGGCGGTCACCGCGTCCTGCAAATCGCTTTTCATGAGTACGATATCCGCCGACTCGATGGCGATGTCCGTCCCTGCGCCAATGGCAATTCCCACATCTGCGCGGGCCAGTGCCGGTGCGTCGTTGACACCATCACCAATCATGGCAACCTTTTTACCGGACTCCTGCAGGCGGCGGATCTCTGCCTCCTTATCTTGGGGCAGCACCTCGGCAATGACGGTATCAATGCCCATTTCAGCCCGAATCGCTTCGGCTGTGCGCGCGTTGTCGCCGGTAAGCATCACAACCTCTATCCCCAAACCGCGCATGGCGTCAATGGCCTGTTTGCTCGTGGGCTTCACGGTATCCGCCAGTGCGATAATGCCCAGCAATGTCTGCCCATCGCTGAAATAGAGCGGTGTTTTGCCTTGCCGGGCCAAATCATCCGCCTGATCGGAGTATGTCCCGGCCTTCAGTCCCAAGTCGCTGAGCAACGCCAAATTGCCCGCAAAGAGTTTTTCGCCATTTACAACGCCTTGAATGCCGCGACCCGGAATCGTTTCAAAGCCTGTCACTTCCATCAGCGGCAACGCCTGATCTGCGGCGTGCGCCACAATCGCCTGCGCCAGCGGGTGCTCGCTTCGCTGTTCCAGTGATGCAGCCCGTTGTAACAGCATTTCCATCTGCACGCCCTGTGCCGTAATGATGTCCGTAACCTGCGGTTTGCCTTCGGTCACTGTGCCGGTTTTATCAAGCACGACTGTATTGACGGAATGGGCGATTTCGAGGCTTTCGGCGGATTTCACCAGGATGCCCAGCTCCGCACTTTTGCCTGTGCCGACCATGATGGCGGTCGGTGTTGCCAGACCCAAAGCGCAGGGGCAGGAAATAACCAGCACCGCGATACCGATAGAGAGAGCGAAGCTCACAGGATACCCCAGCAGCAGCCACACAACGGTTGCCACAACCGCAATCGAGATCACGATAGGGACAAACACGCCGCTGATCCTGTCGGCCAGCTTGGCTATGGGGGCTTTCGTGCTGTTCGCATCCTGTACAAGCTCTATGATTTGTGAGAGGGTGGTATCTTCTCCCACGCGGGTTGCTTCAAACCTGAAATAGCCGGAGCGGTTGACGGTGGCGCTCATCACCTTATCACCCGGTGCCTTGTCAACCGGGAGGCTCTCACCGGTTAAGGCTGACTCATCCACCGCGCTGTGCCCTTCTGTAATTACGCCATCCACGGGAATGGACTGCCCCGGACGCACAATGACGGTATCGCCCACACGCACATCTTCGGCCGGTATCTCTGTTTCCACTCCGTCGCGCAGTACCGTTGCGGTCTTTGGCGATAAATCAAGCAGTTTGGCAAAATGTGACACGAAAATGTAGGCGAGCGTTCTTTCTCCAAGGGCCTCTTTCAGCGGTTGAATCAAATTTTTCGCAATGTCAGTGCTGCCTGTGTGAATTAAAACAGGCTCGTCCGTGAGCAGTAAGTATTGGTTGAATGACAAATTGATTGGACTGACATAAGAGCTGAAACGAATAAGGTCATTGTAAACGGTATGCATATATTTCCTCCATTGTTATCAACGCTAAATGCGTGTCAGTGTACAAGGCTTTGTCCCTTAAAATGATGCTCCAAGGCGTTCAGCATCACCTAAATATGCTGTCTTTTCCACGTCCCCAGGCATATTTACGCCACCGGCAAGCACCATACCTTTATTTACCCATCCAAGATTTTTGACAAGGCAGGTTTCATAGTAAGGTACGATTTGCGTGAAGTTTTCTTCACGGGCATCTTCGGCGGCAATTAAAAGGGCAACTTCTTTTTTGGGGATGTGCATATTATTCGAGGCTGCAACGGCAAACAGGCGGTCAATCACTGTTTTCATTTGCGCCGTAAAATGCCACCAATAAAGCGGAGAGGCGAACACAACTGCATCTGCACGATCCAAAGCTTCATACACTATTTTCATATCATCTTTTTGCACGCAAGGATTGCCCTTGCCCATAGCGCAGCCATAGCACCCACTACAGGGATTGATTGAAAGACGGCATACATCAATCTTCTCCACCATATGTCCTGCATCTTCTGCGCCGGTAATCAGTGCCTTGGCCATTGCTTCCGTATTGCCCCCTTTACGAGGGCTTGCGTTAAGGATCATTATTTTCTTCGACATGTTTTCCTCCTACAATAGTATGTAACTATATCTTGAAAAAGTTGTTTGCCTTATCTAAGGTGAACCAGTTTGACCGCATCTCATCGGTGTCCCATTTCATTAGATTATCCGCGAGATCAATGGCTTTTCCATAAGACCAGCGCGAAAGTGCGGAGCCAATACTGAGCCTGCGAACGCCGATTTCTTCGAGCCGCCTGAAATCTGCCGATTTATTGGTCAGCAGAATGTTAAGGGGACCCTTTATGCCACTTACCAGTGCAGCCATTGTATCTTCTTCCATTGCGCCGGGAACAAATACACAGTCAGCGCCAGCAGAGAGGAAGGCATTCCCTCGCTCTATGGCAGTTTCAAGCTTGCCTTCCTCATCGGCCACATCAAGCAGGTATGTACATGTCCGTGCGTTAATAACAAAATCAAGATCCAGCTCTTTTTTTAGCTGACACAGTGCCTCTATCTTCTCAACTTGGAGTTGGACAGGGCTCAACATACCATCTGGCAATCCGTCCTCAATATTGAAGCCAATCGCACCCGCATAAAGAAGGCGTCTTGCTTTTTCCTTCACCTCATCGCCGCTCTCGCCAAAGCCACGCTCAAAATCAACGGAAAGTGGGATGCTTACTCGCTTGGCCATACGCTCTACAAGGTACAGAAGCTCTTCAAAATCGATCTGCTCACCATCAGAATATCCCATTGAGTGAGCAATGCCTGCACTTGAAGTTGCCACAGCCGGGAACCCGGCTTTTTCAAAAACTACTGCACTGCCAATATCCCATGCGTTGGGCAAAACAAATAGCTTGCTTGTCTTATGCAATGAGGAAAACTTGCTTGCGTTTTCTTTCTGCTTTGATGTAATCATGGCTATCCTCCTGTTGTAGTTAAAGCGCTGTTCCCGATTTGGGTACAAACAGCGCAGGGGTGAATGCCTTTTCATGCTTGAGCAACCAAACCTTGGCATCGATTCCGCCTCCATAACCGGTCAGGCTGCCGTTTGACCCGACAACCCTGTGGCATGGGATGATAATGGAAATGGGGTTGCGGCCCACCGCGCCGCCCACCGCCTGTGCAGACATGACTTTCTTTCCGAGCCTCTCGGCAACCTCTTTTGCTACATCACCATATGTTACAAGCGAACCATATGGAATCTTGCACAGGATATCCCAGACTGTTTGCTGAAAGTTACTGCCTGAAGGTGCCAAAGGTAAGCTCTGGATGGCGGGCCGGTCTCCCGCAAAATAACTTGTAAGCCATTGCCTTGTAAGCTCAAATATCGGCAGGTTCTCTTGGGGCACCATTTCATTTGTAATGCCAACAGGGAAATACCGCTGCTTTTGCTTCCATAGGCCGAGCAGATGCTCCCCATCGCTGCCTATGGTATATTCTCCAATAGGAGAATGATAAATAGCCGAATAAATCATGCCTGCACCTCCGAGATAGAGTTCCATAAATTGATTGTTGCGTAACTGCGCCAAGGATGCCAAGCTTTAGACATCTCCAGCATTTCCTTTGGCGTGTGAGGTGCAAGGGCTTTTTTAATACCGGCGTCCGTTTCAAGAAAGGCATCCGGCCATTCCATGGTTCGCATCGCAATGTATTGGGCTGTCCAGCTGCCAATACCCCGTATGCCCATGAGCTTTTTGATTTCATTCTCCGGCTGTGCGCATAAGCCAAACTCAATGGCGCCCTGAGCAAAAGCGCGTGCCAATGCCTCGATGGTTCTTGATCGGGCCGCGATAACCCCGAGCTTTCCCAGGTGTTCTTCAATTTCACCATCCAACGCAAGAATGTCATCAGGGGTGGGAAAGGTGTGTGTAAGTCCTTCAACATCGGTTTTTATAGGCTTTCCGAAAGTCTGCGCAATCCGCCCTGCCAGCGTGCCGGCCGCTTTCACCGTGATTTGCTGCCCAAGCACAGCCCTTGTCACCATCTCAAACGCATCAAAGCTGCCTGGCAGCCGTGTGCCCAACACACAAAGGTCAGGCCGTATGTCATTCATAACCTTGAGTGCATCATAAATTATCTGGGGATCACAGCGCAAATCAAATAAATGACGAACCCGTGATAAAACCTGCGGCAGAACCGGGAGCAGCGTTTCGCTGACGGACACAAAAAGCGCATCTTTCTGTGGCCTGTGTGAGACCTCGATCCAGCCTTCAAACTCACGCCCATTCACATCCGCCATGCGGGCCGTGCGCATGTATTTGCCACCCTTAACGACCTCGACTCCCTCGATGCAGCGTCCATCCAAAAAGTTTAGCACAGGCTCCCAAAGATAAGGAGGGCGGTATGTTAAAAACAGGGTGATTTCGCCCTGTTTCTTTTGCTTACCGCTGGCCTTTTTACGCAGCTGCGTGGGGGCAAGGCCATAATGCTTTTTGAACAGGGCGTTAAAATGGCGGAGGCTGCCGAAACCCGCAGTCATTGCAACATCCGTCACAGAGAGCGCCGTATCGGTCAGCAAGTTCTTTGCCAGCAACAGGCGGCAGGTTTGCAGATACTGAATGGGTGAAGTGTTGTATTCTTGTGCAAAAACACGCCGCAGATGGCGGTCGGTGCAGCCGAATCTTTCTGCAACCTCCGGGAGCCTTAGTTCGCTTCCGCAATGCTCTTCCATATGCCTTGCGGTTAAGTAAGCGAGCTCTGCGCCACCTTGATACATGGCGTAGCCGGGAGCAAGCTCCGGCCGGCATAACAAACATGGCCGAAAGCCTGCCTGCTCAGCTTCAGCTGCTGTAGCGAAGAAGTTGCAATTTTCATCCTTTGCCTGCCTTGCCTTACAAATGGGGCGGCAGTAAATACCTGTAGAAGAAATACCCACAAAAAAACGTCCATCGAAGCGAGGGTCTTTTGATCGTAAAGCTGCAAGCAAAGCACTGCGATCTGTCAGCATAATTAATCACCTCCCGTTTTTGATACATTTACTATATCACATCTTCCAGTTAGTGACTGGCTTTATTCGGACATGCTTTTGTTACAGTGCAACACAGCTTTAATGACTAATGTATGCTTGAAAGCAGCTTGCCGGATTGCGCAAGCTGCTTTCAAATAAATTATGGGTGTAATGAACTACTCAACTGTAATTGCGCTGACTGGGCAGCTATCCGCCGCCTCTTTCGCGCTCGCCTCTGTGCTTGCGTCAGGTTGGGCAATCACCTTGGCGATATTTTCTTCGTCCATTTCAAACACTCCGGGGCAAATACCTGCACACAGCCCACAGCCGATGCAAGCCCCCCGATCCACAGTTACTTTCATTGCGCACTCCTTTCAATCATGCGTATACTCAAAAATCGTTATTTCAGAGCCTACTTTTTTCTTAATAGCCGATAGCATTTCTTCTTTATGCGGGCACGCAAAACCTATTGGTGTCCCTTTTTCGATACAGGAGCAAAGTGCGATTGCCTCAGCCCCCTGCTTTACCATCAGTGCAGCGCGGCTGACAGCCTTTTTACCTGGACAGCCGCCGCATGTATTGATTCCGGTTATGGTAATATCTCCATCTATACCAGAAAAAGCCCCACCCTTTTTGCTCACAGTTTTCAAACATACACCCATCGGGCACATATCTTCTGTTTGCAGACAGCGTATCAAGCCAAGTTTCATGTCCAATCCCCCCTGAAAGACGGGCCATATATCATAGCAGACCCTTGTTATTCTTGCCTTGACTGGTTACTGGTATAATCTCGGACTGGGGGCTTTTACCACAAAAAACTCTGCCTGCTCCGCATCTTCATTGGAAATATTCATTTTTATCTTGCCCGGAATGTTCAGGATATTTCCATGCTCATAGCGTTTTGCGGGGTTCTCACCCAGTTGAGCCGTGACCGCACCGCGCACGATAATCATATACACATTCGAGTTGGAATCGTGCAGCGGTAGCGCCTCCCCCTGATTCAGAATCATGTGGTTAATCATCGCCACGTCGTCATCTAAAATCTTCTCAATGAGCTTGCTGTCAGACTGGTTAAAGCTATACACCTTTTCCATGTTTACCTTCCTTTCATTGAATCGCATTTCTCACTGCGCATGAAATCATAAGACACAATCTGCCTTTCTGATTGTAAGTATAACATCACAAACGGAAGTGTGCAGTGATAAATGTCACATAAAAAACAAGGAATTCGCACTGTGATCTGGTCACAATCTTTTTCGAGTGCGCATGCTATTATAAGCTTAAACTTCTGGCGGCGCCTTGCCGTCTATGACGAAAGGTAGATGGTATGGGTTTAAATGTGCAAGCCGGTGTTCCGGCCTTCGCTGTTTTTTTGCAGGGGTTACTCAGTTTCTTTTCCCCCTGCGTGCTGCCCTTGGTTCCACTGTACTTAGGATACCTTGCGGGTGGAGCCAAAAGTGTTGACGAACAGGGCATGGTGCGTTATAAGCGGGGCCGCGTTATGCTCAACACCCTGTTTTTTGTCTTGGGAATCAGCTTCGCCTTTTTTCTGCTGGGCCTTGGATTTACTGCATTAGGTCGATTCTTTTCCGGCAACCAGGTATTGTTTGCCCGTATATCCGGCATCCTGATTATCCTGTTTGGCCTGCTGCAGCTTGGCTTCTTTGAGTTCAAATGGACAGGGCGGGTGGTGCGCCTGCCTTTTCGGCTGGACAAGCTGACCATGAACCCGCTGATCGCGCTGGTGCTGGGCTTCACCTTCAGCTTCGCCTGGACGCCCTGCGTCGGCCCGATGCTGACCAGCGTATTGCTGATGGCATCCTCGGCTAAGACTGCGGGGCTGGGGTTTTTGCTGATTGGCTTATACACCTTGGGCTTTGTTCTGCCCTTTATGGCGGTGGGTCTGTTCACTGGAGCATTGCTGGACTTCTTCAAAAAGCACCAAAACGCAGTGAAATACACGGCGAAAATCGGCGGTGTCTTAATGATTCTGATTGGTGTGATGACCTTCACCGGCTGGATGAACAACATCACCGGCTATCTCTCCCGGTTTATACCGGACGCATCTTCCGCTTCAACGGTCGTATCAGAAGAACATGAGGATGCCCAGGAGCCACCGGAATCCGCAGCGACATCCTCCCCTGATGAGGAGAGCGCCGAGATACCGGCCCCGGACTTTACCCTTGCGGATCAGTTTGGCACCGAACACACCCTGAGTCAGTATGAGGGCAAGGTGATATTCCTGAACTTCTGGGCCACCTGGTGCCCGCCCTGCCGGGCTGAGATGCCCGATATCCAGGCGATGTATGAGGATCACGGAGAAAACGAAGGCGATGTGATTGTCCTGGGTGTAGCCGGACCCGGAATGGGCCGAGAGGGCTCTGCGGAACATATCACCACCTTTCTGGAGGATGGCGGATACACTTACCCAACAGTGATGGATCTTGACGGCAGCCTGTTCGCCCAGTACGGCATCAGCGCCTTTCCGACAACCTTTATGATTCTCCCCAACGGCGAGGTGTTTGGCTATGTGCCGGGGGGGATGACGCGGGAGATCATGGATGACATTGTCCGGCAGACACTGGATGCGGCGGATAGCGAATGACGTTTTGACCAATAAGATAAAATTATAATCGGGAGTGAAAAATCATGTTTGGATTTTTAAAAAGAGAAGACATTAAC
>JAJDIZ010000060.1 GCA_030266915.1 Ruminococcaceae bacterium OttesenSCG-928-D13 | reverse complement strand
ATAGTCAGATAGTAATATAATATTCCCTCGCGAGTTAAGAAAAGGAGAGACCCGATGAACAAAGGAAAACTGGGCATCGTGATGACCACCTATTCTGTCGTTGCTTTTGTTCTGGCCCTGACCGGACAGCTGCTGCTGTGCGCCCTGCTGTTGGGCTTTGTGCTGGTGTATGAAAAGGATGAGTATACCTCCAGGCAGTGTTTGACGGCCTTTTTCCTGTCTATTGCCACCACGGTGTTTGGCTCGGTTGGCTACGGTTTTCTTGGTGGCGGGATGAGTGTGCTAAACATTATCCCCAACCTGTTCTACCGCATTGGCTATGGTGTGGCGATCTTCTTCGGCGTGCTGTTCTGCCTGTGTGTGCTGGCGCTGGTGGTGTTCGGCGTCATCGGTCTTGTCAACGTGGCGCGGCGCAAGGAGGCCGGGGTGCCGCTGTTTTCAACCCTGGCCTACAAGGCCTTTGGCTTCATGAAGCCGAAGCCGCAGATTCAGCCGCCGCCCGCGGCCTTCAACCCGACCTACCAGCAGAACTACCAGCCGGGCTACGGCCAGCCGCCCGAGGCGCCGGTCTCCGGTCAGCCGATGGGCTATCCGGGCGCGCCGCAGCAGGGGATAGCCCCGCCGCCCCTTCCTCCGCCAACCTACGCCGCCCTCCAGCCGCCCGAACCGCCGGCCTACACGCTGCCGTCATACGAGGCGTCGGGCTACGGCGCAGCGGCTCCCGGGCAGCCGGCAGCCGGGGAGAAGGGAAACGGGGAACCGCCGGTCTCTTACTAGCAGATAAAAAACAGGCCCGGCAACCCGCCGGGCTTTCCCTATTTTCAAAATTACCTTTGAAACGAAGGAGAGAGGCCTGTGTCGCTTTGGATACCTGTGGCCTGCACGGGATTGTATCTTACCGCCCTGATTGCTCTGTTGCTGGTGGCAAAACGCAGCCGCAAGTGGTATGCGCTGGCGAAAGGCCTGTGCAGCGCTCTTTTTGTGGGAACCGCTGTGCTGGGCTGGTTGGTAAGCGGCAAGCCGGCCCCGGTTTACTTTGGCCTGATGCTGGCCGCGCTGCTGCTGTGCGCGTCCGGTGACGTGCTGCTGGGAGTGGCAAACAGCAAGGCAGACCGTGTGCGGAAGGGGCCATTTTTAGCCGGGGCGGGATTTTTTACGCTGGCCCACGGTGTGTTTTGCGCATTGTTTATGATGATCACGCCGTTTCGCTGGGTGGATCTGCTTGCGCCGGTGGCGCTCATGTGCGTTATGTGGGGACTTGAGAGAAAAAATTTGATCCGTTTGAAAAAAATACGCCCACTCGGTTACGTCTACACCCTTATGGTGGGCCTGATGGCCTGGAAGGCAGTGGCAACAGCACTGCCCATCGTGATTGCAGGGGCCAGCCTGTTCCTTATTTCTGATGTTATACTGTTGTTTTTGTATTTTGGAACCCGACGGCGGGCGTGGTACCGCACGGCAAACCTGACCACTTACTATGTCGGCGTCTACCTGCTGGCCTGGAGCATTTCCACGCTTTGAAACGATCCACCGGAGAAAATTAGGGTTGTTCACAGCAAACAGCTATGGTATAGTTTTTGTAAGAGGTGATATGGGGGATGAAAATATCAACAAAGGGACGTTATGCTTTACGGATGATGGTCGATTTGGCAGTGAATGACAGTGGAGACTACATTTCTTTGCGCGACGTGGCAGAACGGCAGGAGATATCGATGAAGTACATGGAGCAGATCGTCAGCCTGCTCACCCGGGGCGGCTTTTTGTACAGCGTGCGCGGCCCGCAGGGCGGCTATCGGCTGGCGCGCCGGCCCGAGGAGTACACAGCGGGGGATATCCTGCGTGTTACCGAGGGAAGCCTTGCTCCTCTCAGCTGCATTGTTGGGCCGGAGCACAACTGCCCGCGCGGTGACACCTGCCCAACTCTGGAATTTTGGGAAGGGCTGCATGAGACGATTACCCGGTATGTGGACAGTGTGAGCCTGGCCGACCTTGTGGCCGTGGAAAGGCAAAAATTGATTGTGAAGGATCAGATGACGTAAAGGAGCGCTGATGAAGAGCAGTGGCATTGAGCACCTTGTTGGTAACACTCCGCTGGCGCGCCTGGCAAAATATGAGCAAGCAGTCGGCGCTGGGGCGGAGCTTTACGGCAAGCTGGAGTACCTGAACCCGGCCGGCAGTGTGAAGGACCGCGTGGGCAGGGCCATGCTGGACGCGGCTGAGCAGGATGGCAGCCTGAAGCCGGGTGGGGTGGTGATCGAGCCCACCAGTGGCAATACCGGCATCGGCCTCGCTGCAATCGGTGTGCCCCGGGGCTACCGGGTGGTGCTCACCATGCCCGAGAGCATGAGCGCCGAGCGCCGGGCGCTGCTGCGGGCACATGGCGCCGAGCTGGTGCTCACCGAGGCCGCAAAGGGCATGTCCGGCGCAATCGAAAAGGCAAATGAGCTGGCTGCGCAAATAGATGGCGCATTTGTGCCGGGGCAGTTTGAGAATCCTGCCAACTCTGCGGCCCATGAGGCCACCACCGGACCGGAGATATGGCAAGACAGCGGCGGCCGGGTGGATATCTTTGTGGCCGGGGTTGGCACCGGCGGCACCATCACCGGGGTGGGGCGCTACCTGAAAGCTCAAAACCCCGGCGTGAAAGTTGTGGCGGTGGAGCCGGCCGGCAGCCCGGTGCTGAGCGGCGGGCCAAAAGGTGCCCACGGTTTGCAGGGCATTGGGGCTGGCTTTGTGCCCAAGGTGCTGGACACCGCGATCTATGACGAAGTGATACCGGTGCGGGAGGCAGATGCCTACGCTGCCAGCCGGCAGATGGGGGAGGCCGAGGGCATCCTGGTGGGCATCTCCGCCGGAGCGGCGCTCTGGGCGGCCCTGCAGCTGGCAAACCGGCCGGAGAACGCCGGCAAGGCCATTGTGGTGCTGCTGCCCGACAGCGGTGAACGCTACCTGAGCACCCCTCTCTATGCGGATGATGGCCAAGCTTGATTTGTCGAGATAGCACAAAACACCCGCCGAAAGGCGGGTGTTTTTATGTCGATTCAGATATTTCTCTTGAGATACTTCCCGCTGCCCTTTTGGCCCTTGAACACCCCGTTATCCACAATCACCTCGCCCCGGGCCATGGTCCACACCGGACGGCCGGTCAGCTCAATGCCCTCATAGGGGGTGTAATCCACGTTTTCGTGCAGCTGATCCTTGGTGACAGTCCACTTCACCGATGGGTCGAACAGCACAAGGTCGGCGTCGGCGCCGGGGGCGATGATGCCCTTCTGCGGCGCGATGCCGAAAATCTCGGCCGGGCGGGTGCAGCAGCTGTCCACCACCTGGGGCAGGCTGAGCCGCCCCTTCATGAAGCCCTCGCTGAACATCAGCGGCATACGCAGCTCCACCCCGGGCGCGCCGTTGGGGCACTGGGTGAAATCGTTGGCTCCACGCTGCTTTTGGGTGTCAAAGAAGAAGGGGCAGTGATCGGTGCCAATGGTCTGAATGTCATTGGCTGTAAGGCCGTCCCACATTGAATCGATGTCCGGCTGCTTGCGCAGCGGCGGGCTCATGATATATTTCAGGCCCGCCTGTGGGTCGTTGTAGCGGCTGTCATCCAGAAACAGGTACTGGGGGCAGGTCTCAACCAGGATGTTTTTCTGGCCGGTGCGACGCACCAGGCGGAGGGCCTCCAGCCCCAGCCGGGTGGAAAGGTGCACGATGTATACCTTCGCCTCGCCGGCGATTTTGCCCAGCATCAGCATGCGGTACACCGCCTCGGCCTCGGCCTCGGCCGGGCGGCTGAGGGCGTGGTACTTCGCCTCGGTGTGGCCATCCGCAACATACTGCGCCCGCAGTGTGTTGATGGTTGCGTCGTTCTCGCAATGCACGCAGATGGTCAAGCCCAGCTCATTGGCCCGCTCCAGCACCTTCAAAACGCCGTAGTCGTCTATTTTAAAATCGTAGGTAAGGTAGATTTTGAAGCTGGAGAGGCCCTCCTCGTCCCGCAGGGTTTTCATGCTGGCCAGCACTTCGTCGTCCACATGCTGGATAACCCCGTGGAAGCCGTAATCAATCACCGGGCCTTGCTGGGCGGCCAGCTTGTGATAGACGGCGCTCTGGTGGGGAAGGGGACAGCCCTTGGGGCCGAAGGCCATGTGGTCGATCACCGTGGTGGTGCCGCCGCAGGCCGCGGCAACCGTGCCGGTGTAGAAATCGTCGGAGGCCCGGGTGAAGCCCACGTCCAGGTCGAAGTGGGTGTGGGGGTCCACCCCGCCGGGCAACAGGTAGCAGCCGCCGGCGTCGATCACCTTGATGCCGTCCAGGTCCGGTGGGGTCTCGCCGGCCCGCAGCACGGCGGCGATTTTGCCGTCTCGCACCAGCAACGAGCCTTCGAACACCTCCCGGCTGGTGGCAATCTGCGCGTTAGAGATATAAACAGCTTGCATAAAAGCCCTCCATTTGTCAAAACAGCTTTTAAAAAATTCTGACTATTGGGTTGGCGCAGAAGAATTTTCGGTTGGCGCACCGCCCCACAGTGATAAAGGCCCGTGCGGCGGATGTTTTGGAGCGAACCTAGGGCTAAGGATATGCGAAGCATGTGAGTGGAGAAATATCCGCCGTACGGGCCACCGCGCTTTCCGCTTACACTAGATAGTCAGAAAAAGGAATGGCCGATGTCCCACCGGGGTGGAACACCGGCCATTTCCGGTTGGTCTTGTGAACCTATTTTAGCACATTGTTATGGTGCGTGGTAGTGGGTTTGGGTAAATACCCGTCGCACTGCGCTTACAGATAGTAGGGGTAGTCGCTCTCCACCTTGCGGATCACCGCGGCCATCTCGGCCGGCACCTTTGCATCGTCCAGCGTGCAGGTCACTTCGTTGCCGCCCTCGAGGCGCAGCAGGTACTTGCCGCCGTCCAGCTTCAGGAAGCCCCGGTTCTCGGAGTCCTTGAAATCTTCCTCGCTCCAGAACACCGTCAGCTTCTGCTTGTAGGGGTCGCCCGGGGTGTGGGGGCAGAAGATGCCGCAGTTGCCGCACTCATTACACAGGCCGTCCACATGTAGAATCTGGGAACTGTTGGCGAAGCCCTCCAGCGGGATGCGCACATTGGCCCGGTTGGGGCAGACGTCGCAGCAAAGCTCGCACAGGGTGTCGCAGCTCAGGCAACGCTCGCCGTCCTCGGGGGCCTTGCTGGCCGCCTTCAGCACGCCCTTGCGGTCGTACAGGGTGGTCTGGTCCACCGGTGCCGTCCCGGCCTTCGCGAAGCCGGGGTTCAGCCCGTTCTTGCCGCAGATGTCGGCGGCGATCTTCTTTGCGTCGGCGATAGCAGACACCACGGTGGAGGGGCCGGTCTTGCAGTCGCCGGCCACATACAGGCCTGGCAGGCTGCTCTCGTTCATGCCGCTCAGCTTCGGGCGGCCGCGCTCGTCGGTGTCGATGCCGGCGGCGGTGAAAAGCCCGCCGTCCACCCGGGCGCCCACCGCGCAGATGGCGGTGTCGAAGCTGAGGCTCACCTTCTCGCCGGTGGCTACAATGCCCCGGCGGCCGGAGGCGTCCCAGTCGCCCAGCTGCATCTTGTTGCAGCACAGGGTGGCGCCGTCGAAGGTGTCGGGGGCGTGCAGCTCCATCATCTCCACTCCGTCCTCAAGGGCCAGGCGAATCTCCTCCGGCTCGGCCGGCATGAACTCGCGGGTGCGGCGGTACACCAGGGTGACGCTCTCCACCCCGGGGGCGCGCTTTGCGGCCCGGGCGCAGTCCATCGCCACGTCGCCGCCGCCGATGACAGCCACCTTCTTGCCCAGCTCCACCTTGCAGTCCTTGGCCTTGCTCTCCTCCAGGAAGGCCAGGGCGTCCAGCATCTTGTCGTGGCCGCTGGTCACCGCCGGGGCGCCCTCGCGCCAGGCGCCCACCGCCAGCACCACATAGTCGTACTCGGCCTTCAGGGCCTTCACGTCGGCCACATCCACCCCAAATTTGAACTCCACACCGACCTTTTTGGCCATCTCGAAGTCGCGCTGGATGGCGCTGTCCGAGATGCGGAAGGCGGGAATCACATATTCCACAATGCCGAAGGGCTTTTCGCGCTTTTCCAGCACCGTCACGGCCATGCCGGCCCGCCGCAGGAACAGCGCCGCCGAAACGCCCGCAGGCCCGGCGCCCACCACCACAGCCTTCTTTTCGGTGGCAATCGGGGCCGGCTTCATGGCGGCGGTGAAGCCGGCCTGGGCCCCTTCGCTGGCCAGCCGCTTGGCATTGCGAATTTCAAGCGATGAATCGTAATCCAACCGGGTGCACTTGCCTTGGCAGGCGTGGTTGCAGATCTCCCCGGTGATGCCGGGGTTTGCGTTGTCGAGGGCGATCACCTTGAAGGCCTCGTCGTACTTGCCCTCGCTCACCAGCTTGAGGTATTCGGGAATCTGCTGGCCAATCGGGCAGCCGCCGTTCTTGCAGGGGGCCTGGAAGCAGTCGAAAAGGGGCAGGGGAACATTGGTTTTGCGGCTCTTCACCGGGCGGAAATCCTTCTGGTAGACCGGCATTTTGGTGACATCCTCGGCCAGCTTTGTCAGCGCCGCCACGTCGATGCCGCCCCACTCGGGCTTCACCAGCGGCTCCAGCGCCTGGGCCAGCTGCTGCATCCGCTCGTAGCCGCCCGGCTTGAGGATGGTGGTGGCCATTGTGATGGGCCGGATGCCGGTTTTGTAGATGGTCTCGATGTTGAAGAAATCGGCGCCGCCCGAGTAGGAGATCGGCAGCTTGCCCTCGAAATCACGGGAGAGCCGGGCAGCCACATTGATGGACAGCGGGAACAGCGAGCGCCCGCTCATGTACATCTCCTCGCCCGGCAGGGTGCCGGCGGTGATCTGCACCGGGAAGGTGTTGGTAATCTTCACCCCGAAGGAGAGGCTGCGTTCCTTGGCCCAGTCCATCAGCCGGTGCAGCATCGCCACGGCGTCGGTGTATTGCAGGTCGTTCTGGAAGTGGTGCTCGTCAAAGCTGATGTAGCCGTAGCCCATCTCGTCCAGCAGGCGGCGGGCGGTCTCGTAGCCCAGCAGGGTGGGGTTGCACTTGACGAAGGTGTGCACCTTTTTCTCATCCAGCAGGTACTTGGCAATCCGCTCAATCTCCTGCGGCGGGCAGCCGTGCAGGGTGGAGAGGGTCACCGAGTTCGACACCTGCGCCGGGATGGCGGCGGTGTCGTAGCCCTTTTCCTTCAGCCAGTTGAGGCCGTTTTTGAACACCTCGGTGCCCGAGGCATCTTTCATCCCTTCGATGAATTTATCGATCTTCTCGGTTTTGATGCCCTCAAGGTCGTAGCCCACCGACATATTGAACACGATATCGGTGCCGCCGGCGATGCCGAATTCCTTCGTCAGTACGTGGATGGCCAGCCAGGCCTTGACGTACTCCTCGAAGGCCTGCTGCACAAACAGCTCGGTGCTCCACTCCACGTTGTAGCCCTCGTCCTCTGCGTTGATGCAGGGCCGGGGCACGCAGGCGCGCAGCTCGTCGCCGTCCATTTTCTGCACGGTTTTCAGCTCGATAAATCGGCTGCCGGCCGCCCATGCGGCGATGATGTTCTGGGCCAGCTGGCTGTTGGGGCCGGCGGCCGGGCCGATGGGGGAGGCGATGGCCTGCCCGAAAATATCCATCGAGGCGCCGGTTTTGTTTTGATAGAACTTTTCCTTGCGGATGCCGAACACCCGCTTTTGCTGCTTGTATTCCGAGGTGGCCCAGGTCATCAGCTTGTCGAAGGGCATAGGCCTCATAATCTCACTCATTGCGTTCCTCCCTAATCATTAGGCTTCTTTTGGGTCAGTCCTGTCACAAAAATCCGCACGGGGACTGCCGCCAAACTGCGGCAATCCCCGGATATCAGTCCTTTTTGGCCGCTTCTTTCTCTTTTTTGGTGCGCTCGAGTTCTTCTTCCAGCGTCTCCACCGGTTTGTCGGGGTCCACGGGGGTGTTGGGCAGGGCAAGGTTCAGCACGATGGCCGCCAGGGTGGCAATGACCACCGAGGAGGAGCCGAACACGCTGGAAACCCACCCGGGGAAGCCGCCGAGGGCGCCGGCCACGCTGGTGACCCCCACGCCGAGGGACACGCTGATGCCCACGACACCAAGGTTGCGCTGGGTCATGTTGGCACTGGCGATCATCCGCACGCCGGTCATCGTGATGGAGGCGAATACCGAAAGGGTGGCCCCGCCGATGACGCACTGGGGAATGGTGGTGAGGATGGCCGAGAACTTGGGCACAAATCCGGCCGCCAGCATGACGATGGCGGTGAAGGCAAACACCAGCCGGTTAATGACCCGGGTGAGGGTGACGATGCCCACGTTCTGGCTGTAGGTGGCGCTGGGCAGCCCGCCGAACATCGCCCCAACAACGGCCACCAGGCCATTGGCCATGATGCCGCCCGAGAGCTCTTTGTCGGTGGGGTTGCGGTCCATACCGCCCAGGGTGGTGCTGGAATAATCGCCGATGGCTTGCACGGCGTTCACCACGTACATGATCACCATCGAGATGATGGCCGAGGGCACGAACTTGAGGCCGAAGTGCATCGGCGGCACAAACTCAAACCAGGTGGCACTGCTCACGTTCTCGAAGGTGACCAGGGGCGCCAGGCCGGTGACGGTGAAAATCAGCGCCAGAATGTAGCCGCCGATCATCCCGATCAGGATGGACGCCAACTTGGCGAAGCCTTGGGTGAAGTAGTTGAAGAAAATCACGATCAGCAGCGTAACGGCGGCAATCAGCCAGTTTTGCCAGCTGCCAAACAGTGGGTTGGTATCGGCATTGCCGCCCCCGGCCATGTAGCGCACCGCTGTGGGGTAGAGGGACAGGCCGATGGTGAAGATGACAGTGCCGGTGACGATGGGCGGGAAAAACCGCCGCACCTGCTTGATAAACAGCCCTACAAAGAAGGCAGCGGCGCCGCCGAAAATCTGGGCGCCCAAAATTACCGAGATGGCTGCTGCGGGCTGGTCGGGGTTGGCGGTGATCCAGTCCGACGCGATGGCCTGCATTGTGGGCAGGTAGGCAAAGCTGACCCCCATCACCACCGGCAGCCGGCTGCCAACCCGGAAAATCGGGAAAACCTGCAGCAGGGTGCCGAGGGCGCTCACCACCAGGGAAATCTGGATCAGGCGGGTGGTGTCGTGGGGTGAAAAATCGCACTGGGCCGCGATGATCATGGCCGGGGTGACGATGCCTACGATGGCCGCCACCAGATGCTGCAAGCCCAGCGGCGCCACCTGGCGCAACGAGGGCCTGCCCTCGAAGGAGAACAGTGGATTCGTTTTTTGAGCGGGGTTGGTGGAGCCCTGAACGCCGGGCTGGCTCATCTAAACACCTTCTAAAGTGGATTGTTGAAATCGTTCTTGTGGTCGGTGATCTGAGGCTGGATGGTGGGGACTAGCCCACCACCCGTTTCCAGAAATCGGCGCTCTGTTCCCGGGCTTTGGCCAGCACGGCGGCCTCGTCCACGGTTTGCATCTTGCGATCCTTCATCACAAATTTGCCGTTGATCATCGTTGAGTCCACGCCGCGGCCCATCATGCCAAACATCACATGGCCGGCGATGGTGTTTTCGTTCAGCAGGGTGTGGGGGAGGTAATCCACCACAATCAGGTCGGCGTAGGCACCCTCCTGCACAACGCCCAGCGGCTTTTTGAAGAAGCGCCCGCAGATGGCGGCGTTGTTTTTGAACAGCATGTCGATGCTCTCCATGAAGCCTACCGACGGGTTGCAGGCGTGGTGCTTGTGGATCAGGTTGGCCACCTTGAGGGACTCGAACATGTCCTGGGTGTAGGCGTCGGTGCCAAGGCCCACGGGGATGCCCTTCTCCAGCATCTGCAATGCCGGGGTAACCCCCACCGCGTTGCCCATGTTGCTCTCGGGGTTATGCACCGCCATGGTGTTTGTGGCTTTCAGAATCTCCATCTCGGCGGTGTTGATGTGCACGTTGTGGATCGAGAGGGTCTTTTCCCCCAGGATGCCCGCGTCGTGCAGCCGCTCCACCACCCGTTTGCCGTACTTGCCAAGGCTGTCGTACAGGTCGGCAATGCCCTCGGCGGTGTGTACGTGGTAGCCGGCGTTGCGGTCGCCCATCGCCTCCACACAGGCCTCCATCGTCTCGGGGCTGATGGTGAAGCTGGCGTGCAGCCCCAGCATGCCCTTGGACATGTCGGTCTCGTCTTTGGCGGCGTAGTCGATGTAGTCGATGTTCTCCCGGATGGCCTCTTTGGCGATATCCTTGCCGTCCCGGTCGCTCACCTCGTAGCACAGGCTGCAGCGCACGCCGATATCCTTCAGGGCGCCGTCGATGGCCCGCAGGCTGCCGGTGACATGGAACTGGCTGGCCTGGTGGTCAAACAGGGTGGTGACGCCGTTGCGCACGCTCTCAATACCGGTGGAATAAGCGCTGTAGCGGTTGTCTTCCTCATTCAGCACCTTGTCGATCTTCCACCACTGGTTCTCGAGGATGTCGATGAAGTCCCGGTCCGGATGGGCACGGGGGATGGACAGGCCTCTTGCGAAGGCCGAGTAGATGTGGGTGTGGGCGCAGATCAGCCCGGGCATGATAACCCGACCGGCCGCGTCGTAGAACTCGGCATCCGGGTACTTGGCCTTCATCTCGGCCGTGGGGCCGAAGGTGGCAATGGTGTTCCCGTCCACCGCTACGCAGCCGTCCTCAAGATAGGGTGTGGCGGCGTTCCAGGTGATCAGGCGTCCGTTTCCAATCAGGATCATAAAGCTATGCTCCTTCCGAAATTAGGGGTAATTATGTCAAAATGGCGCGAGGCCCCCAATGGGTTTCGATGAGCTGTCATCGCCCATTGGGGGGCACGCTTTGTTTTTGAAGTGCGAAAAGTTTAGCCGGAGACGATGGTGGTGCCGGTTTTGCCGGCGATGCCCTCGCTGGCTTTTTCCAGCAGGGTGATCAGCGCCTTGCGGCCGGGCTTGGAGGCCGCGAACTGCATGGCGGCCTGCACCTTGGGCAGCATGCTGCCCGGGGCGAACTGGCCCTCGTCGCAGAACTTCTGGGCGTCCTCCAGGGAGAGGGTGTCCAACCACTGCTCGTTGGGCTTGCCGAAGTTGATGGCAACCTTTTCCACGGCGGTGAGGATAATCAGCGTGTCGGCGTCAATCTCCTGGGCCAGCACGCAGGATGCGAAATCCTTGTCCACCACGGCGGAAGCGCCTGCGAGGTGGTTGCCCTCGCTGCGCACCGGGATGCCGCCGCCGCCTGCCGCTACCACAACCTGGCCGGCGCCCAGCAGGGCCTTGACAGTCTCCTTCTCCACGATGTCCACCGGGCGGGGGCTGGCCACCACACGGCGCCAGCCACGGCCGGCGTCTTCCTTCATGATGTAGCCCTTTTCCTTCGCCAGCTCCTTGGCCTCCTCCTCGGAGTAGAAGGAACCGATCGGCTTCGAGGGGTCCTTGAAGGCCGGGTCGTCGCCGTCCACCACGGTTTGGCTGATGATGGTAGCCACCGGGATGTTCATCCCGCGGTCCAGCAGTTCCTCACGCAGGGCGTTCTGCAGGTCATAGCCGATGTAGCCCTGGCTCATGGCCACGCAGACGCTCATCGGGATGTAGGGCGTTTTGGCCTCGGTTTTGCCGGCGGTCTCCATAGCGAGGTTGATCATTCCCACCTGGGGACCGTTGCCGTGGGCGATCACCACCTCGTTGCCGCCCTCAATCAGGCCGACAATCGCTTTGGCGGTGCCCTTCACGGCTTCCATCTGCTCGGTGAGGGTGTTGCCCAGGGCGTTGCCGCCCAGGGCGAGCACGATACGGTTTTTGCTCATAGGTGTTTCCCCTCTGTGTGCCTCTTAGTAGGTGAAGATGCGCTTCTGGCCGCGGGCTTCCAGGGCCTTCAGGGCGGCGGCGGGGTCCTTCATCTTGGCCAGGAACATCATGGCAGCGATGATGTAGGGCTTGAAGCCGGCTTCCTTGTACATCGGCACGCGGTAGCGGTCAAACACGCTGGCCTCCACCTCGCCCTCCTTGCAGGAAACGCCGGTGATGTCGGCGGGCAGGCAGTGCATGTACAGCGCCTTGCCGGCATTGGTGGTCTTCATCAGCTTTTCGGTGCACTCCCAGTCCTTGTGGTTCGCGTTCTGGGCCAGCAGCTCTTTTTCCAGCTTGTTGATGCCGTCCATGTCGCCCTTGCCGTACAGGTCGGTGCGCGTCTCCATGGCGGCGAAGGGGGCCCAGCTCTTGGGGTAGACGATGTCGGCGCCCTCGAAGGCCTCGGCCATCGAGTTGGTCTTCTTGAAGCTGCCGCCGGTGGCCGCCGCGTTCTTGGCCGCAACCGCCTCAACCTCGGGCATCACTTCGTAGCCCTCGGGATGGGCCAGCACAACGTCCATGCCAAAGCGGCTCATCAGGCCGATGATGCCCTGGGGCACCGACAGGGGCTTGCCGTAGCTGGGGCTGTAGGCCCAGGTCATGGCGATCTTCTTGCCCTTGAGGTTCTCCACCCCGCCGAACTGGTGGATGATGTGATCCATATCGGCCATGCTCTGGGTGGGATGGTCGATGTCGCACTGCAGGTTCACCAGGGTGGGCCGCTGCTCAAGGTTGCCCTCGTCGTAGCCTTCCTGCACGGCCTGGGCCACCTCGCGCATGTAGGCGTTGCCCTTGCCGATGTACATGTCGTCACGGATGCCGATCACGTCGCCCATGAAGCTGATCATGTTGGCGGTTTCACGCACGGTTTCGCCGTGGGCGATCTGGCTCTTGCCCTCGTCCAGGTCCTGCACCTCCAGGCCCAGCATGTTGCAGGCCGAGGCGAAGGAGAACCGGGTGCGGGTGGAGTTGTCACGGAACAGGCTGATGCCGAGGCCGGAATCGAACACCTTCGAGGAGACGTTACGCTCGCGCAGGTCACGCAGGGCGTCGGCCACAGCAAAGGTGGCGGCGATCTCGGCGTCGGATTTCTCCCAGGTGAGCAGGAAGTCGTTCTGGTACATTTTGCTGGTGTCGAGGCCTTCCAGCTTCTTTACAAGGTCGGTGAAGTTGCTCATGTTGGTCTTTCCTCCCTAATAGTTTAAGTAAAGTTTTGTCTGTGGCTTCCCCGCGGCAGTCCCGCGGGGAAGCCCGGTATCCATGGCCGGATTCATCCATTTACACATCTGCGTTTTGGCCCCGGCTATCATTTTGGTACTTTTATTTGCCCTGAGCCTCGCAGTACATGGTGGGGATCAGTGCGTTAATGGCCGCCACGCGTACCAGGTCGTCCTTCCAGGCGATCTCGTT
Source organism: Ruminococcaceae bacterium OttesenSCG-928-D13 (assembly GCA_030266915.1). Classification (GTDB taxonomy): domain Bacteria; phylum Bacillota; class Clostridia; order Oscillospirales; family Ruminococcaceae; genus JAAYCI01. The sequence continues at coordinate 1,213 of JAJDIZ010000060.1, read as the reverse complement.
GGGGGCGTGGGCCTGGCTCTCGGCGCCGCCGCCAAGGCCGATGCAGGGGATGCCGTTACGGCCCATGATGGTAACGCCGTTGGTGGAGAAGGTCCACTTGTCGATCAGCGGGCGGTCCTCACGCTTCTCGGCGGCCTTGGGGCCGGAGGTGCCGAGGCGCTTGTCGCCGTAGAGAACCTTGTGGCTCTTGGCCACGGCCTGGGTGATGGGATGGTCTTCCGGAATGACCCAGGTGGGGAAGTAGCACTCGATGGGGTAGACACAGCCGGTGTAGCTGGGCCGGTCGTACTCGTACATGCTGACAACCACGTCGTCGCCGTATTTCTTCACGGCGGGCAGGGCGCGGATTTCGTCCAGGCAGCTTTCCCAGGTTTCGCCGGCGGTCATGCGGCGGTCCAGGGAGAAGGCGCAGCTGTCGGCCACGGCGCAGCGGCTGGGGGAGGTGTAGAAAATCTGGCTGGCGGTGATGGTGCCGCGGCCCAGGAAGTTGGCTTCCTTCCACTCGGGGTTGTACTTTTCTTCCAGCATTTTGACAAGGCCCTTGATCTCGGTGCTGTCGGCAGCGTCGTTCTCGTTCAGCTGCTTGACCTCCATCAGGATCTCGCTGGCCTTGTAGATGGCGTTGTCGCCGCGCTCGGGGGCGCTGCCGTGGCAGGAAACGCCGCGCACGTCAACACGAATCTCCATACGGCCGCGATGGCCGCGGTAGATGCCGCCGTCGGTGGGCTCGTTGATCACCACGAACTCGGGGCGGATTTTGTCTTCACGGATGATGTACTGCCAGCACAGGCCGTCGCAGTCCTCTTCCTGAACGGTGGCGGTGACCAGGGCGGTGTACTTGTCGCTCAGCAGGCCCAGGTCCTTCATGATCTTGGCGCCGTACACGGCGGAGACGATGCCGCTGTGCTGGTCGGAAGCGCCGCGGCCGCCGATCTCATTCTCGTTCTCGTAGCCCTCGTAGGGGTCGAAGTCCCAGTTGTCGATGTTGCCGATGCCCACGGTGTCAATGTGGCCGTCGAAGGCAATCAGGGTTTTGCCGGTGCCCATGTAGGCCAGCATGTTGCCCTGGGGGTCAACCTCCACCTTGTCGAAGCCCAGCTTGCGGCACTCGGCAACGGCGGTGTCGATTTTGGCTTTCTCGTTGCAGCTCTCGCCCGGATGCTTGATCAGTGCGCGCAGAAACTTGGTCATATCCTCACGATAGCCCTCTGCC
>JAJDIZ010000006.1 GCA_030266915.1 Ruminococcaceae bacterium OttesenSCG-928-D13 | reverse complement strand
TCATTAAACGGAACAGGACCACCCGCCGGGTGGTCCTGTTTGTGTCATTGTGGGTTTTCGTCTTCCCCGCCGGGCGGCTGGCGCCGGGTGCGCACCGAAAGCAGGATGATGGTGACCAGGTTGGCGGCGCCGTCGAAAATCAGCACCGTGCCGAAGTAGTAGAGCAGCACCTCCGGCCCAAAGATGCCGAGAATCAGCAGCACCCCCAGCACCGCAGTGGCCAGCGCCAGCGCCAAAATAGCCCACCAGGGGCCAAGGCCGGTGCGCTTCAAGTCAAAAGCATGCTGGAGCTTGACGATGCTGTCGAACACCACGGCAAAGCCCATAATCACCGGCAGCCAGCTCCATACCGCGTCGGCCTTGGCCATCAGATAGATGCCGCCGATCAGCTGGAGCACCCCGAAGGGGATGTCGTTGTGGAAGGCACGGGACAGGTCGTCCTTGATGAAATACCAGGCGATGCGGGCGATGCCGGCCACCATCAGCACAATGCCCAGCAGGGTGCAGATGATGCGCTGCGAGTGCTCCGGCGCGGCAATGAGCAAGATGCCCAGCAGGATGTACCCCACCGAGAACAGCACGAAGTTGCTCACATATTTCTTACTCACCGGGTTTTTCTCCTTCTGGTTTGCCTGCCTCGGGCGCAGTGCTCGCCTCAACGTCCGCCTTGTGGGCTGCCGGGCCACCGGACATCTCGTAGGGCAAAGGCCCGGCCGGCCCGTTCATACGGGTGGTGAGGGCGCCCTCCTCGGCCAGGCCCTTGCGGCGCAGCCGCCGCTCGACAAAATCACTGGCCAGGGTGTAGACCACGGCGGTGGTGGGCACCCCGAGCAGCATGCCCATGAAGCCGAACAGCCCGCCGCCCACGATGATGGCCACCAGCACCCATATAGCCGGCAGGCCGGTGCTCTGCCCGAGAATCTTCGGCCCGAGGATGTTGCCGTCGAACTGCTGGAGCACGATGATGAAGATCACAAACACCAGGGCGCTGCCCGGATTGATCATCAGCAGGATCATCGCGCTGGGAATGGCCCCGATGAACGGCCCGAAGAACGGGATGACGTTGGTGACCCCGATGATGACGCTGATGAGCGGGGTGAAGGGCATGCTGAGCATGGCAATACCCAGAACCGAGCCAAGGATGTTCATGATGGACAGGCCCACAAAGCAGATGATGCCGATGATCAGGGAGTCCAGCAGCTTGCCGCTGATGAAGCCCGAGAACACCCCGTCTGACAGACGGCCCACCCGCATTACGTTATCGGCCCGGGCGGCGGGCAGCACGGCATACAGTACCCGCCGGCACTGGCGGGTCAGCTTCTCCTTGCCAAACAGCATGTAGATCGAGGCAATCAGCGCGGTGAGCACGCTCACCAGCCCGGAGCCGAACTGGACGCCCCAGTTTACGATATCGGGCAGAATGGAACGCACAAAGCCCACCACCTGGTTCACCAGGTCGTTGTAGCTCAGCAGGAAGGTATCCAGCAGCTCGGCGCCAATTTCGAAGCGCATGCCAATCTCGTTCACAAAGCCGTTCAGGTTGTTCAGGTAGGTGGTGGCGTTGCGCAGCAGGGTGCTGATGCTGTCGATCAGCTGGGGGATTACAAGGCCCAGCAGCAGCGCCAGCACCAGCAGGGCACCAAGGTAGGTGGTGAGGATGGCCAGCGCCCGCTTGCGCTTGAACCTGTGGAACAGCTTGTTTTCCAAAAAGCGCATCGGCATGTTCAGCAGATAGGCGATGCACACCCCGGCGGCAAAGGGGGAGAAGATGGAGAAAAACCACCCGATGGCGCCAACCACCGCCCCAAAGTTGGAAAGGGCCATGAAAAGCAGGATGGCGATGCACACCACCACCAGGGTGGAGAGGGTTCGCCGGTTAAAAAGCTTGTGCCGTTTGTTGTCCATCCATTCCTCCGCGCCGGGAACTACTCGACGTTCTCGCCGATGTTTTTGATCTTTTCGTGGAAACTCTCGTCCTCGCTGACCACCAGAATGGGCTGGTTGAAGTCCAGCGCGTACATCCCGATGTAGCTCTTGGCGTCGATGATCATGCTGCCGTCCTCCGAGTGCAGGCCCACGTCACAGGGGCACTCTACGGCAAGGCGCTGAAGGTCCTGCAGCTCGTTGATATAGTTGAATTTTTTCTTGCTGACCATTCTGGTCACCCCCGTTGCTTTTTTGAAACAGGCCGGCCTTGCCGATGCCAAGCCGGGATTTACATGCGCCAGGCCGGGCTTTTCGGCGCTTTCCAATTGCCCTAAAGTATAGCACGATTTTGTGTGGAAGAAAAGGTAAATGGGGCAGGCATAGAACATGTGCGCAATTGGCGCACATGTTTAGAGAATGGATGTTGCGTGCCAGCCCCAAAGGCCCCGAAATGTGCGGGTTTCAGGGCAAAAACGACATTTTTTGTATGTTGTGGCACAAAACCACTCTTTCGCGTGGAGAAAAACATGGGGATTGTGCGCATTGCAACTTTAGCGCGCTGCCTTTATAATGTGTATTTATAGACTCGAAAACTGGCTGAGTTTGATATTTAAAGGTGTTTTTAGGAGGAGAGTACAATGAAAAAGTTTTTGTGTGTGCTGCTTGCGGCTATGCTGGTGATGGCCCTGGCTGCCGGTGGCGGCGGCGATGACGGGCAGACTGCTACCGCTTCCTTTGTCGAGGGCGATTCTGCCGCGGCTTCCACCCCCGAGGCGGGCGGTGAGGACAACACCCCCTCAGGGGATGAAATCCTGATTGGCGGCCTGGCCCCGCAGACGGGCGAGGTGTCCCAGTACGGCATGATGGCGATGCACGGCGCCGAGCTGGCCGTGAAGGAGATCAACGCCGCCGGCGGTGTGATGGGCAAGCAGGTTATGTTCAACTGCCTGGACGAGCAGGGCGACGCCACCGAGGCGGTGGCCGCCTACAACAAGCTGATGCAGGATGGCATGGTTGCCCTGTGGGGCGACGTGACCACCAAGCCCTCCCTCGCGGTGGCCCAGCGCGCCGTGGAGGATGACATCGTGATGATCACCCCCACCGGCACCGGCGCCGACATCACGATCGACCGGCCCAACGTGTTCCGCGCCTGCTTCACCGACCCTTACCAGGGCGAGCTGATGGCCAAGTATGCCAAAGAGGAGCTGGGTGCCGCCACCGCGTCGGTTCTGTATGACAGCACCGATGACTACAGCGAGGGCGTGTACGAGAGCTTCAAGGCCACCGCCGAATCCATCGGCCTGGAGGTGCTGGACGAGGAGAGCTACGAGCAGGGCGCGTCTGACTTCAACGCCCAGCTTACCAAAATCAAGAACAAAAACCCCGATGTGATCATGGTGCCCTGCTACTACGAGGATGCCTCCAAGATCATTGCCCAGGCCCGCGGCCTCGGCATCGAATCCAAGCTGCTTGGGCCCGACGGCTGGGCCAGCCTGCTGGGCCACATGGACGAGAGCAACCTGGCCGCCCTGGACGGCGCCTACTACTCCAACCAGTACGACATGGCCAACCCCGGCACCGAGATGCAGAAATTCATGGCTGATTTCGAGGCCGAATACGGCGAGGCCCCCGACATGTTCGCGGCCCTGGGCTACGAGGCGATGTACCTGCTGTGCACCTCCATCGACAACGCCGGCAGCACCGACACGGGCGAGATCGTTCAGGCCTTCCACCGGGTGGACTACACCGGCCTGTACGGCAGAATCTCCTACGAGAACGGCAACGACCCCACCCGCGGCGCCTGCATCGTGGAGTTCAAGGACGGCACCGAGGTTTCGCTGGGGATGTATACTGCATAGGGCACAAAGTGCCAATTTTGGCTTGCTTTTCCGGGCTGCCCGGGAGATTGAGCTCAGGAGCAAACAAAATTGCCCGCACCCGGTGAGGCGAGCCGCCGGGTAGGCCCATCGGTCCTTAAGATGGGCCCGGGGCGAAGCCCCGTTCATACCCGACGGTGAAGCTGAGCCGTAAGCGCGACCCGGCACGGGCGCGCGGGTGTGGGTGTTTCGGCCCTGGAGCAGACATTACTATAGCGCTATATCGAAAAGGGGCGAAGCAATTCGCCCTCTTTTCGAATTGATAGGGGTATCAATCGCGTACTGATTTTTTCCGAGGAGGGAGCCTGAAAAGTCATGTATTTCGTCACACAGCTGCTGAACGGCCTGGGCATCGGCGCCATCTATGCCCTGGTGGCGCTGGGCTACAACATGGTCTATGGCATCGTCAAGCTCATCAACTTCGCCCATGGCGATATCATCATGGTGGGCTGCTTTGTCATCGTGTCGGTGCTGGGCTGGGGTATGCCCGCCTGGTTCGCGGCCATCTGCGCCGTTGTCTTCTGCGCACTGGTGGGCATGCTGATCGAGCGGGTGGCCTACCAGCGCCTGCTGGACCAGGGCTCCCCCCGCATTTCGCTGCTCATCACGGCCATCGGTGTCTCGCTGCTGCTGCAAAACCTCTACCAGCTGATCTACGGCTCCAGCGAGCGCACCATCTCCCGCCTGTTCCCCCTGCCGGATATCATCATCGGCGGGGTGCAGGTGTCCAACACCCTGCTGAACATCGTGGTGAGCCTTGCCATGATGCTGGTGCTGCGCATGCTGGTGGACCGCACCAAGATCGGCAAGGCGATGCGCGCCACCAGTGAGGATCCGGGCGCCGCCATGCTGATGGGTATCAACACCAAAAGCGTTATCCTGTTCACCTTTGCGGCCGGCAGTGCGCTGGCGGCGGTGGGCTCGGTGCTCTACGCCAACACCTATATGTTCGCCCGGCCCTACATGGGCAGCATGCTGGGCCTCAAGGCCTTCATTGCGGCGGTGTTTGGCGGCATCGGCAGCATTCCCGGCGCCATGCTGGGCGGCTACATCCTCGGGGTGGCCGAGGGCCTGAACAATGCCTACGGCAACTCCATCCTAACCGACGCCGTGGTGTTTGGCCTGCTCATTGTTATTCTGCTGCTCAAACCGGCGGGCCTTTTGGGCCGCCATGAGAAAGAGAAGGTGTGAGCATGGCGGGTAAACCGATGACCAAAACAAAAAAACGCGGCATTGCCAGCCTGGGTACCCTGGTTGTGGTGGCGGCAGTGTATGTGCTGATGCGGGTGTTCATCGCCTCTGGGTCACTCTCGGCCTACGTGATCGGCATGATCAACCTGTGCTGCATCAACGTGATTGCCGCCGTGAGCCTGAACATGGTGACCGGCCTGATGGGCCAGCTGGTGCTGGGCCACGCCGGCTTCATGCTGGTGGGGGCCTACGCCACCTCGATTTTTGCCAAGGAGAGCGGCATGGCCCTCGGCGCCTCCCTGCCGATTGGCCTGGTGCTGGCCGGGGTGCTGGCCGCCGTCACCGGCCTGCTGATCGGCATTCCGGCCCTGCGCCTGCGGGGGGACTACCTGGCCATCATCACCCTCGGCTTTGGCAAGATCATCGAGGTGCTGGCCCGGTATTTCAAGGGCATCACCAACGGGGCCAAGGGCTACTCGGGCTTTCCCACCTTCAACGTGAACAAGCAGCCCGACGGCCTGTTCTCCTACGTGTTTTTGGTGGCTGCCTTCGTCATCTTCTTCTCCTACACCTTCGGCACCTCCCGCCACGGCAGGGCGGTGCTGGCCATCCGGGAGGACGAGATTGCCGCCGAGAACTCGGGCATCAACACCACCTACTACAAGCTGCTCACCTTCACCCTCTCGGCCTTCTTCGCCGGGGTGGCGGGCGGCTTCCTCGCCCAGTACGTCAGCATCATCGACCCCTCGAAGTACGATTTCAACTTCTCCATCGAGATTCTGATGATGGTGGTGCTGGGCGGCATGGGCTCAATCACCGGGTCGGTCATCTCGGCCAGCGTGCTCACCCTGCTGCCCGAGCTGCTGCGCGGCTTCGCCCAGTACCGCATGCTGATCTACAGCGTGGTGCTGATCATCGTGATGCTGTTCCGCCCGAAGGGCCTTCTGGGCCGGGCCGAGATACAGGTCATCAAGCCCTTCGAGTGGCTGCTGCGTAAGTTCGGGAAGAAGCCGGCCGCATCCGGGAAAGGGGGCGAGGGGGCATGAGCCGTAAGATAGAGTTGCAGGTGGAGGACCTCTCGATCTTCTTCGGGGGCCTTGTGGCGGTGGACGGCGTCTCCTTCCACATCAAGAAGGGGCAGATTGTTGGGCTGATCGGCCCGAACGGCGCCGGCAAAACCACAATTTTCAACCTGCTCACCGGGGTGTACGCCCCCACCCGGGGGGACATCTACCTCGAGGAGAAAAGCCTGCTGAAATACAAGACCTACCAGCGTTGCCAGATGGGTCTTTCCCGCACCTTCCAGAACATCCGGCTGTTCAAGGACCTGTCGGTGATCGACAACGTGAAAACCGCGATGACCCAGCAGATGCACTACAGCATGCTCAGCGGGGTGTTCCGCGGCCCGGGTTACCGCAAGGAGGAGCGGGAGATCAGCCGCCGCGCCCACGAGCTGTTGGGCCTTATGGGGCTGGACGAGTTTGCCCACGACTATGCCCGCAACCTGCCCTACGGCCAGCAGCGCAAGCTGGAAATTGCCCGGGCGCTGGCGAGCGGGCCGAAGGTGCTGCTGCTGGACGAGCCGGCCGCCGGCATGAACCCCACCGAGACGGCCGAGCTGATGGAGACCGTGAAGATGCTGCGGGATCGCTTCGACATCAGCGTGCTGCTGATAGAGCACGACATGAACTTCGTGATGGACATCTGCGAGTACATCTTCGTTTTGGATTACGGGCGCATCATCGCCCGGGGCGAGCCTGCCGAGATCCAGGGCGACGAGCGGGTGATCGAGGCTTATCTGGGAGGTGACGCGCTTGACGACGAAGCAGAAGATGCTTGAGGTGCGTGACCTCGAGGTCTACTATGGGGCGATCCACGCCATCAAGGGGGTCAGCTTCGATGTGGACGAAGGGGAGATCGTTACCCTGATCGGCGCCAACGGCGCCGGCAAGACCACCATCCTCCACGCGGTGAGCGGCCTGCTGCGCCCCAAGGGCGGAAGCATCGAGTTTTGCGGCGAAAACCTGCTGGCCACAAAGCCCCACCTGATTCCCGGGCTGGGCCTCTCCCAGGTACCCGAGGGCCGGCGGGTGTTCAGCCGGATGACGGTGCGCGAAAACCTTGAGATGGGGGCCTATGCCCGCAAGGAGGGGGTCATCCGGGAGGACATGGACAAGGTGTATGCCATGCTGCCCCGGCTGAAGGAGCGCCGCCGCCAGATGGCGGGCACCCTTTCGGGCGGCGAGCAGCAGATGCTGGCCATCGGCCGGGCGCTGATGGCGAAGCCCCGGATGCTGCTTTTGGACGAGCCCAGCATGGGTCTTTCGCCCCTTTTGGTGCGGGAGATATTCAAGATTATCCGGGAGATTAACCAAACCGGGGTGACCGTGCTGCTGGTGGAGCAGAACGCCAAGATGGCCCTGGAGCTGGCCAGCCGCGCCTATGTGCTGGAAACCGGCAAGGTGGCGATGCAGGGCGTGGCCGCCGACCTGGCCGACAACGCTGAGGTTAAAAAAGCGTATCTGGGGGGCTGAGCGTCGGTCGTCGGGTGCTACTCTCCCTCGCATGCTTCGCATATCCTTAGCCCTAGGCTCGGTCAAATAGCACCCGTCGCCTGGCGCTGGTTGGCTGAGTGGTAATCAAAAGAGAAAGAAGAAACCCCATTGCAAAGCAAATTGCGCGCCGCGCGGGCGGCGTTTCCCCATACGGTTCCGGTGCTGACGGGCTATGTCTTCATGGGCATGGCCTTTGGCATGCTGCTGGCCAGCAAGGGCTATGGCGCCGGCTGGGCCTTTTTGATGGCCTTGCTCATCTACGCCGGCAGCGGCCAGTTTCTGGCCGCCGGGCTGATGGCCGCCGGCTTCGACCCGCTCACCATGGCGCTGATGACCCTCGCCGTGAACGCCCGGCATGTGTTCTACGGCATCTCGATGCTGGAGCGCTTCAAGCAATTTGGCCGGGCAAAGTACTACATGATCTTCGCCCTCACCGATGAGACCTTCGCCCTGCTGTGCTCCGCCAGGCCCCCCGAGGGGATGGCCGAAAAGCCCTTCTATCTCGCCATCTCGATTATGGACCAGTGCTACTGGATCATCGGCTGCACCCTGGGCGGCCTTTTGGGCTCGGCGCTGCCCATCAACACCCAGGGCATCGACTTTGTGATGACCGCCCTATTTGTGGTGATTTTGCTGGAGCAGTGGCGCGAGAAGGCCAACCGCACCCCGGCGCTGATCGGGCTGTTCGCCTCGCTGGCCTGCCGGGTGGTGTTCGGCCCCCAGTGGTTCATCCTGGCGGCCATGGCGGTGCTGGTGGTGGTGTTCACCCTCACCCGCCGCCCGCTGGAAAAACAGAGGAAGGAGGGTGCCGCATGACCACCATGACCCCCCTCCAGACCCTGCTGGCCATCCTGATTATGGCCCTGGTCACCCTTGCCACCCGGGCGCTGCCCTTCATCCTGTTTCCGGCCGGGCGGCCCACCCCGCGCTATGTGGTGTATCTCGGCAAGGTGCTGCCCTTTGCCATCACGGCCATGCTGGTGGTTTACTGCCTCAAGGACGTGCGCCTCACGGCGGCCCCCTTCGGCCTGCCGGAGCTGATTGCCCTTGTGGTGGTGGCCGGCCTGTTTTTGTGGCGGAAAAACTCGCTGCTTGCCATCGCTGCCGGCACCGTGCTGTACATGGTGCTGGTTCAGGCTGTATTTATCTGAACCGCGCCGGCGCCCTTGAAAGCTTACGCGCCAGCGGGTATAATATTAGGGGAGAGAGAGGCTTTCGCCGCACACACAAGAGGGCCCCGAAATGATAGAACAACAGGTGACCATTACCAACCCCTCCGGGCTGCACGCGCGCCCGGCCTCGCTTGTGACCAGCTTTGTAAAAACCTACGATGGGAAGGTCGAGATTATCCGCGACACCACCACCTGCAACCTTAAGAGCATCCTGTCGCTGCTCTCGATGGGGCTGCACCAGGGCGCTGAGGTGACCCTACGGGTGGATGGCCCAAACGAGGAGCAGTACATGCAGTCTCTGGTGGAGTTCATCCAAAACCTGGAGGGATAGCCGGCTGATGGAAAAAAGCCTTGAAGCCATAGCGGCCTCGGCCGGGGTGGCCATCGGCCCGGTGTGCCTGTGGGTCGGGATGGAGACCGAACTGAATAAGACCAAAATTACAGCGGACGGTATCGAGCATGAAAAGCAGCGGTACCGTGACGCTGTTTTAGCATGCTGCCAGCAGGTGCAGCAGGTGGTGGATGCCGCCGGCCCCGAGGAGGCGGCCATCATGGAGGCCCACCTCGCCATTTTGGAGGACCCGCTTCTGGAGCAGCTGGTGTTCGAGCGCATCGAGGCGCTGGAGAACGCCGAGCACGCGGTGTATCTGGCCGGCGAGGCGGTGGCCGAACAGTTTGAAGCCACCGGGGATGAGCTGACGATGGAGCGCGCCGCCGACGTGCGGGACGAGGCGCTGCGCCTGCGGGAGCAGCTGCACGGCGGCCCGGCCCGGCCAGGCCTGTCGGTGGGGGAGCCCTGCGTCATTCTGGCGAAGGACCTGCCCCCCAGCTTCACCGCCGTGATGGATCGGGAGAAGGTGCTGGGCTTCGCCACCGAGCTGGGCGGGCGCACCTCCCACACCGCCATCATGGCCCGCACCATGGACATTCCGGCCGTGGTGGGGGTGCGCGGGCTGATGGAGGCCGCCGAGGAAGGTGCGGTGGCCATTGTGGACGGCGGGGCCGGCACTGTGGTGTTGAACCCGGGCGCCGGAACCCTGGCCACCGCCCGGGTAAAGCGGCAGGCTTTGACCCGCCGAAAGGCCCAGCTGGCCCGGCTGCGCCGCCTGCCCGCCGAAACAAAGGACGGCGCGGTGGTGGAACTGATGGCCAACATCGGCCTCGAGCGGGAGTGCGGATACGCCCTTGAGCAGGGGGCCGAGGGTGTCGGGCTGTTCCGCACCGAGTACCTCTACATGCAGGGCGGCGATTTCCCCAGTGAGGAGCGCCAGTTCGCGGCCTACCGCTATGCCGCAAGGCAGATGGCCGGCCACCCGGTGGTGGTGCGCACCCTGGACATCGGCGGCGACAAGGCACTGCCCTACCACAGCTACCCGCCGGAGCAAAACCCGGCGCTGGGGCTGCGGGCCATTCGTTTCTGCCTGCAGCATCCCGGAATATTCAAAACGCAGCTGCGCGCTATTTTGCGAGCCTCGGCCTTTGGGGAACTGCGCATCATGGTGCCGATGGTGGTGTCGCTGGAGGAGCTGGGGGCCACCCGGGAGCTGCTGGCGGCCTGCATGGCGGAGCTGCGGGCCGAGGGCCGGGATTTTAACGAGCAGATCATGGTGGGCATCATGGTGGAGACTCCGGCCAGCGTGGTGCTGGCCGAGCGCCTCGCCCAAAAGGCTGATTTTTTCAGCATCGGCACCAACGACCTGGCCCAGTACCTGCTGGCGGCGGACCGGGGCAACGAGTGGGTGCAGCCCCTCTACTCCCATTTCCACCCGGCGGTGGTGGCCGGGCTGCGGCAGGTGGTGCAGGCGGGCCACGCCGCGGGCATCCGGGTGACCTTGTGCGGTGAGATGGCAGGCGACCCACGGGCTGTGCCGCTGCTGCTGGGCCTTGGCCTCGACAAGCTAAGCATGAACGCCTCGACGCTGCCAAGTGTCAAACAAATGGTGCGTGCCCTGCGCGGGCAGGACGCCCGCGCCCTTGCCGATGAGGCGTTGGCGGCGGCCACCACGGCGGAGGTGGAGGCCCTGCTGGATCGCTTTATGCGGACGCACGGCCCGGCCGAGGACGAAACACTGGCCTGACCCGCATCAAAACCAATAAAAAGCCCCGCCGGGCGTCCGGCGGGGCTTTGCTGTCTTGGGTTCATCTCAAAAAATGGTGATCTGCGTCTTGCCGAACTCGTAGCGCAGGCTCAGCCGCCGGCCGCTGCTGCCCACCACCAGGCTGTACAGATCCAGAGTAGGCTGCTCGGCCTCGCTGTACACCGTTTTGTAGCCGCCCATTTTCAGCTTGCGGGCATAGGAGCAGGCGTCCCGGTAGGTGAAGCCGGCTATGTTGTAGAGGTAGGTGCCGTCCTTCTCCTTCGGGCCGGTGATCTCGGCGTTGGGCATCGGCAGGTGGTACTCGGCCAGCGCTTCGGCCAGTGGGTCGGCCTTCGGCGGGGGCTGCTCTGTGACCGGCCCGGTGGAAGCCTGCGCGTCAGAAGACACCTCGCCCTCGCCTTCGCCGCCGGCCGGGGCGGGGCCGGCCAGCCAGTTGCGGTAGGGGCTGTCATCGGGTGGCTTGGCTGGGGCGTTGTTCGGGCTGCCCTGCTGGCCGTCGGCGCCATCGACGGCTTCCGGGTCAGGCGGGTCATAGGCGCCCGGCGGGCTGGGGGTGCCGGCCGGGGTGAAGCCGCCGGTGTGGAGCTTCCCCTCGAAGGGCCGGGCGCCCTCCAGCGGCATCAGCCCAGGCAGCCAGACGTATACCACGCCATCCTTGGTGATATCCAGCCAGAGGGGCAGCGCGTCGGCAGAGGGCGGTGCGCCGCCAAAGCTGCCCTGATCCAGTGCGGGCAGGGCCGGGGTGAAAGAATCGACCCCTGCGGCCTCCGCAAAAGGCACTGCCTCGGCGGCAAAGTCGCTCCAATTCGGGGGCAGCCAGCGGGACTCCCAGTCTACCCAGGCGACGGTGCTTGTCCACTCGGCATCGCCGGGTTTTGTTGCGGGCAGCGGGTTGCCGAAGTCGTCCACCTCGCCCAGGGTGACGGCGGATATTTCGCCCCCGGCATCTGCTTCGTCGCCTGCGCCAAAGAGCGCCGCCTGCGCGGCGGCGTCCTGCGCCAGTGCGGCGGCCAGTGCGTCGTTTTCATTATTGCTGCCCGCGCCGCCCGCAGCCTGTATCTCCAGCGAAAACGGCGCCGACCAGGCGTAGCGCCTCAGGGCTGGGTCGTAGCCGGGAAGCGCCGCAGGGCTTACGGCATAGGCGCCGTTCAGGTAACAGTCCCGCTCCCAGCTGACCATCAGCCGCCCCTCGTAGCTGCCGCCCGGGTCGGTGCCGGCGTTTTTCAGCAGGGAGAGCTCCAGCGTGCAGGCCCACACCAGCATGTCATCGCCGGCACGCAGGGCGGCCAGCCGGGTTTGGTGCACCGTCAGGCTGAAGGCGCGGTTCGGCGGGGCAGCCGAGGGCGCGGACGCCGGCGGGGCAAGGCCGCAGGCCGCAAGCCCAAGGCAGAGCGCTGCGCAGAGCAGCATGGCTGTAATCCGCCGCAACACACCACCCCCTCGCTGTTTTTTTGTACGCCATCATGCCATCTTAAGGCTATGATGATCCTATCACATAATCTCCCATTCGGCCAGCTTTGGCGCACCGAAAAAACTGGCCAGCCGGCCAGCCTCGGCGGCGGCCCGCAACACAGGGGCGTTTTGCCCGGCCACCTCGATGGCGTAGGGAATCAGGGCGTCGCCGGGGGCAAAGCCCAGCACCGCGCAGAGTTTTTCGGCCTCCTCCCGCAGAAAAATGCCGGCGGCCTCGCTGCTGTGCGCAAGGCGCGGGGCCAGCTCCTCCAGCAGGAGGGCGTCCGGGCGCAGGGTGGCCGGGTCGCCCATTGTGGCAAGGCAGCCGATGGCGCACAGCAGCACCGGATCGAACAGGTTCAGCGGCAGGGTGGCGTAGTCCGCCTCCCGCCGCAGCATCAGCGCGTGGATCTCGTTTGGCCCAAACCGGGCGCAGAACCGGTTTTCCAGCAGGATGCGCCGCAGCCACTCGGCCGCGAACTCCACCCCGCCGCCCTCCTCCAGCGGCAGGCCCAGCGGGTAGTCGATGTCCGCCGGGGTCTGGTCGGCGGCGTAGTCCACGTCATAGAAGTGGAAAAAGGCCGAAAAGCCCTTGCCCAGCGCCTCGGTGTAGCAGAGGCTGGGGGAGGGCAGGCGGGTGTTCAGGGCGGCCCGCCACAGCCGCTTGGCGCTGGCGGTGCGGCGGCGCAGCAAGGCGAGGCCTGCGTTGAACAGTGCCTCGAGCCGCTCGGCCAAAAGGGCCTCGGCCGGGTTGTCCCGGGCTTTCAGCGCGATGCCGAGGGTGTATAGAATCGAGTGCAGCAGCGCGTCGCTGGCCTCGGCCCGCATCGAGCGGCTCTCCCCGGCCAGGTAGCGCTCGGCGCGTTTTTCCAGCAGGGCGGCCAGCTGGTGGCCCAGGGCGGCGGCTCCCTCGGCACTCAGCAACCCGCCCCCCCGGCAGGCGGAAACCAGCCGCTCCAGGTAATCCCCGGCGCCGCAGCCGGCCAGTGCCGCACGGATCGCCTCGCCCGGTCTGGTCTGCGTCAGGTCCCCCGGGTGCGGGGCGCCTGCGGGCAGTGAACGCTCACTCGTCATAGGGTTCCTCCTCCTCGTCCGGCTCAGGGTAATCATCGCCGTCCAGCCCCAGCACCGAGCGGATCAGCCCTTCGGCCGCCCGCACGGCCAGCAGCTCCAGCGAGCCATGGCAGGTGGTGTTGAAGCTGTCGGCCATCCAGTCCAGCAGCTCGTCGTCGGTCAGGCGCTCAGCAGTCTCGTTTTTCAGGTAGTAGAAGATGTCCAGCAGCTCGGGCACGGCCTCGGCAAGGGCGTCCCCGCGCAGGGCGGGGGCGTCGCAGAAGGCATAGAGCAGCCGGGGCAGGATGCCCTCCCCGAACTCCACCCGGCCGTGGGCCGCGAGGGACCGCCCCCGGGCCTCGGCCAGCATTGCGGCGTCGGCCGGGGTCAGGTGGTGACCGTGGCGCGCCAGCAGGGTGTTGCAGGCGGTCAGTGCCGCCACCTCCCGCGCAAGGTTTTGGGGCGGTAAAATCAACTCGGATTCGGATTTCATAACAGCCCTCCGTTTCGGGTCTTGACAAGCTTACTAAACTGTGGTATAGTAACATTGGAAAATAAATAGCTCGATGGTACGAAATAAACGATCATTTCATTATATCGTGCGCGGCTTGTGTTGTCAAGCCGGTTTTTTGTTTTTCGGCCAGCAAATGAAAACCCCGGAGGCCATTGTGTTTAGCTGAATAAGGAAGTAGCATCAAAAATTGAATCCTCAGTCAGTGCACGGTATTGTAGCAAATACTAAAACTGCAATGGAGAATATGATTATGAAATCCTTATTTGAAAAAAACGGCGGAACCTACTGGGAAGCGGGCGATTATTATTTGCCCAACCTTGTCTTGCCGAACGAGATTGAATACCATATTGGCTTATGGGGACAGCAGCGACTGAACTACCTAAAAAAGCACAGGCGAGTTCTGTATGTAAACCTGCTCACTTTCGGCCAATTGGATAGGCATTTGCGTGAAGTTGATGCTGCTGCCCGTGAGCGGCGAGAAATTCTCATCCAACAAATGGCGAGGGATCAGGGTGTGACAGAACAACTGAAATCTAAAAACCAAATACATTGGGTTGGAAGGATGAATAACATCCGCGCTTGTGCTGACGAAATAATTTATAATGAATTGATTTACGATTATTGAGCAAGAGGCTGTGCCCAACTAAAATATTTGAAAGGAACCGGCAGATATTTTGAATGCAAGAAAGGACGCCCCACTATTGAGGCGTCCTTTCTACGCTCAGAGTTGCTTAACTCATTGCTCTGTTGTACAGTTCGTGAAAGTAATGCTGTTTTTTTATCAACTCAGCAAAATCACCTTGTTCGACAATACGCCCATCTTGAAACACTACTATTTTATCAAAGTTTTTGATGGAGTCAAGACGATGAGCGATTGCAATAACAGTTTTTCCAGAAAGTACATCCATAACGTTTTTCATTACGGCCTCTTCTGTTAAGTTGTCTATTGCCGATGTAGCTTCATCGAAGATGATCAGTTTTGCTTTTGAGAAGCATAGACGAGCAAGAGCGAGCTGTTGCCGTTCACCACCGGAAAGGCTAACACCCTTCTCTCCAAGCTGAGTATCAAACCCTTTTTCCAGTGTTGAGAACAGACCATCAAGTCCTGCCAGACCGATTGCCTTGGCTAAGATGTCATTGTCCACGACATCATCAAAAACAAGATTTTCACGCAATGTCCCGTCAAAAACGGGCGGTTCCTGTGGAAGATACGCAATATGGTCATAGTAACTGTCCAGGTTCATTTGGCTTAAATCAATACCATCAACATAAACATGACCTGAATGCGGGTGGAGAAGCCCTACCAATAATTTGACAACAGTTGATTTACCCGAACCACTTTCTCCTACAAAAGCTGTGGTTTTGCCTTGCTCAACACACAAATCCAACTTTGAAAAGATTTCGCGTGTTTCATATTTGAAGTCCACTTGGGCTAAAGAGATGTTCCCTTCAATATTGGAGACAGTCATACGAATGTGTGATAAAAAGTCCGGCTGTTATGTATGCGGAGTTTCGCAACATGACAGTCGGGCTTTTTGTTTCTATGAAGTGCTCAGTTATTTTTTTGTCCCTATCTTGACAGCCGCCTATCTCAAGGACCCGGATGATAAGGAAAAATGGATTCTGGACGAAGATGCTGCAAAGATAGTCAGGCGTATTTTTGACTTGTGCATCGCGGGGAAAGGTGCAACACAGATTGCCCGGATTCTCTGGAGGGAGAAGGTTCCTACGCCTACGGCCCATCTGTTGGGTAAAGGGGTAAAGGCCCGCCACAAGCCGCCTGATGACCCTTACCGCTGGCGAGACACCAGTGTGGAGGGTATTCTGGAACGCATGGAATACACGGGCTGTATGGTCAACTTCAAAAGCTTCAAGAAAAGCTACAAAAAGAAGCGGTCATACAAAAATGCGCCAGAAAACTGGGTCATCTTCGAGGATTCCCATCCCGCCATCATTGAAAAAACGCAGTGGGAGCGGGCACAAGAGCTTTGCAAGCACAAGCGGCGGCTCACGAAAGGCGGCAGAGCCGGTTTGTTCAGCGGGCTGCTCTACTGTGCGGATTGCGGCGCAAAGCTGCATTTTCACACCTGCAAGAGTTTCAGTGCGAACCAGGACAACTATATCTGTGCCAAATACAAAGATGGGATGGGGCAGTGTTCGGCGCATTTCATCCGCGAGGTGGTTCTGCATGACCTTGTACTGGCGCACATCCAAAAGGCATTGCGCTACATCCAGCAGTTTGAAGCGGGATTCGTACGCCTCAAATATGAGCAATCCTTTGAGGACAGGCGCAGAGAAATCGCGGGGATGAAGCGGGAAATCATCAAGGCGAACCGCCGCATCAGCGAACTCGATATGCTGTTCAAACGCATCTATGAAGACCATGTGGTGGCCAAGCTCTCTGATGAGCGGTTCCGGGCCATGTCGGGTGATTATGAGGCAGAGCAGCGGCAGCTAAAAGCGGATGTGGCGCAGATGGAAGCCGACATTGCCAAAGGCGAGGAAACCACGGCGGACTTTCAGGCGTTCCTGGCCTCTGTGCGCAAGTATACCGACATTACGAAACTCACGCCCACCATCCTCAATGAGTTCATCCAGCGCATCGAGGTACACGCACCGGACAAATCCAGCGGAAAGCGCGTACAGCAGATTGATATTTTTTACAACGCTGTGGGTGTGATAGACATTCCGACAGATGAAGAACTGAAAGCCTTTGAAGCAAGGTACACGGCGCGAACGAATCAAACCCACAAAAGTGCGTGAAATACGCACAACGGCGCAGCTTTCGCCGCGCCGTTGTACATACTTCCTTACCCGCTGAAACCCTTCAGGCTTCCGGGGTTTTTGTGTGCTGAGGGTGGCTCAGGCCGAGGTGGTCAGCTGGGGCAGGCTGGCAAAGCCGGCGGCCAGCTCCTCGTCGGTGGGGACATAGTCCTTCATCGTGCCGTTGTGGTAGCTTTGGTAGGCGTTCATGTCGAAGTAACCGGTGCCGGTGAGGCCGAACAGGATGGTCTTGGCCTCGCCGGTTTCCTTGCAGCGCAGGGCCTCGTCGATGGCGCCGCGGATGGCGTGGGCGCTCTCGGGCGCCGGCAGGATGGTCTCGCAACGGGCAAACAGGGTGGCCGCCTCGAACACGTCGGTTTGCACCACGCCCCGGGCCTCGTCCAGCAGGCCGTCGTGATAGAGCTGGGAGATGATGGGCGACATGCCGTGGTAGCGCAGGCCGCCGGCGTGGTTCGGGGCCGGGATGAAGCCGCAGCCCAGGGTGTACATCTTGGCCATCGGGGTGATGCGCCCGGTGTCGCAAAAGTCGTAGGCAAAACGGCCGCGGGTCATGCTGGGGCAGCTGGCCGGCTCCATCGCGATGAAGGTGGGGTTGTGCTTGCCCTGGATTTTGTCCCGCATGAACGGGGCAATCAGCCCGCCCAGGTTCGAGCCGCCGCCGGTGCAGCCGACGATGATGTCGGGGTACTCGTCGATCAGCTCGAAGGCGGCTTTGGCCTCAAGGCCGATGATGCTCTGGTGCAGCAGCACCTGGTTCAGCACCGAGCCGAGGACATAGCGGCAATTTTCGGTGCCCATGGCCTTCTCCACCGCCTCGCTGATAGCGCAGCCCAGGCTGCCGCCGGTGCCGGGGCGTTCGGCCAGGATGGTGCGGCCCACGCTTGTGGTGTCGGACGGGCTGGCGGTGATGCCGGCGCCGAAGGTTTGCATCACGGCCTTGCGGAAGGGCTTTTGCTCGTAGCTCACCTTCACCATGTACACCTCGAGGTCGATGCCAAAGTGGGCGGACGCCATCGACAGGGCGGTGCCCCACTGGCCGGCGCCGGTCTCGGTGGTGAGGCTGGTGAGGCCCTGCTGCTTGGCGTAGTACACCTGGGCGGCGGCGGAGTTCAGCTTGTGGCTGCCCGAGGTGTTGTTGCCCTCGTATTTGAAGTAGATTTTGGCCGGGGTGCCGAGGGCTTTTTCCAGCTCGTAGGCCCGCACCAGCGGGGAGGGCCGGTAGATGGCCAGGAAGTCACGCACCTCGTCGGGGATGTCAAAATAAGGCGTGGTGTCGTCCAGCTCCTGCTTGGCCAATGCCTCGCAGAACACCGGGGAGATATCGGCCACGGTGGCGGGCTCACCGGTGGCGGGGTTCAGCATCGGGGCGGGCTTGGTTGTCATGTCGGCCCGCAGGTTGTACCATTGCTGGGGAATTTTGTCCTCGGGCAGGATGATTTTATGGGGAACCTTTTTTGCGATATTCATGATGACGTCTCCTTTTGTCTGGGTTTGGCGCGGCATCTGGTTTGCCGCTGCGGCTGAAAAATTGGCCTATTCAGAGCCGCCATCGCTTGGTGTGCATTGTTGTTCCCTCCAAAATCTCCATATACAGCAAAAAACTCCTGCCCCTGTAAAGGGACAAGAGATAACTCCTGCGGTACCACCCAATTTGGCGCGTTGCGCCCACTTTGATGTACTGGCACTGTGTGCGAATACACGCCGCTGTGGTAACGGATGCGGCTTTCCCGTCGGCTACTAATCCCGGCTGTGCCGGTTTCGGGCCGCCCTCGCGGGTCCATTCACTTCGGTTCGTGATGCGGCCTTTCCACCACCCGGCCGCTCTCTATAATCCGTGACACGAAGCTACTCTTCCCGTTCGCAGGTTTTGCTTGCCACAAATCATAGCACGCCTTTTTGAGATTGTCAAGGCAAAACTTATATAACCAGCCCGCCGTTTGGGGCCAGCACCTGCCCGGTGATGAAGCCGGCTTTCTCCGAGACCAAAAACTGCACGGCGGCGGCAATTTCCCCTGGGGTACCCAGCCGGCCGAGGGGAGTCTCGGCGCACAGGGCGGCCCGGTCATCCGCCGAGAAACCGGCCATCATCTCGGTATCCACCGCCCCTGGGGCCACGCAGTTCACTCGGATGCCGCTGGGGCCAACCTCCTTGGCCAGCGCCTTGGTAAGCCCGATTACCGCGGCCTTTGCGGCCGAATAGTGCACCTCGCAGGAGGCACCCACCTGCCCCCACATCGAGGCAATGTTGACGATGCATCCTGATTTTTTACGGATCATCGGCCCCAGTGCCCGCCGGCAGCAAAGGAAGGTGCCGGTGGCGTGCACCCGCAGCATGGCCTCCCACTCGGCGAGGCTGATATCGGTGAACAGCTTTTGGGCGGCGGTGCCGGCGCAGTTTACCAGCACCTCCACCGGGCCGAACACGGCCTCCGCCCGCTCGAACATCGCCGCCACCTGGGCCTCGTCGCCCACGTCGGCGGCCACCGCAAGGACGGTGTGGTGGTCATCTGCCAGGCGGTTGCACAGGGCCTGGGCGCGCCCCATGTGGTTAAAAGCGCCCAGAACCACCCGGTCTCCGGAAAGGGCAAAGGCGGTGGCCACCGCGGCCCCGATGCCACCGGATGCCCCGGTAACCAGCACGGTACGGCTCATTGTTTTCCTCCCGTCAGGCATGGTGTCGGCATGCTTTACTCGCCTTGCTTCTGGCGCAGCCTTGCAAAAAAATCTTTTAAAACAGCGGTGCATTCGGCCTCCAGCAGGCCGCTCTCGATTGCAGGCCGGTGGTTGAAGGGCATGGCGAACAGGTCGGTCACCGAGCCGCAGCACCCGGCCTTGGGGTCTTTCGCGCCATACACCACCCGCCGCAGGCGGCTGTTGATCACCGCACCCGCGCACATCGGGCAGGGCTCCAGCGTCACAAACAGGTCGCACTGCCAGAGCCGCCAGCCGCCAAGGGCCGCGCAGGCCGCGTCGATGGCCAGTATCTCGGCATGGGCGGTTGCCTTCTTGTCACCTTCGCGCCGGTTGTGGGCGGCGGCCACCACCGAGCCGTCCAGCGCCACCACGGCGCCCACCGGCACCTCGCCCTCGGCGGCGGCCTTGGCCGCTTCGTCCAGCGCCAGGCGCATCAATTCCATATCTGTCATACTATCTCCCAAGGGTAAGCCATGATGAAATGATAGAGAATGCACAGGGAAATGTCAAACAGTTGACAGATTGGTGATTAAATCATATAATTCAAATAGTCAGGTGTGAAAATAACATGTGTGGAGGCTGAGGCATGATTATCACCGTGGATGAGATCGTTCAAAGCACCACCGCCGGCTTTGCGGAAAAGTATCCGCATTTCAAGGATTTTATCTCAAAGGAGCAGTGGTTTCCCTACTGGAAGCTCTGCGTCCAGGCGCTGCAGGACCGTGACCTGCTTGGGCATATCATCTTTTGCAACGATCTTTTTTCCATTCCACCGGTGAAGACCTTCCTGTGCTACTACGCCGAGGAGCTGAAAGCCATCACCGGGCGGGAAGACGCCCGGCTGGACGATTATGCGAAGAAGGCCATCGGCGCGGTGTGGGGCTACGTGTTCAAAGTGGTTTTTGACTATGCCGGGCAAAAGAGCGTTTCGGTGTCGCTGAATAAACAGTTCATGCTTAAGACGGCCACCTGCTATGGCAACCCGCAAAAGAAGCTGGTGCTTGCCTATTGAGCGCTGGGCAAATCCCGCAGTTTCGGGTGGTGTCTTTTGCATGGTGTCCTTTGTATCGGAAAAAAGCTTGCACCATCGGCGCGACTGTATTATAATATAATGGTTCAGCCGAAAGCTGACGTTTTTGCCGGCGTGTCGGAATGGCAGACGAGGAAGACTCAAAATCTTTTGTGGGCAACCACGTGGGGGTTCAAGTCCCTTCGCCGGCACCACCCATAAGTCAAGGCCGAGACAAAAAATAATTTGTCTCGGCCTTGACTTCTTTTCTTTGCATGTTCAGATAGCGACAAAAGACCGGTGCTTCGGGTCGGGCATGCCATAAGCAAAGCCCGAAACCTTCCACACTATTTCAACCCTGTTGCCCGGAAAGATAAAAACTTTCTCAATCAGCATATCCACCAGTTCCGAGGACAACACCCTCGCATCCAACGCCGACCGCGCTGCTTTCACTGAAGCGGCACTGGGGGCGTTTTTTTCATTCTGCATGCAAATCGCATCATGCACCTGTTGCTGGTGACCTATCTCAAGATCGATGGCAGCTTTTTGGGTTTTGTATTCTTCGGGAGTGGTTGTGCCAAGCACAAGGTTTTCGTAAAGCTGCTGCTTTCTATTTTGCAACTCATTCAACCGATGGTCGCACTCAACCACCCCATTGGAACTGCGACTTGCTGGAACCCTGCTCAGTTCATCGTTTCGATTCAAGATAACTGCTGCCTGCCGGAAAATCACTTCGCTCGCTATGGCCTCCAGCTCGCTGCCAAGAAATCGAAGCTTGTGACAACCAGCCTCTGCCGCCGAACGAGTGAACCAGCAGTGGAAGGCCGCATTCTTCGTCTGGCTCAGACGCATGGTATGCCCGCAGTGACCGCAGACCACTTTCCCCTTAAGCGGAGATGTGACAGCGGCATACCGCTGTGCTGTGCCAAGCTCTCTCTTGCGATGCGGCTCTCCCCGGATGCGAAGCTTCTCTTGTACTGCATCAAATAGTTCCTGCGAGATAATTGCCTGATGATGATTGGGTATCCTAATCCAATCCTCCTTTGCATTCACAGCACGGTTGGCGCCGCCTACCGCAGTGGTGCGAGTCTTGCCAGCAATATATGTGCCGATGTACTGCTCATCATACAAAATACTCAGGATTACGGATTTTTGCCAAACACAGCGAAACTCTTCTGTTTCAGCAGTTTTCCAGCGGTGCTTCTTCCATGCGGCAGGTGTGGGGCGGCCATCTTCGTACAGACGTTTTTCAATATCCGCAATACTCTTGTGGCCTGCATACATTTCGAAGATAATGCGCACGGTTTCCGCAGCCTCCGGGTCAACCACCATCTTGCGGTTTTCATCCAGCATATAGCCAAATGCACAGTTTTTCGTAACTGCCTCTCCACGCCGGGCTTTTTCCCGTTTGGCGCTGCTGATCTTTTTGGACAGGTCTTTGCTGTAATATTCGCTCATCAGCAATTTGAACGCGACCTCCATGCCGCCAGTGTCCCCGCTGTAATCGAAAGAGTCAAAGTGGTCGGACACCGAGATAAAACGTACCCGGTACAGGGGAAATACTCGCTCGATGAAGTAACCGGTCTCAATGGCATCGCGCCCAAAACGGCTGAAATCTTTTACAAGAATCGCGCCGACTTTGCCTTCTCGAACCAACTCCAACAGCTCCTGTACGCCTGGCCGTTCAAAGTTGGTGCCGGTGAAGCCGTTATCGACAAACTCCTGTACCGGACCATCCAGCTCAGAATCCAGGATATACTTATCCAATATCAGTCGCTGATGCTCAATGCTCATGCTGTCGCTCTGCGTATCGTCCAGCGAGAGCCGGATATATTTCGCAAGAATTTGCTTATCCAACCTGTTTCACCTCCCGGAACTCGTCCCTGAAACGAAGAACGATTTCAAAACTCTTGTCACGCCTGACGAGTATTTTCTCCACCAGGCGATCAATGACATCTGCCGTCAATTCATTGCCCGCGATGGCTTCTGATGCTGCATTGGCAAATCCCGTGTATGCCTCACGCTGCGATGCACCATCACGCCGTTGTGTACGAATTACGTCGGCACGCCTGGACAGCTCCTCGATCTTGGCCTCATAATCCGCTTTCATGGCGGCAAACTCATCGGCAGTAATTAAACCGCCCAGCATATTCTCATACAGACTTTTAAGAAAGTGCCCGCTCGCGGAAAGCTGGCGGTTGATTTCATCCAACTCGGTATCGGCGGCAGCAGTTTTCACAGGAGCCATGCGCTCCATTTGAATATATCCACCCAGTATGGCTTCGGCATGCTTACGCAGCAGAGCGAAAACCTCCGATTTCAGTTCGTCTTCCTTTACCGATACCTGGAAACAGGCATCTTTATGGAATTTCCACTGGGATTCACAGCGATACCAGTAGATGCCGTCCTTGTTCTGGCGGTGGCGGTGCATGGGGTGGCCGCAGTGGGCGCAGAACACCTTTCCCTTGAAGATATGGGGAGAGTATGCGACTGCCTCCCGGCGAACCTGCTTATCTCTCTCTGAAGCACGTTGGAGCATGGCTTGTGTGCGGTCAAATACCTCGTGGGAAATAACGGGCTCGTGGGTGTTCGGAACGCAGACCCAATCGTCAGGATGAACATTGCTCTGCCTGTATCCTTTCGTCTGCGTCTTACCCTGCACCATATCGCCGACATACATGCGGCTTTTGAGGATGTCTACAACCACACGCTTCTGCCAGTAGGGCTTGCCGATCAACTTTTTGTTGGTGATCAGCCCTTTTTCCTGTTTGTAGTGACTGGGCGGCATAATTTTCATCTCATTGAGCATCCGAACGATCTCGCCGGCACCTATGCCGCTTACCGCCCAGTCGAACATCTGGCGCACAACTGCGGCGGCTTCTTCATCGATTACGAGCCTATGGCAGTCATCGGGAGCCTTGGAATACCCATAGGGCGCCAGCCTGCCCACGAATCGGCCATCCTGAATGTTCTGCTGCTGTACCGCGCGGCATTTGCGGCTTATGTCCAACGCATAGGATTCCGCTATCATGTTTTTGAGTGGGACCATCACTCCGCCGTCGCCATCTTTGGAATCAAAAGCGTCGGTCACAGCTATGAACCGAACACCCATTGCAGGCAACTGCTTTTCGATGTAATAGCCGGAATCGATGGAATTGCGCCCAAACCGTGAAAGGTCTTTGACAATGATGCAGTTGATCCTACCACTCTGCGCATCTTCGAGCATGCGGTTGAAATCCGAACGGTCGAAATTGGTGCCGGTAGTTTGGTTATCGCAATATATTTCCACAAGACGGATATCCGGTGATGTCGCAATGAAATTCTCAATGATATCCTGCTGATTCTCCAAAGAATCGCCGGGCTTACGCCTCGCATCACTGGACAACCGTATGTAGGCGCCAGCATTGTACATGAGCTGCTCTGGCTGAGCCAGAACCGTCGTTTCGGCAGACTTCCTGCTTTTTCTGGCCATCATGCCACCTCCTGTGTACTTTTGGCGATGCCAAGGAGGCTTAGAGCTTGCTCGTATTCCGCCTGATAGTTGAATGTGAAATCCAGCTCCGTCTTGCTGATGACACGAATGCTGCGAATCAGGTTGACCACGGTGCGGCGGTCCAGTTCGTTCAGTCCCTCGAACTTCTGAAAATGCTCCATCCAGCGAAGCCGCTCGGCTCTGCCCTCCATGGCGTTATTACGTTCGGCTTCCAATGTGGCAATAGCGTCCCGCAGGCGGGCTTCGTCAGCGGTGTACTTGGTTTTCAGGGTTTTGTAATCTTCCTTTGTCAACAACCCGCTGACCATATTCTCATATAGCGAGGATTTGAAGCCGCTGATTCTGGTAAGCTGGTTCTCGTTGTCGTCAATCTGCTCCTGAAGCTGCTTCGCCAGCGCCAGTGCCGCCTTGCGACCATCGCTGACAGCCAGCACGGATTCTAAAGACGCAATCCCCGAAATATGCGCCTTCACGCTCTCCAGCGCACATTCAATCAGATCGCTTTCCTTGACCATCGCCGCACCGGTGCAGCCGTTCTTCTTCCCGGTGGGGCAATAGTAGTAGAGATACTCTTTGCCCTTGTAGCGGTTGGTTTTGCGGGTCATACGGCCACCGCAGCACCCACAGATGATGATGCCGGAGAACAGGTACACTTTGCTCCCGCCCGGAGCGGTGCGGGTGTCGAGTTGCATGATCCGCTGGGCGAGGTCGAAATCCTGAGCGGTGACGATATGGGCGTGGGCATTTTCTGTACGCTGCCATTCGGATTCCGGCCTGTCAACCACATCCTTGATCTTGTAGTTGAATGTACCCTTCTTCCCCTGAACCAGCGTGCCCATATAGGTCTCGTCGTTCAGGATGCGAAAGATGGCGGTCGCTGACCATTTCGTTTCAGGCGTGTCCGCAAAACCGCCGGTCGGATGCGGAAGCCCCCGATCACGCTTGTAGGCCATTGGCGATAGCACGCCGCGAGCGTTGAGCGTCTCGGAAATTTTGAGAGCGCTCATACCGTCGATCTTCATACGGAAAATATCCCGCACGATGGAAGCCGGGTAATCGTCAATCTCCAGTCGGTTTTTGTTTTCGTCGGAGCGGCGATAGCCATAGATAGGGCATGCGCCCACATAATCGCCGTTTATTCGCTTGATATTCAGCGCTGAGCGGGTCTTGATCGATATATCCCGGCTGTAGGCGTCGTTGATGATGGTCTTCACGCTCACCACCAGATCATCGGCGCTATCCCGAAGGGTGTCGATGTTGTCGTTCAGGGCGATGAAGCGCACTCCATAGGCAGGTAAAATACGGCGCAGATAGCGACCGGTCTCGATATAGTCCCTGCCGAACCGTGAGAGGTCTTTCACGATCACGCAGTTGATTTCCCCAGCTTCGATATCGGCCATCATTTCCTTGAACGCCTTGCGGTCGAAGATGACGCCAGAAACGCCATCGTCCACTTTTTCCGACACGGCCTCGATATCCGGTTGACTGGAGATGAAACTATCCAAAATCTTCCGCTGATTTTCCACACTGTTCGATTCGCCGTCCTTATCGTCTGCATAGGACAAGCGAATGTACTTCGTCGCAAAGTATTTTGTTTCTGACATGACAAATCACTCCTTTTTTCACGGGTTTCGCCGCGAATCAGAAGTGATTGAAGATGGCTCTATTCTGCTCTTTTCCCATCTCCATGTTAACTCTCATCAGCGGCGTATTCAAGTCATTCTTCTCATTTAGGCGATAATTCTTTGCAGGCATTCTTCCAGCGTGGGACCGTCCTCGGCGAAGCGGGCGGTGACCTCAAATTTTCCGCAACGAAAGTGATACGGGTCCCCAATCTGCCGAACGAACTCGGTGATGCGCTCATCACGCGACATGCTTTTATCAACCTGAACTTCGCGGATGTCCACCAGGTCTGGTGCGCTTAATATGACGTGGTTCATAAAGAAATCCTCCTCGGCTATTTGAAATAGGCGACTGGCTTTTGGTCTGCCATAAATTTCTGGATATCGATGATGCTGGATGATGTATGGCAGAAAGGCAGCGCAGCAATCACCCGGTCATGGTATGTGGCTCCGTCACGGGCTCGAGAATCCAAAATGGCGCACACACCGCTGTCGCCCTCGGTGCGGATGAGCCGACCGAAACCCTGCTTGAGCTTTACCAGCATGTCGGGCACCAGCACCTGGTTTTTGTAGGTGAGCATATCAGGATAAAGTGTTTTCTCGTAATTGCCAATGGGGTCAGGCACAGCAAACGGTAGCTTGACGATGATCAGCATGCTCAGTGCATCGCCTGGGATGTCGATGCCTTCCCAAAATGAGCCGGATGCAAACAGGATACCGTTGCCGCTGGCCTTGAAGTTGTCCAACGCAGCGGTGTCTCGTTTACCCATTCGGAACATCGGGAAAGGCAGCTTGCGTCCACTCAGGATGGAAAAGACTTGGCCCATGGCGTTGTATGAAGTGAACAACACGGCAGCATGCCCATGAGAAGCCGTGACCAACCGTTGGACTTCATCCGCTACTGCCAGCAGATAGCCCTTGTCCTGCTGGTCGGGAAACGGCACAGTATCACTGAAATAGAGCATGACGTTTCTGTGGTAATCGAATGGTGATGGTTGGCTGGTTTCATCGATGAGGGCTTCCCGCATACGCGATAGCCCAAGGGAGTGTTTCATGCGGGTAAAGTCGCCACCTGCCGACAACGTGCCGGAAGTCAGGATGACAGGTAGTCCCTGACTCCATATATCTGTATATAGCCGTTCATCCAGATTCTTTGGGATAGATGCGAGCGTGAGGTCATTCTCAGGCTGCTCCAGCCAGCAAACCAGGTCGCAGTGCTTACGCAGAGCCGCGGCGCGTCTTTTCAGATTTTCCAGTTCCCACATAGCCTGCGCCTTGCGCTCACGGTGTCGTGCATGCACATGACTGTCGGCCAATGCGGTAATGAGATCGGTGGCAATCCCCGCCATGGTTTTTAGGTGGCGAGTTGCGTCAGCATCCAGATTGGCAGGAAGCCGCTCCGCTTCGTCGTCTTCGGTATCTGGCAGATTGATTCGCAATCGCCCAAACAAGCGCTTGCCCTGCTCCTCCAGTTTCTTCGCCAGACGATGTATGTTCACGCCACCCAGGGATTTACCCTCGGTGAAGCTGTGGATGGTTGCGGCCAGCCATGGAAGCTTCGATTCATCCAGCGTTACTCCATACATCTGCCGCGCTGCATCAAGAAACTTGTGGGCTTCGTCGATGATAACGAGCTGGTAATGGGGCAACAGCGGGCGCTTGCCAGAATTACGGTGCAGCACATCGGCGAGGTAATAGTTGTGGTTGCAGATTAAAAAATCCACCTCGGGTTCGTTGGCATGCTGCATGTATCGGAGATAACGACAGCTTGCAGCATGACGGCAACTGTCGCCACATTTTCCGGAAACACAGATTTTGCGCTTCATAAATGGCGTCAATCCTTCTGCGTCAGCAAGGTCGCAAGACGCACTCGGCGAAACGAGGGGATGAAGAATGCTTTGGGTTTGTGCATCGCTATCATCAAAGAAGGCTTGCAAGCGCCTTTCGCAAAGAAAGTGCTCTCGGCCTTTGCGGATAACGCAGGTCAGGGGTGTATTGATAACCCCGTGACGCATGAGGATATTTGAAAATTCAGGGAGATAATCCTGGATGATGGCGCGCTGGAGAGCAATGCTGGATGTTGCGATGACTACCGGCATGTAGGCGGTCTCGGCATAGCTCTGCTGCGGATAGTGGCCGCACAGCCAGAAGTCATTGAGCCTTCCGCGCTTGGCAAGCACAGCGGCGGCCAGGTAGGCCATGGTCTTGCCGGTGCCGACCTCCGACTCTGCCAGAGAAATGGCGCGTCGGGATATCGTTTCGAGGATATGCTCTGCAAGTCCAATCTGGTTCTTTCGCATGGCGTACCCGTGTTGGGGCAGGATGTCTACGAATATTTTGGTCAAGATTTCGTCCATCTTTTTACGAGGCAACTTCTCGCGCGGTGGACGGTCGACAGACGAGCGGCCAGCTCCGGCAATGGGCAGCGCCCTGATCTTAGCCGCTGCATTCAGATGTTCGCTTTCATCCAGCGGACGATGCTTGCGATATAGAATCTCTCTTCTGCCGCTGGTTAGGTTAACTGCGCTGTACACATGATTCTTGGCAGTTTGCCGCTCCAGCAGTGCACAGCCATAGGCGGTGAAGATGGGCGTTCCACCCGTAAGAAAGCGAGGTGGAATGTCTGGTGGCATGTCGTAAGATATTTCGCGCGCGCATATATCTGTAGCCGTTACAGGCATGATAATTCCTCCAATCCGTTAGATTGGCGGCTTGATGGTGCGCAGCGATCCGAGAACCGAACCGCTGCGCAGTAGTCAAACCGCCAAAGTCAAAACATATATATATGATGGTTGATTTAGCGGTAATACCGTATTAGTTTTTCACTTGTGACATTCGCGGACGGCGGCGCATGCGCGCTACCCATGAAAGCTCCCCCTGGCCTTTTTCAGCCAGAACGATGCTTCCGCCATGTATGACCCCTACTACCATGGCCCCCGTATAGTCAGGTTCGGGGAAGTATCATCATCCGCGGGGCGCCTTGTGTCTGCCGGAAGCCTCATGCTCCAAAGAGAAAGAGGACCGGGCGCTCGCCCAACCCTCGCCAGCACATTGCTGTAACTGGCAAGGGCGGGGTCCTCGCACGCGGCGCCGGGCGGGTATGTACCCGGTTTGTCGCTATGACCGCCCGGTGGGCGGTGTTTGTCAAGGAACACTGAGAGGTTTGATCCCCTCAATATTCACAGGACAGCCACCGCCCCATTGAGCACAAAAACTAGGAAAAACTTTTCAGTCGCTCCCGCAGATCGGCAAATATCCGGGCTTTGCGGCGGTTGACTCCTTTTTGAGACATCCCAACAACGGCGGCGATTTCCCGCTCGGATTTACCAGCGCTAAAGAGGTCGATGATCTGGCGGTCCAGCGGGGCAAGCTCGTCCAGCGCGATATGCAGAGCCTCGATGAGCAGCTCGTCTTCGATACGCTGTGTGAAGTCAATGGGATCGGCGACATCGAAGCCGGCCTCGGCCAGTTTGTCCAGCGAAAGGGCACTGCCTGTCCGCTGCTTTTCGCACTGGCTGCAATCTTTGATGCAACGGTTGCCATTCGCATCCCTGCAGCGCTTCTCTCGCTCTTTTCGTTTGTGCTCCGCCCATAGGGGGCGCTTGTAGGCGCGGTAGACATCTTCGCTCACAGGGATTTGCTCACCCTCGATTTCGATGAAACGAGCGTTGTTGATTTTCTTTTCCTCTGGCTTAAACATAAAAGATTCTCCTTTCGGTTTTCCGAAATGGAGAATCTTTTGAGCACACAGGCAGCCCACGAGGATGACGACCTACGGCCCGAATGGAATGCTCCATCTCGGACCACAGCCGTCACTTCCCGGTGAACGATTGTGGTATTGCTATTCAGTTACACTCACATGACACCGGGAATCACCCTGCGCAGGCGGTTGCCATGTGATGGGGGTTCTGTAAGGTCAACCCTTACAAGCTCATTCTATTGGCTTGTCCCCTGATTTACACGGCCATAAAATGTCCGTGAATACGGCAAAAACACAAGATTTATCGAAAAAAATCCACTATCAAACCGAGGCTTCGTCTGATCAAATGCCTAAAAACAAGCAAAAAAATACCCGGACACAGAATGTCCGGGTGGGTGAATAAAAATTTTACTGTTCTTTGGTCAATGGTCCAAATCCCAGTTTTTGAAGCATGTCATTGCATTCATGAATCGGTTTGGTATTGCAGGTGCTGAGCATGAATTTATATGTTAAATGTTTCTCGCCAGTCCCCAGCGAGCAAGGCGAGCGTCGGATTAACTCATCGCTCAGCACAGGAGGTAATTGCAACGCAATGCAAATCGCAACAACAGATTCGATGGTCGGCACATAGTCGTCAGTTGTTCTCAATCGTTGGATTGTTTTTGGCGAAAGGGAGCAAGTTTCTGCAAGCTTTTCCACCGTTATCTCTTTCCATTCCATAAGATAGACGAATGCGTTTGAAAACCCGCCAGGCATTTTTTGGAGAACTTCGGATAATTCTTTGGTGTATGCGTTGATTGCTTGTGCGTGGGCATCCACATCACTGTTAATCTTTGAATCCTTGTAACTTGCCTCAAAAACGATGTCTGACGTTGCGTCTCGATACAGAACGCATTCTGTATAAAACTGCTGTCCGTATTTATTCGCCGACTTTGAGACGGATAATTCAAACAAAAGGCAACATTCGTCAATATGATGCCGGGCATATGTAGTAAGGCGAGGGCTATTGTTGTCGTCAGTGGTAACATATTTTTCGTCGTTGATGCAAAAATGGGAGTCCACAAACAAATAATTGCCGCTGCTAATCTTTGCGTGAAGGGCAGGATTTAATGAGCTTTCAACAATCGCGTCCCGCTCACTAATCGAAAAGGTTTGATTTCTTTCCAACGCGCCCTTTTTGAAAGAGTGCGGCCTAACATATCTGCCGTCAATGTATGTAAATGTGCCGATGGCCTCCTCAAATCCGAGATCAATCATTCGGATTTTTGCTGCCATTCTCGAAACGCCGAAGAATAGTGCCATTTCATCTATGACTGGCTCCATGATGTCAATAAGCGCAGAACCTGGAAAGCGCCGAGAATAATCTTGAATGATCTCGGTCGCTTTAATCTTTGCCTGCGTAAAAGGCATCTGAATGCGAGGTGTCAGTGAATTCGCTTGCCATTCCATCCAGTCTGTTGGGCTCCAGATTTTTGCGTCTCTGACACCGCCAACAACCAGACACTTAATCTGCGTGGCGTTTTCGTTATATAGTCGTTCCAACTCAAAGGCTTTCCTATGTTTGTCCCAATGAACGCACTCATGGATGATGGTATTATTCACGGAACCAAGATTCCGCAAAAAGTAGGCGTCGGGATCAACGAAAATAGTGCCTTGTTTCACTTCGACAGAGACAAATGTCTCGGTTTCCTTGTCATAATATTCTGCATCGCTGTCCACAAAAAACATCTGCCCGAAGGTAGAAAAATCGGAGGTGATGTGTCTGAGTTCAACGGAAAGCCCCATACGCTGGGCAATTAAGTTTGGATCCATCGGCGTAGGTTCATAAAGCGCTTCTGGATAATGTTGCTCGAGAAAGCTCCGCGCGACGGTTTCAAGCTGATCCTTTTTGATGATCGGAACAAGGTTGTCCGACAGTGGATTATTCTGCTGGTTTCGATTGCTGTATTGTTCGACATGCGATATCATGAAATCATCAAGATTACACGATAGATCGCCGGAGCATGAGATTTTGAACCAGTCACTCTTTTCATCAAATCTGTCATTGTGTCGATCTTCTTCTGATATTTCCATATCGGCTTCAAGCAGAACATCAAAAGCGATCTTCATTCCGGGCAAACTATCTACATAGACGTGTTTGACTGTTATGTCTGAAAGCTCTACACCATCGACACTTCGTACATGCTGTGATGAAATATTCAGATTTTGGTGATTCTCATCCAGAAAATCCGAAACCGCCGCAAACAGATCATTGTAGAAATGATTCGCCACATATTCCTTAAATGAGCGGGTCTGTGCCATGACCATCCCCTCCGTCTTTTAATGCATCGCTTGGCTTCCTTTCTCTGCTTACCTGCATCGGGAAATATATCCAATTCGAGTATATCATCAAAGCCCCTTCAAATCAATCTATTATGAAGCTCAATCAAGCGAACACGCTAATAGTTCTTGTGAACAACCATGCAGCTGTGGTATACTCAAGTGTATTACAAGCCCATTTTGAAAGAGGTGATTGTGATGGCTATTAGCTACAAAAAATTGTGGAAGTTGTTGATTGATAGAGACATGATGAAGAAGGACCTACAACGATTGGCAGGGGTCAGTTCGGCCTCCATCACCAAGCTCGGAAAAAATGAAAACGTGAATACCGAAATACTTCAAAAAATCTGTACAGCACTGGAATGTGATATCGGCGATATTATGGAGATGATCCCTGACTAATCGTATTGGGTATTCATTTTGTGAAAGGAGAACCCGCCGTGCAACAAACCAGTTTCGCCACCTATGTCACCGCGCGGCGGCTCGCGGGGCTTGCTGACGATGAGTCACTGCTGCCCGCGTTTGCGTCCTCCTCCATCGGCATTTACCCCTACCAGATCGCGGCGGCGCGGTTTGCCCTGCGCTCGCCTTACCTGAAAGGTTGCATCCTCTGCGACGAGGGTTCGCTCGGCAAAACCTACGAAGCCCTGCTGGTGGCGGCGCAGAAATGGTACGAGGGCAAGGATCGGCTCTTGCTCGTCCTACCGCCCAACCTGGTGAAACAGTGGACAGACAAAATCGAGAGCGGCTTTGCGTTGCCCTACTTTCTGTGGGCCAGTGGTGACGCGATCCCTGATGAGGATGGGCTGGCGATCACAACCTATGATTTCGCCGTGCGCCATGCCGATGCCATTGGCGAGAAACCGTGGGATCTGATCATCTTCGATGAAGCCGACGTGCTGTCGAAGCCGCAGAACAAAACCGTTTCCACGTTGAAAGCGGCGACAGACGGCTCCTTCAAGTTGCTGCTCACGCCCACGCCGATCACCATGAGCATCATGGACATCTACGGCCTGATCCACTTCATCGACGAAACCGTGCTGCCCGACTTGGATGCGTTCTACAAGCGATACTTCCGCAAGCCGGAAAACTACCCGGAACTGACCTCGTGGGTGTCACAGTTTGCCTTCCGCACGCTGAAAAATCAGGTGACGGAGTATGTGGGCTTCACCAATCGTCTGCCGCTGACGCTGAACTACGAGCTGACCTCGCAGGAACAGGAGCTGTATCGGCTGCTGGACGCATACATCACCCTGCCCCGCAAGGCGGCGTACCCACAGATGGAAACCTACGATCTGACGCTGATGTTTTTCCACATTCTCTCATCCTCGCCGCAGGCGTTCTGCAAAACGCTGGACGGTGCGATTTCCCGGTTGGGGGATGGCGAAGAAAAACCGCAACTCAGCGAAATGCGAAGTCTCGCCGAAAGCATTACCATCAGCGGCAAGATGTCCGAGCTACTTGGCACACTGAAAAAGTGCTTTGCCGCCCTGAAGCAGAAGAAACTCCCGCAAAAAGCCCTTGTCTTTGCGGATAATTTAACCACACTGGGGGTTCTGTCCGAGCTGCTGGCCTCGAACGGCTACCCGGTTATCCGCAGTACGGAGCAGGATTACATCGAGCGGTTTCGTGCCGAAAAATCCGCTGTGCTGATTGCCACGGACGCCGCCGCAAAAGGGCTGGACATGGAATTCTGCCCGCTGGTGATCAATTACAATCTGCTGTACAACGCCGTCGAAATGGAGCAGCGCATCAGCCGCTGTCACCGGCAGGGGCAGCAGTCGGATGTTCTGGTCGTCAATCTGCTGGGGCAACAAAACTTTGCAGATGTGCGCATTCTGGAACTGATCAACAAGCGGGTGTTGCAGTTCGACAGCATCTTCGGAATGTCGGACGAGATTGTCGGCAATTTTGACGCTTCCATCGACGAGATGCTGGCGCAGCTCCGCAAGACTGACGAGATCAAGGCGGCCTTTGATGAGAACCTCGCCACCTTTGAGCAGGACAACAAGCGGCTGGTTGCCCAAGCGGAGGACACGCTGTTCACCACCTTCACCAAGGCCGTCGCCGACAAGGTGGCCGTCACGCCGCGGTACATAGAGGATAAGGCCGCCGAGCTGAACGACGCGTTGTGGCAAGTGGTCTGCGCGTGGTTCGCCAGGCGGGATGATTACGCCATTGACGATCAGGCTAAAACCATCACCCTGATTGCCGACGCGCCACAGCAGCTCTTCTACTACTGGACAGGCAGCCGCAACAAGCCCTACACCGGGCAGAAGCGGTACGGCCTTGCCAAAGATTTTAGACCCAACGGCGGCAAGATTGCCCTAACCTCGGTTCTGGTGAAAGGAATTTTTGGCGAGATTTCCTGCGCGGACTGCGGCGAGATTTGCGTTGACGCCGACATTGAACCCTGCGACATCGCTTTCTACGATGTGCGCATCCTCAAGAACCGGGCTGAGGTCGCCACAAGCGCCGTACTGGTGGGCAAAACCGCATCGGAGCAAACGCTCACAGATGATGAATGCCGCGAGATTTTGGTGCTGCCGGCGCTCTCCTGCACCGAAACCGGCAAGGTGACCTCCTACTGGTTGCGGAACTCCACCGGGGGCAGCTCGCCTCACCCGCTGGATGCGCTGGTGCCGACCGACGAGCTGGTTCGCAATTACGCGAGCAAACAGGACACGGCGGCGCAGGAGGAAATCGAACGCGTCAAGCTCCGCGCAGAGCTTAAGAAAACCGCGCTGGAGCATTCACTGGACGATATCAGCGCCGAGATCAAGGCGGCCAAGCAGGAGCTGGAAGCCGAATCTGGCGACCGCCTGAAAGAGATAACCATCGGCAAACGCTTGAAGGTGCTGGAAAAAGACCTTCGCGGCCGGGAGCACACGCTGTTCTATGAGCAAATGCGGGTGAATGTCGCCGCCGAGGATGAGATCGCGGCCATGACCGCAAAAGAGCAATACACTGTCCGCCTCCGGCGGCAGTTCGCAGTAAAAGTATCGGGAGGACACCAAAATGGATAAATTCGACGGCCAGAGCATGGATATCGAGCGGGCGGATCGGGACAAGCTGCAAAGTCTGTTCCCCCAATGCTTTGTCGAGGGCAAGCTCGACATCGACAAGCTGTTGAACCTGTGCGGCGAGTACATGGACAATGATTTTGAGAAATACAAGTTTGAGTGGTCGGGCAAGGCCGAGTGCTATCGCATTGCCGGAAAGCGCTCCACCGGAACGCTGCGCCCCAGCGAGGACGAAAGCGTAAACTGGGACACCACCCACAATTTATATATAGAGGGCGACAATCTGGAGGCGCTCAAGCTGCTCCAGACCGCCTGTTTTCGCAAGGTGAAGATGATTTACATCGACCCGCCCTACAATACCGGTCACGATTTTGTGTACGAGGACGACTTCCGCGACCCCATTGCCCGCTACAAGGAAGTGACCCAACAGACCACCAAGTCGAACCCCGAAACCATGGGCCGCTACCATACCAACTGGCTGAACATGATGTTCCCTCGCCTGCGTCTGGCGGCGAACCTGTTGCGGGATGATGGGATTATATTTATCAGCATCGATGACGCTGAGGTCGATAATCTGAAAAAACTCTGCAATGAGGTTTTCGGGGAAGAAAACTTTGTTGCTTGCCTTGTGTATGACAAAAACAGAAAAAATGACGCGAAATACTTTTCTGTTGGCCATGAATATATGCTTGTCTACTTCAAAAGTGCTGCTACTGTTGCCGAAAACGGCACTATTTTTCGTGCAAACAAAGAGGGCGTGGACGAAGTAAAAGCAGAATTTGAACGGCTAAGGAAACTTTATAACGATGATTGGTCAAAGGTGAATGAAGGCTTAAAAGCGCTTTATGCATCGTGGCCTTCTGAAGATGAAAGAAAACCCTTGGTTCGATATACTAAAGTAGATGAGCAAGGCCCGTACCGAGATGATGGGAACATAAACTGGCCTGGTAGCGGTGGATCGCATTATGATGTAATGCATCCGATTACTGGTAAATCCGTAAAAAAACCCATTAGTGGCTGGAGATACTCACCTGAACGCTTGCAGGAGGAAGTTGAGAAGGGGCATGTTGTTTTCGGTCCCGATGAGACCACTGTACCACGTGTAAGGAGTAATTTGTTTGAAGCTGATAAGCAGGTCATGAGAAGTGTTCACTTTAGTTATGCTCAGACAGCAACACAGGAGTTTAACAAACTGTTTGATGGCATTAGAGTTTTTGAAAATCCAAAAAGCATTGATGATATTAAAAACTTAATTTCGTATGTGACAGCGGCACAGGACAACGACATCATCCTTGACT
Source organism: Ruminococcaceae bacterium OttesenSCG-928-D13 (assembly GCA_030266915.1). GTDB lineage: Bacteria > Bacillota > Clostridia > Oscillospirales > Ruminococcaceae > JAAYCI01. Next base: position 11,180 of record JAJDIZ010000006.1, on the reverse strand, counting down.
TTTTCTCCGGTTCCGCTACCACCGCCCATGCCGTCATGCAGCTCAACGCCGAAGATGGCGGCAACCGCCGCTTTATCTGCGTGCAGCTTCCCGAAGTCTGTGACGAAAACTCCGAAGCATTCAAGGCGGGATATAAGAATATCTGCGAGATCGGCAAGGAGCGCATCCGCCGCGCCGGAACCAAGATCAAAGAAGCGCTCGCGAAAGATGGTGGAGATTTGCGGCACATTGCGCAAAACATTGATACTGCGCAGCAGAAGCTTTTCCTCAGCGATGACGGCGAGCAAGCCTTCTCCGTGCCGATCATTCCACCACGCTGGAGCGCCGCAGATGAAACAGACACCAACCTTGCTATGGCCAATCAGCTGGATATAGGCTTCCGCTGCTTCAAGCTGGATTCCTCCAACCTTGTGGCCTGGGATGCCGCGCCCATATCGGACGGCAATCTGCAAACCCTGTGGGATCGCTTCGATTCCCTCAGCAATACCCTCAAGGCCGGACGCTCCGATATGGACATCGTCTTTGAAGTCATGCTGAAAATGGGTGTGCCGCTGGACTTCCCTGTGCGGCCCATCACGGTGGGCGGTAAGAAGGTGTACTCCATCGGCGAGGACGCCATGCTGTTGGTCTGTTTGGACAGCGGCATTACCCCGAAGGATATCGAAGCCATGTGCGACCTTGCGCCCGCCAAGATTATCGCCGCCGAGGAAGGTTTCGCGGATGACACCGCGCTGAGCAATGCGCACTATATCCTGAAAGACCGAGATATTGAGATGAAGTTACTGTAGGGGGGTGAATATATGAATTATTGGGCTTGGGGCGGCAAATATATCGGCCACAGAAGTGGAGATTGTTTATATTCTTCCCACGGTGAGCCGCTTGGTCGATTCAGTGGTGATGAAATCTATGATTTTGATGGAAAATACATTGGCGAAGTCAAAAATGAAAATAGGTTGGTCGTAGATACCAGCAAAAGGAATAAGCAAACTTCCGTGAGCAGTAAACCATGCAATTCAATTGGCAGTTCTTACGCGGATTATGTTGGTTCAGTAATGTATGCGGGATATGACGACTTCGAGGTGAAGTCATGAAATTAAAATTCAAAACTCAAGACTTCCAAACCGATGCAGTCAATGCCGTCTGCGACCTGTTCGCGGGTCAAGAGAAATCTCGCGCCACCTTCTCCATTGTGGAGGATGCGCAGATGAGCATGATGCAAAATGAGCTTGGTGTTGGCAATGCCCTGCTCATCGATGACGATACGCTGCTGAAGAATATGCAGGCCGTTCAAAGACGCAACCATTTACAGATGACCAAGGGAGATTGGAAAGGGGGCTTCTCCTTCCCGATTTCATTCCCTATGTCAATTCCCGCACGACAAACACCGCAATTCTGCGTGGAGATGGAAACCGGCACCGGCAAAACCTACGTCTACACGAAGTCCATCTTCGAGATGAACCGGCGCTACGGCTTTACCAAGTTTATTATTGTGGTGCCCAGTGTTGCCATCCGCGAGGGTGTGTATAAATCCTTCCAGATTACCGCCGACCACTTCGGCGCGCATTACGATAACGTGCCCTGCCGCTATTTTATCTACGATTCGAAAAAGCTCAGCGATGTGCGGCAGTTCGCTACCTCCGGCAACATCGAGATCATGATCATCAACATCGATGCGTTCAAAAAGGCCGAGAATATCATCAATCAGGTGCAGGACAAGCTGAACGGCGAAACCGCCATGCGCTTCATACAGGACACAAACCCAATCGTCATCATTGACGAGCCACAGAGCGTGGACAACACACCCAAGGCCAAAGAGGCCATCGCTTCGATGAATCCGCTGTGCGTGTTTCGCTATTCGGCAACCCATCGGGAGAAAATCAATCTGCTCTACCGCCTTACCCCGGTGGATGCCTACCAGATGGGGCTGGTCAAGCAGATTTGTGTGTCCAGCAATGCCATTGAGGGCGATTACAACAAGCCATATATCGCGCTGAAATCGGTATCCAACGAGAATGGCTTCCGCGCAAAGTTTGAAATTGATGTGCAGGCCAAAAGCGGCCAGGTCAACCGCAAGACCATCACCGCAAAACCCGGCGATGACTTATTTATCCTCTCCGGTCGGCGTGAACTTTACGACGGTTATCAGCTGGCGGGCATCGACTGTACCCCCGGCGGCGAGTGTGTGGAGTTTAGCAATACGGAAGTTGTCAAGCTGGGCAAAGCCATCGGCTCTGTGGACGAAAACATCCTAAAGCGTGCGCAGATTCGTCGCACCATTGAGGCGCATTTGGATAAGGAACTGCGCTATCTGGAAAAGGGTATCAAGGTGCTGTCCCTGTTTTTCATCGATGAGGTGGTCAAATATCGCACCACCGAGGGCGACAAAGGAATCTATGCCGAAATGTTTGAGGAATGCTACCTCGAACTACTGGACAAGCCCAAATATGCCGAGCTGAAAAGCCGCTTTGTCGCTAATGTTGAGAGCGTTCATAACGGCTATTTCTCACAGGATAAAAAGGGCGCATACAAAAACACTAAGGGCGACACCTTGGCCGATGATGATACCTACAACACCATCATGCGCGACAAAGAGTGGCTGCTCAGTTTTGAGTGCCCGCTGCGCTTTATTTTCTCCCACTCCGCACTGAAAGAGGGTTGGGATAACCCCAACGTGTTTCAGGTTTGCACGCTGATCGAGCAGAAATCCGCCTTTACCTGTCGGCAGAAGGTCGGGCGCGGCCTGCGCCTGTGCGTGGATCAGCAGGGTAACCGCATCGAGGATCGGGATGTGAACATCCTGCATGTCATGGCCAACGAGAGCTTCGCTGAGTTCGCTGATACATTGCAGCGTGAAATCGAGCAGGAAACCGGCGTGAAATTTGGCGTATTACAGCTCAGCCTATTCGTTGGGCAAACTTACGAAGAAACCAAAATTATCGAGAAAAAAGTTTCAGATGCACAGGCATCCGAGGTCGTTGATGTACTTAAATCAAATGGCGTGATTGACAGCAGCGGAACGATATCCAGCACATTCAGCGATGAGGAAATCGTTGATTTGTTGGCTGAACAAGTTCCTGCAATTCCCGCATCCGCAAGAAATGTTGTGGCAGCAGTTATTGGCAATGCTTTTGAAGCTGCATCTGATGAGTCTGACAATATAACGAAATCAGTTAAAATCGATGCCGAGGTGATTCGTAGCGTTCCCTATACCGAAACAATCACAGAGGAAAAAGTTATATCCTACGAAGATGCAGCGACATTGATGACCGAGCTTGAGGACAAAAAACTCATCACCAAGGATGGCAAGATGAAGGATACCATGAAAGCGCAGCTTGCCGCCGGTACGCTGGACTTGGGCGCACGGTTTAGTCAGGCGGCGCAGCGCGCTATCGTTCAGGCCATCGAAAAAGCCGATGCCAGACCGCCCCTTCGCGACGCCTCCCGCGAGGTGACCGTACGCCGCAAAGAGCGGGCGCTCCTCTCGCCGCAGTTTGAGGCGTTGTGGGATCAGATCAAGCAAAAGACCACCTACCGCGTGCAGATCAATCAGGAGGCTCTGATCGAGAACAGCGTCCATGATTTGCGGGCTATGCCGCCCATTCCAAGGGCGCGGCTGGTGTCGCAGACCGCCGACATCGACATCCAAAGCGCCGGAGTTTCCCACACCGAGCGCGAACTGCGCACCACCGATTTGCAGGACACCTATGACACTTTGCCCGACATTCTGCGGGTGATTACGACCGAAACGCAGCTCAAGCGCTCCACAGTTGGGCGTATCATCAAGGACAGCGACCGCGGCAAGGATTTCCTTAACAACCCGCAAGCCTTTACCGAAAAAGCGCTGGAGATCATCACGCGCAACCGCCACAACCTGGCCATCGACGGCATCCGCTATGTGAAGCTGGCGGGCGAAGAATACTATGTGCAGGAGATTTTCGACAGCGCGGAGCTGATCGCGAACCTCGACCGCAACGCCGTCGCGGTGGATAACAGTGTGTACGACCACATCATCTACGATAGCCTGGTGGAAAGCCGCTTTGCCGAAAGCCTCGACAATGACCCCGATGTGAAGATGTTCTTCAAGATTCCCAGCCGTTTCAAAATCGAAACGCCCATTGGCACATACAATCCCGACTGGGCGGTCTATCTGAAACGCAACGGTGAGCAGAAGCTGTACTTCGTGCTGGAAACCAAAGGCACCACGGATTTGTTCGGCTTGAGTAATCCCGAACGCCAGAAGATACACTGCGGCAAGGCGCATTTTGATGCGCTTGAAAACGATGTGGTCTTTAGCGAACTACCTGTTCGGGATTGGCGTGAGTTTAAGCGGAATTTGCAGTAAGGACGGAGGGGTATTTATGGCGACAAGAGGAAAAAGCATCAATCTGTTTCTCATGGATGGAACGGCCACCGGTAGGATGAAGTGTACCCTCTCCAACTGGACTGGCGTTGCGTATAAGATTCCGCGCACAGAGCTGGACAAGTGCAAAGAGCGGGAGGATTTGTCCCAAAGCGGGGTCTACTTTTTGTTTGGGGTTTCAGAGGAAACCGGCGAAAATGTCGTATATGTCGGTCAGGCGGGCGCCCGCAAAAACGGCGAGGGCATTTTGTATCGCCTGCAAGAGCATAAACGCAACCCTGAAAAGGACTATTGGACGGAGGCCGTGGTGTTCACCACCTCCAACAACTCCTTCGGCCCCACCGAGATCAGCTATCTGGAGAATCACTTCTGCGTGCTGGCCACCGCCGCAAACCGCTACCTCGTGAAAAACGGCAATGAGCCAACGATTGGCAACGTGACCGAGGAAAAAGAGAGCGAGCTGGAAGAATTCATCGACTACGCAAAAATCGTGATGGGTACGCTAGGACATAAGGTTTTTGAGCCGTTGGTTCAGATTGATAACATAGACCAGCGTCATGATGATGTAGAAAGTAAGGCAGATGACCCTGTTTTCGTCTACGAGCGCAAAACCGGCACGGCTACCGGGAAGCGTACCGCTGAAGGGTTTGTTGTACTGAAGGGAAGCGCCATTGCTCCAAAATTACAACAGAGCTGCCCCGAATCGGCGCGAAAATTACGAGATAAATATGCCGATTCAATTGATGCGGGTGGCATACTGACCACTGATGTGCTGTTTGGAAGTCCTTCTACGGCCGCCAGCTTTGTTGCCGGTTCCAATATGAGTGGTAATATTGCGTGGAAAACAGCCGAGGGGCTAACCCCGAAAGATGTTGAAACTGCCGAGTTAGGAGCGTTATAAGCGCCGGAGATTTTATATCACTTCACATCCCTGAATGCCCTAACCGCCATTTTTCAGACAGGATATATTGCCCTGTCTGAGAGCAATCTCAACACCCGCGAGGGCAATTGCGGCGTCGTTTGGCTGACCAGCTCGCCGGATTCCAAAAACCACGGTTTGGAGATTTCTGATGCGCTCCCCGCCACCCATGACAAAACGAAAGTGCGAATTGCGCTCCCATACAGCGACAGTTTTAAGCGCTGGGATGAATGGAGCGATGGCAAAGGTATGGACAAGGGGTACAAGGACGTGCTCATCGCCACTGCCGGTGCAACAGAAACGCATAAAACATGGTATGTTTCGGAGTCCATCATCCCAACCCAAGATATTGTGGGGATAACGAACATGGCAACCGGCGAAACCATTTCGGTTCAGGATGCGCTGAATGCCTTACCTGATAAGGCGGTTCCACAGGGCAAAACCAGCAACGTGATCGATGAGTACATCATGAACCAGCCTGTGGTCTTGCAAGTCCTTCTTCTGAATGCTCGCTTGGCGATCAAGCAGGCGCTGCCGGAGGCGACTGAAAAAATTTCATGGCAGATGCCCACATTTTGGCAAGGGCGCAATTTGATCCATTTCGCGGCGCAGAAGAACCATCTTGGCATTTGTCCCGGCGAGGCGGCGATGAAGCACTTCGCCCCGCGTCTGACCGAGTACAAAACCAGCAAAGGCGCCGTGCAGTTTCCCTATCAAACATTTGGCGCAGAGCAGATGAATCTCATCACGGAAATTGCCGCCTGGGGCGGGAAGGAGTACGCGAAATGAATCCAATTCCGCTTGGCGTATACCGCCATTACAAGGGCAATCGATATGAGGTCATCGGCTTTGCCAAGCACAGCGAAACCCTTGAGGATATGGTCATCTACAAGGCGCTTTACGGTGAGCATGGCACATGGGTGCGCCCGCTCTCCATGTGGGAAAACCCGATTGAGGTTGACGGCAAAACTGTAAAGCGGTTCGAGCTTTCCGACGAAAATGGTGGACGGTGAATCATAAATGGCACTGCGCAATCTGACGAACTGGAATGACCCGCTGTTCCGCAAAAAGAGCCGCCCTGTCGAAAAGTTTGACGAGCGGCTGTGGGCACTACTGGACGATATGCTTGAAACGCTCCGTTATGTGGGCGGTTATGGTTGCGCGGCGGTTCATGTCGGCATCCTGCGTCGGGCGATTGTGATAGACGATGACAGCGGTGTGATTGAGGTAATCAACCCCATCTTCATCGAGCAAAGTGGAGGAACGCAAGAAGTTCAAGAGGGCTCCATCGCCCCCGGTGCGCCGCACGGCATGGTTGTCCGACCTCAAACTGTTACGGTATCGGGTTTTGATAGAAATGGCGATCCTATAACAAGCACCGGCAGCGACTTTCTCGCGGCGACATTTTGCCATGAGATAGACCACTTGGATGGGATATTGTTCACGGATAAAATAATCAACAGGATTTAGAAATACTCTGGTTGACAAGGAGTTGGATTTCTAAAATGCAAAATCCACTAATCATTTTTTTGATATTAGCCGGCATAGCATTGATTGCATTTGCAGTGCTTGTTTTCTTCAGGAAACGGAAAGCTGCCTCAAATGATTGCATTTCGGGAGATACTGCATTGGTATCACCGTCCAAAGTCGAGGGAGAGCTTGTTGAAATACCAATCACATACCTTCCGGCATCGACTGCGCCTAATGAAAACTGCTTGGCCGAGATAACCGACCGCACTGTTATATCGCGAATTTCGGCGCTGGTTCCTACTATATCGCAAACTGCGACAAGACAAGTTGCCAACAACGCCGGAAAAGCACTGCAAGGTGCAGAACTGGTTAAACTGGATATCCCATTTTCAAAACTTACGCAATCAAAGGAAGTCGCAGGTGCTGCAAGAGGTTATGTTCATGGAAGCCGGGGCGTTGCGGCGCAGGCGAATTTGACAAAGGTTGATCTGGAAAAAGTTACCAAGGCTACAAATCTAGCTAACGGTGTTGCCAATGTAATGAATGTGGGTTCTTTGGTCGTAGGCCAATACTATATGACTGAAATTAACGACAAGCTCGAAAAAATGAACGACAGTATAAATAAAGTTGGTGACTTTCAGAATAGAGAGTTCAAAAGCCGTATCATTTCGCTTATCTCACGTGTAAAGAAGTATTCAGGGTTTAGTTCTGAAATTATCGAAAACGATGAAACGCGCATTAGAATCCTTAGCATCCTGGAAGGGCTCGAGGGCGATGCGACCGAACTGCTCGGTCAAGTAAATATTGAAGTATGTGATATTGTCACAAAGAACCCCTCTCCATCTTATCAGGAGTATCAGAATAAAGTAGACGAGTTTAACATTTTGGTTGAGTATCAGAACACATTAATTACTGTACTTGCCGAAATTAGCAAACTCATCTACCTTCTGGGAAAAGGAACCGTATCCAGGGACATGAGCCTTTCGGTGTACAATGATTACCTGACGCAGACTGTCGCTACAAGAAATCAATTAGAGCAATGGCATGACAAACAGGTCGAGTCACTTAAAATTGATTTGGATAAGAACCGCAAATCGAAGAACTGGTTTGCAGCTTTACCCGGTATCGTTAACGACAAATGGAAATATCAACCGCTGGCGCAAGGCATGGCTGAAAAAATTGGCAATCAAAGCCAGGCGGAATCACTTTCTTTGCCTCAAGCAAAGGAGATTTTTGAGGAAGATGTTGAAATCATCATCAAAGATGGAAAGTATTATTATATGCATGATAACGATCAAGAAATGATAAATAATTAGAAGGTGAAGGCCATGCCCTTTAATATCGTTCGCAACGACATCACAAAAATGAATGTTGATGCTATCGTCAACGCCGCCAACACAGAATTGCAGATGGGCGGCGGTGTTTGCGGCGCGATTTTTAAGGCTGCCGGCGCGGGGGAACTCAAAGCCGCGTGCGACAAGCTTGCGCCAATTCAGACCGGCGCGGCCGTGATCACCCCTGGGTTTCAGCTTCCCGCGAAACATATCATCCACACGGCAGGCCCGGTATATAAAGACGGTCGCCATGGTGAAGCGGAATTGCTCCGCGCATGCTATATGAATTCCCTTGAGTTGGCTGCCCAGCACGGATGCGAGTTTATCGCCTTCCCGCTGATTTCAAGCGGCATCTATGGCTATCCCAAAGAAGAAGCCCTGCACGTTGCCACGACTGCCATCCACGATTACCTTGCATCGCATGATATGGATATCTACCTAATCGTGTTTGATAAGGTAGCGTTCTCCATCAGCAAGAAGCTGTTGGGTAGCGTGGAAAGCTATATCGACCAGCATTATGTGGACGAGCATCTCGACACGCATCGCCGCCGCAATCTTCTCGATGTGGAACGCTCAGAATTGTTCACGGATGAAATACTTTCCGAGGTTATATCCGCGCCGGATATGGCAGCTCCATCTATGGCGAGCGGGCCTCCTGACATTGTCAGAAATTTGGATGAGCCTTTCGCGCAGACGCTTCTTCGCCTGATTGATGCCAAGGGCAAGACCGATGCGGAAGTCTATAAGCTCGCCAACATCGACCGTCGCCTCTTTTCTAAAATTCGGAGCGGCAAAGGATACATGCCGAGCAAGCGCACGATCATCGCGCTTGCCATTGCGCTGGAGCTGACCCTTTCGGAGACGGAGGACTTGCTCAAGCGCGCGGGCTTTGCCCTCTCCCGCAGTCAGAAAGCAGATGTGATCATTGAGTATTTTCTGGTCAATCGGAAGTATGATATTTTTGAAATCAATGAGGTGCTGTTCCACTATGATCAGCCGTTGTTGGGGGGATGACGATGCTAAGCTTGGGATGGGTCGATTTTTCAAAGCGTGACCGCGATATGGTACTTAATGTTCTCCGCCAGCTCACAGAGCCGGGCGCTGTAGACGAGCTTGGCATTGGTACTATTCGGGATGGCTTTGCCAATATTCTGTTTCCCGGTACGTCCACTATCCAGACGCGGGCGAAATATCTGTTCATCATTCCGTACATCTGTCTGGAACTGGATCGCGACAAAAAGCTGTTGCCCCGTGATTTCATCAACGCACTGGAGCAAAATGAGCTTGATTTGATTGACGTTTTGGCCGTGAACGGCGCGGAAGGTGTGATCGGACAACGGTCACGGCAAACGTTGCGCCGGAAGCCGTCGAGCATCTACTGGAACGCTTTGCGCACCTATGGATTTCTGACGGAGCCTGTCACATTAAGCGAATATGCCGCGCTCTCCTATACAAGAAAAAATACATCAGAGCAACAAAAGCGCCTTGGAAAGCGCAAAGCAAGGTATGAGGACGATAGCGTAGATGACTCTGACATGGGGATGAGCGGGACATCTTTTTGGCGCGTTCCCACCCCCGAAAAGAACTGGCGTGACACTCTTACCATTGACCTTACCGCAGAAGAAGCGACCTATCTGCGTGGGCAAATACTCTCTATGCCAGGAACGCGGGACAGCCTGTTTGCACTGATTCTGCGTGAGGATCGCCGCGACTTCACAGAATATCAAGACTTCGATGATATAGACGCATTACAAGGGTTAATGCCGCCACAGATGCTGGGGGATTATCAGCTTGCCCGCGATTTCTCGCGGTTTATCTTCGGTGCGCAAGTTCGTTATAATGTGATTTACTCGGGTGGACAAAATGAGAATGCAAATGAGCGGTGGGAGCTGTATTTGCAAGAACGTCCCACGGTGAATCTTTCGGAGATACAGGCACGGTTAAAGCCGCGCTCCAGTGTTATGCGCTTTTTGAAAGCCTACCAGAATGCTATCGACGACGAGAAAACACTAGACAGGTTGATTGTTGCGCGAGAAGAAAGTAATAAGGGGAAAGCGCGATCAAAGCTCATCAACAAAGAGTTATACCAGTACCATGATGACAGTGTGAACATGGTTCCACTCACTTATCGCCTATCCAATGTCCAGCGTATTGGCAAAGATATTTTCGAGGGGGTGGAGCGCCATGCTTAACACGCAGTCAGACCGCGTTGATTACAGGGAACTATTGTCTCCTCCTCCGCGCTACAAGGTCGATTTTGCGGTCGGCACGACCTATTCTCTCGATCTCGAAACGCTGACCGCTACTTGCGCCATTGTCGGCCTTAACGTGGATGCCGACACGGAGCTGACCGAAAGCCCATTACATATGCTCGAGGCCATCCGCAGAGCAAGCGGAAAGTTGCTTGTCTTCTGCCAGAGCGGACAGATTAAAACACCCGATAAACCGAACAAGCTACTGCCACTGCTTGAAAGCTGTGTGTGTGAGATTTGCCTGATAAATAAGCGATCATTCCACCCGAAAACGTGGTTTGTAAAATTTACAGCGGACGGTTTGCCCGACAAGTATCGCCTTGTTGTTATGTCCAGAAACCTCACCTTTGACCGGAGCTGGGATGTCGCCCTGCGCCTGGACAGCGCAGACAAGGGCGAAGCCACCCTCGAAAAAGGCAGCGGCACAGACGATGCCATTTACAGTTTTCTACAGTATCTGCATAAAAATACCGGTGCCCACAATAACCAGTTAAAAGCCAAACGCAGACAGCTTGCCAAAATGTCCGATGAGATAGCGGGGCTCAAGTGGCGCAGTTTGGGTCGCGAGTTTGAAGGCTTCGACTTCATTCCTTACGGTATTGGCGTCCCTGCGTCAGATAATCTTAACGAAACATTTCATAAGACGCTCGTTATCTCGCCGTTCCTCAGCAAGAGCGTCATTGAGGGATATGCTAAGAATCGGCTCTCCGACCCCGATTGCACACTCATCACCAGAAAGTCCGAACTGCCCAAACTGAACACAGAACTACTGACGGCCTTTGACACCTACACCATCAAAGACGATGTGGTCGACGGTGAGGAACGCATCTCCGAAACCGGCGATT
>JAJDIZ010000059.1 GCA_030266915.1 Ruminococcaceae bacterium OttesenSCG-928-D13 | reverse complement strand
TACATGGAAAATCTGCTCAAAATTCTGTGTTGTTATTGGAATAATTTCATACTCGCTTAGTGACTTTTTCATTCCATCAATCATACTGCTCTCCTGTGCAGTTTATCAATAATCACAAGTTCTGGGTTCACTCATTTGTCTCATTATCTTTAAGTTCTGCAAACATTTCAGTCATAGTAGGATTCCCACGAGTCAATCGCTTTATAGTCAAGTCTTCAGCCTTATTGTTTGCCAAACGCAAATTGTCTTCTGAGCGCAACAAGTGTTCCTTTGTTTTCTCAAGGCTTTTAATGGTCTTATCAATTTCTTCAATTGCCGACTTGAACCTACGGCTGGCAAGGTCATAGTTCCGGGCAAAACCACTCTTAAATGCTTCGATATTTTCCTCGAAATTTGTGATATCTATATTCTGGTTTCGTACTAGCGCAAGCTCGGATTTGTACTTGAGCGAATTCAACGCGGCATTCCGCAAGACCGTGATCATAGGGATGAAAAACTGTGGGCGAATCACATACATTTTCGGATACCGATGTGAGACGTCGACTATCCCAGAATTATATAGTTCGCTGTCCGGTTCAAGTAAAGAAACCAATACGGCGTACTCGCATCCTTTTTCGCTGCGATCCTTGTCGAGTTCTTTGAAGAAGTCCTCGTTCCTTTTCTTTGTTGACGTCTCATCTTGCTCGTTTTTCATTTCAAACATGATGGAGATGATTTCGTTATCCTCATCGTCAGCTTCACGATAGATATAGTCGCCCTTGCTGCCGGTTCGGGCATCATTGTCTTTTTCAAAATATGCTTTAGGGAAGGCTGTGGCACGGATCTGGTTAAACTGGACTTCACAGTGCTGCTCTAGGGTTTCGCCGACCATTTTTGTGGATAACTTAGCCTTCATATCTTTATAGTAGGCAATCATCTCATCCTTAGACTTGAGTTCAGCAAGGTGTTGCTCCTTAAGCGATGCTTCAAGTAGCTTCTTTTCTGCCTCCTTAGATTTTAGCTCGCCAGCCAGCGTATCCCGTTCTTTCTCAACTTTATTGACTGCTTCTGAGACGGCCAATTGTTTCTCAGTCTCTTTTGCCTTAAGCTCGCTGGCCAAAGCATCGCGCTCTTTTTCCACTTTCGCCACAGCCTCTGTTATTTCGAGGGTCTTCGCTGTTCCCGCAGCCTCGATTTTTGCCTTAAGCTTGGCAATCTCCGCATCTTTTTTTGTGGCGTCATCCTGCATAGCGGATTTCGCATTAGCTTCGGCCAATTTGACTGCATTTTCCTTATCTTGCTTCATCAGCTGCTCGCGCTCGCGCAGCTCTTTTTCGAACTCATGGTCGCGAATCTGCTTAACGATATCTGCAAAACCGGTTTCATCCACTTTAAATACTTGGCCGCAGTGCGGGCATTTAATCTCATTCATGATTTGAGGTTGTCCTTTCTAAAATCTTCTAGGGCTTTTAAATCTTTTGCTAAATCATCTGGAGTTCCAATTTCCACTTCTTCGCCAATAGCAGGATCGTGCAACCATTTGTTTGAACAGATTGTCATGTTACGCTCTACAATTTCTGCATTTTCAGGGGTGTACTTTACATCCTTTAACTGTTGCGTTGACACATTTCGGCTGTATCTCTTTACAACGTCTCCAAACAGTATTTCTTCAACCGCTCGCTCCCATGTCATGCGTAAATCTTTGTAAAACTGCTCCGCTAGTCGTCTATAATCGGCGACCTCACCTTTTTTGTGTGCGGATCTAATTTTGCTCTCAAGTGTGTCTCTTAATTTTTTGCTTCTCTGTTTTACGTTCATTTTATCAAAAGGAAGTCCGTCGCTTACTAGGCCAGCTTGCTCTAGGCTATCAATGTTTTTAAAGGTGGCTGGAGTATCTTTTTTGAGGCGATCCACAATATATGATACAAACAGAATATCATGAGTGAATACAATAACTTGACGTTTTTCAGCCTCTTTTATAATTCGCTCTGCAATTCTACCTGCGTTTATATGATCCAGCGATGACACAGGATCATCAAAGACTATCGCCGATGAGTTGTTCGTTATTGCAAGCTCAGCAAAAAATCCAGCAAGTGCCGCTCCGCGCAATTCGCCTTCACTTAGAACATCACCAATTTTGTCAAAATGCGCTTCACCGTCTTTCAGCTGGAGAACTATTTTACTATATGGAACACCTTGCCTGGTTCCGGAAGGTATCAGCCTTGCTCTGATCTTGTTGTTGGTTATTTCTCGAATCTCATCATCAAAGCATTTGCTCAGTGTTCCAATAATGTATTTTTTGCTTAGCTCTGTAATTTTGACGCTAATGGCTTGTGTGCCGCACTGTTTCCTAGCAGCTTCTATCTGTTTCTTCTTGGGGATAAGATCAATATCCTTAAGGATTAATTTTTCGTGTTTTTTTAGGGCTATACGCGCTTTGAAACCGTTGAGTTTAGCTTTGTCCTTTTCAAGTTGAGCCTTGAACTCCCCATCATCTAGCGGCTTTTTCAACTCGGCATCATTAGTAGCCAATATGTCATCAATACAAGTTTCTAACTCTTTGCATGCCATCATCGTAGGATACGCTGCTTGGATTTCCGTCGTTTCTTCAAGTGTCATAATTATTCCGGATATGGCTGTTCGAATGGACGGAAGTTGATCGATGATGTTTTTATAAATGTCTGGGAAATTTTCTTCAATGCTTTTTAGCAATGTTTCCTCATCTTCGGGTCTTTTTAGTGTGCCGTTGATGGCGCTGACTTCTGCCGTGACCGCAGATTGATATTGAGTGAGGATTTTCTGGCTTTCGTTAGTAATATACTTTCCGAATTGCGCCATAACATCAGCGTGTTCTGAATCCAATGTCTGTTGGCAGAGCACACATTTTGCACCCTTTTTCGTTGGCGGATATTCTTCGCCGACATAAGCAAAATCTTTTGAGAACTGTTCTGCAGCTTTCCACATGGTTTTCCATAATTCATTTCCAGTACCAGCTAAAAACTGTTCACTGTTAAAAGTTAATGACTTGGCATCATCTGCATTTTTCTTGGCCGTCACCAGACTATTTACTTTATAATTCAATGATTTGATCTTTTCTTCGGAAAGAAGGGACAGCAAAGCAGAGTAATAGCTTTTGACGTTCCTCAATGAGTTGTTGGTCTTATTCAGTTTCTCGCGTTCTTTTGCGGGCGAAGATGATTCGCGGGTTTGTATATTTACCGATAGGGTCTCCATCTCCGACTGCTCATCTTTGCTCAACTGAGACAGGTTATCGTATTGCTCCCGTGCATTCGGCGCACCTAGATTTGTGACTAAGGTCGAGGCTTTTGTCGCGCCAAATTCTTCCTGAAAAAACGAAGGTAGGTCGGATGTTTGCAATGCAAGACTTTTCTCTTTCAATTTGTTATCAATAGTACGCAGCACTTCAACCAACTTATCCAAAACATCCATGCCAGAGGGCTTGTATTGAATATCGGCATCTTTGGCCAAGAAGATATCGCCGCTTGTTCTATCGAAAACATGCACCGATTGAAGCTCTGATAAGACATCAGAATCATTATCCCAAACATGTGCTTTTTCTATATCGTCGACCAGATAGTTGATCGTTGCTGATTGCAGCGTATTGCTCGGCTTATGCACATTCCCGAGAACTGCAGTATTTTTATCTCGGCTTCGGCAGCATTTCTTGATAATCCTGGAATACCCCGATTTGCCAGCACCATTCGGGCCATAAACCAATGTCAGACCAGCCGCTTCAAAGGTAAGGCTTTCTCCATCCTTGAGGTTGTTGATGTTGTTTAGCTGTGTGATATTCGCCAAGCATACCTTTGAGCTGGATTTTTCACTATATGTAAGGCCGCTAAGTAAACCATCTTTGATTTTGCTGTCATCTAATGCTGTATCCAGAATTTCGTCAATCTTAGCCGAATCGAACGAAGAGCCATCTAGGATATTCTTTATGATAAATTGTTGCCATTTTGGCAGGCCTTTTGCCCACTCAATAATTTCTGACAATACACCCATTTCCATATCCTCCATTATCTAGTGGCAAAAGCGATCGTGAGATGTATGTAGGCTACAATTTATCCATCAATTCATTATTGGCACTGTTTGCATTATAGCCATACTGCGAAGCAACCTGTATTTATAAAACAGTATAGCAAAAAAGACTGGGCATAACTAGCCAATCTCGTGCGAAGTAATGTGTTTTTGCTTTAAAAGGTGTGCAAGGCCGGACTGATATATTTAGTCCGGCCTTGACTGTTTCAGGTCTTCACTTTATGGGTTGACCAAAACGGTTTCTGGCAAAAGCGCCAGGTTTTGGATGGGTGTATCGATGCAGTACAGCACTTTTAACTTGCCATGCCCGGTTAGCGGCGCAATGTCGGTAACGTAGGTGTTCGAAATGTCCAGTTCCTCCAACTGCGTCAGATTTTCGAAAGGAGAGAGGGAGGAGAGCAGGGTGTCCGAAATCACCAGCGTTTTAAGAGAAGTCATTTCGCCAAGCAGTGATGTAAATTCATCGATACCGGCATCCGTCCTCACTACACTACCGTTTTCTGAATAATTCCAGCTGCAGCCGATAGAGGAAAAACTGGTAAGCTGAGGCGGTGTGGTAATGGTTGAGAAATCGATGGTAATGCTGCTATCTGTGATTTCCAGCGCTTTCAGATTTTGCAGGTTAAATACCGCAGCTGCGCTTTCTTCTCGCCAAAGGCTCACATCGTTGAGTGAGAGGGAGGTCAGACCTTGCGCCCCGGCAAGCGCATCCGGTTCCAGCAAATCCCCGTCCACTACGCGCAGGGTGTGCAGAGAAGGCAATCGAGCAGTCAGAGGGCAATCGGCATCGCCCTCCACCGTGAGCTCCTTCAAAGTAGTATGATCCGCCACCATATCAAAATAGTTGCTGTTTACATAAACAGTATTCAGCTGGGTCAGGTTTTGCAGAGAAGGTGCTGCAGCCCCGGAAAAGCAGCGAAAATACAGTTCCTGCAAGCTTGACAGGGTGGCAAGCGCCTCCAGGTCGCGTAGCTCGCTGCATCCATCGATGGAGAGCGTGCGAAGGGATGTTTTGTTGCGTAGAGGCTCCAGCGTGGTGATTTTCCCATAGTCGATGCTCAGCTTTTCTAGCTTAGGCATGCTGGTAACAAAGGCAATATCCTTGAGATTGCTGGCATAGACAAGCTCCAGCTCCTTCAGTGCGGGCATCCCATGCAGAACGGAGAAGTCGCGCAAGCTTGTCCCGCCATCCAATCTCAGTTTTTCAAGGGTGGTCAGGGAGGAAAGCCACGCCACATCGCCTGTACTGCTATTCAAGTCCAGCGAGGTAAGGGTGTTTATTTCACCCAAGGCTGAAATGGTGGGCAAAGCCTCTTCAAACAGGTAGGCTACCCTGAGATGCTTAAGGCTTGTGAATTGCTTCAACGCCACCGTGTCCTCGGCAGTGCGCAGCCCGGTGGTTAAGCATTGGATGGCCGCCGGATCTGCAACAATTTTTGCAATTTCGGTGGCGTCCTGGTTGGGGGCACCGCCATACCAGGTGAGCTCGGTAAGCGGAAGCAGGGTGGCCCCGCTGGAGGATCCCGCTATGCTGGTGGAGTTCAGTACCAGACGGGTCAAGCCGGTAAAGCACTGCATATCCTGCCATTCGATGCTTTGGGTGATGGTGCGCGGGATATAGATGGTATGTATGGTCTCATCAAATATGTCCGGCTGCGCAGCCCAATCGGAAAAACTATACCGAAAGGTCCAATAGTCGGACGTAGAATGCCTATCCGCCTCGCCAATCTCCAAATACCGGATAGAAGTGATATCCTCTACGGTTAATTCATCCTCGGGCTTGCTGAAAGCGTAGGATAAAAAGGTTTTGATATCTGGGGACTCGGGCATGGTTCGGTAGCTTTCCGAAACCTGGGCGGTATGGGCGCTCCCATCGAATATACCTGTCAGCTGCTGCAAAAGGAAGGCACCGCCAATGAACACCAGCAGCACAACAATGGCAACCGCCAAGGTGACTGCACCACGGCCGCGAGGACGATTTGGCCTTGCAGTGGTATTCACGTTGATAGGAATATAGTCCACATCCGTATAGTTCACGGTGGTGTTGTTTACATAGGTTACATCGTTGTACACCACGTTGGTGAAGTGAATATTTCCTGAAGCGTCGTTTTCACTCTTATAGGTGAAATTACAACCGCACCACTCGCACTCAACGGTAGCACTTGGCAAGCTTTTCCCACGCAATGCAATTTCTTTCTGGCACGCTGGGCAGTGTAAGGTAGACACATAAGGAGGTTGGAGGTTCATTCCTTCCGGCGGTGTTTTTCGTTTGCTCATGGTTGTCCCTTTCACGAGTATTCTGGCTATGCTGTTTGGTATTATTTACCGGTTATATTTGTAGTCAATATAGTAAATGCACTCCGCAATCATCAAGAAGTATCCTTCTTTTACAGTATAGCCCTAATCCGAAGCTATTATACCATACAGCAACAATAAGCACATAGCACCCGGCAGAATAGTGATAGCCAGAACGGCATAAACCGTTCTGGCTATCACTTGCCTAAACCACGCACCAGCCCTCACAGTCGCGCCAACCCTTTAAGGATGAGGCGCACCTGCTCCCACAAGCCCTCAAGATGAGAACGGATATCCAAAATATCGGTCTCGTAGATGCTGGCGCTCTCGTTGGCACGCTTGGCAATCTGGTTGAGGTTGGCAGAATATCGCCGCAGCAGGCGCACCATTTCGCGTACATCTGTAAGGTCCAGCTTTACAACGTGCCCATCTACGGCCATCTTAAGCAGGTAGGCCCGCAGGCTGCGCACCCCGGCCTGTTCCATGCGTCGGGCAATGAGTGCCCGCTCCTCCTCGGTGACGCGGATGGCCAACATCACCTTTCTTTTGCTATTGCCCATGGCAGGCGCCCTACAGTTCAGGCTCGGGAACCGCGGGTCGTTCTGTTCCGGGCGCATCTACCGAAGCCAGCTGTTTCTGGTTTTCTCTGGCCACGGCCACAGCGCCCAGCAGGGATGGTTTGCGTTCCTCCAGGTGTTCCGTGAGCCTGTGCTCAGCAAGAATATCTTGCGGGCCTGTGTATATCTGCGGCAGCTCCTCCGCCAGCGGAATCACATATCCGCTTTGGGTGAGGATGCCACCATCATACGCCTGCGCAAGCGGGGCGTATTTGGCCAAATCAATGCATTGTTCAATGCGTTCCACATATTCAGCAAACGACCTGTCATTCAGATCATCCGATGCACGCAGCCGCTCCCGCGCCTCCCATTGCTGGCTGGCATGGGTTTCCAGCATGATGCCGCCGAACTCCTGTGTGGTAAAAGCCCCCGGATAGAAATCAAACAGATCCAGGTTGTGCGCCAGGTTGATCATGGTGGCCAGGCTGTCCTTGCATTGGCCGGCCTCCAGAACGGCGCCAACGCACATCCGCTCAGTGGCATCCATCCCCTCCAGCAGATGGGCCAGCTCGTTCAGTTCATCCAGGTTCGGTTTTCGGGGCAAATTGTACTTCAGTGCGTTAATGGGTGTCTCGCACACGGAATCCAGTACATCGGTAATCTGGCCGCCAAACACATTCTCCGAATTGAGGTTCGAAATCAGTTCGTCAGCAGTGGTGGGAAAGTTCTGCTGCACTGTGACCAGTTCACCATCGATGTAGTAGACCAGCTTTGCCTGGATTGGGGCCATTCGTCCCTCAGTAAAAAAATCACTCATTCGTAGTCCCCCCAGGCCAGCGCGTCATCATCAAGACCCAGCGCATCGAACTCCTCATCGGTCATATCCTCCAGTTTGTATATAGCTCCGTAAACGGCCCGCTTCGTGTCGGGCTGGTAAATGTCGGGCAATGCCTGGCGCAGCTCGAAAAGCAACGTCTCTCTGTCGCTGGCGTCAAAGCTGCGGATGATATCAGATTCCTCTGGCAAAAATGGGTAGCACATGGATTGGCTCCTCCTTAAAAAATATGTGTGGCGCGGGCATCACAGCTCGGGTTCAGGCTCTTTGGCAGTGCCCGTTGTCTTGGATGCCGCCGAATCGGCCCGGAAGCGCTCCAGTTGCCCCAGCAATGACGGCTTATCATCCTTTGCCGGGTGTATCTCTTTGGGAAGGGTTTCAGGTGCCAACTCGCGTATTTCATCGTAGGTCTGCCCATCGGTCAGGTCAGGTTTTGGCGGTTCGATGTTGTTTAGCAGGCCGTCATCCACCATATTGTAGTTTTGCTCTACATCCAGCTCCGCACTACGTAAGTAGCTCCCCGGAGCCTCCTTCACCTGTTCGCTGCGCATATACTCCGCGACGCGAGTGCGGAAACTCTCCTGCGCACTTTCGAGGCTGCCAGAGTATTTGCCCCAATAGAAATCCCGGTTGCCGTCTTTTTCGGTGAATTGCCAGGTGACAAAGGGGTCGGGTGCAGCAGGGTTGTGCGCCAGCGCGAAACCTCGGTGGTTATCAAACAAGATGGATTGCTGTATTGCATAGCCCGTATTTACATGCCCGGACTCCGCCTTGCCCGGCAGGGCAGTACGCTCCGGCTCCAGCCGCCGCACATGGTCTTCACCATAGGCGACGCCCAGCCCGGAACCATTGTCCCAGTTCACAAAAATGGTGCCGATATCGTCCACCATGAATACCGTGCCCTTGTCGCCGGGCTGAAGCGTGGTATACGGATCAGACATGGAGAGCAACTCTACGCGGGTACCCTCTGGATATCTGCTGCGCAGGCTTTCTAAGAGTCCTTTGGATGGATATTTACTGTTCATAGGCTGTACCTCCGTTGTATTGAAAGTGGATGGCGTGTATACTGAAAAAAGAGGCCGCCCGTGGGAATGGGCGGCATTGGAAGGTGGTGTGCGCGGATGGCAAAGGGGAAACCTACCGGTCACTATTGCAAAGTATGTGGCCAACGCAAAGCCAACGAGAAGTTCTCTGGCAAAGGCCATGCTGCGCACATCTGTAAACAGTGTGCCAGTCTGCCGGCCGAGGAAAAGGCCGAGCGGATGACACTGAACAGACTTGACGGCATGTTGGGGCGGCGTCTGAACACTGCCGAAATGAAGTGGCTGCGTAACCGGATGAGGGATGCCCGGCCAGCAGTAAAGCAGACAGCGTGTGACGTGCATGCCGGGATGGAAAGCCGGCGCCAATAGCACGTCACGGAAGGGCATACCTCCGGAGCAGAAAAAAAGGGGGCGCGGAGCCAATGATATGCTCTGCGCCCATCGTGATTGGCCGGCCCTCACCACCTGGCGATTTGCCGGGGTTTATGGCCCCCTTGTGCCCACTTCGCACCTCTCGGGGGCTGGGATGCCTTGACCGCTGTATCCAGCACCAGCGTCGAGAATCCCGCCGATTCGTAGCCCTCCAGTATGGTGCCGAGATAACCGCGGCTGGGTAGACCGAGCGGCGGCCCCTCGTTCATGATATAGACCATCACGGATACGTCCTCACCACCGAAAGTGACCATGATTTCCTCTTTGCGATAAAGCCGCGGCCAGCCCTCGTAGCGGTCCAGCGCCTCCTCGTCTCTCGGGGTGATTTCCCACAGCAGAGCGGGAACCGAATCGCCCTCGGACGGTTCGATGGTGGCAACAGAGCCGCCGTTGCCACCCCGGAACAGCAGCCGGTAATCCCTGACCTCCACCGGCCCGAGCACTCTGGCGTAAGGGCATCGCCAAGACATTTGCTCCAGATTGAGATTGGAGCCGTAGGCCAGATAAATCGTGTTTTTGTCGTTCATTGCATTACCTCCAATAAGTATATGACCAACATACCTGCGGAAAGAAGGACAATGGGTCGGGCGGGAGCTACCCCGCCGCACCCATTCGGACGAACTCTATGCGACCTGCCCATACCGCCAGGCGGCATTGCCGCTCAGATGCTTGCACAGGTGCTCCCGGCAGTTTTTGAACGCATCCCCCTTAAAGCCAATGCGCACAAGGTAGGTGCGCATGCTGAATTTCTCGTTTTCGGTCTGCGGTTTACGGGCGCTGGCGCTCTTTTGTGTGAGAGCCTGGTGGTTGAGAGCCAGGGCGAGGACAACGTAACTGCGAACCAGCCCAGCATGCAGGGTGCTATTGAATCCCCGCAATTCAACGGTGTGGTGTCCAGTGAAGAAGCTGTGCAGATTGAGGAAATGGTAGCGGGAGTCGTGGTAGTGCTGGGTGGTGTACCCACCATAGCCCTCATACCAGATGCTCCGGATTTGCTCAAGCGTCCGGGGCCGCCGCTCGTTCATCTTTTTGACAAGGAACTCGTCCATTTTTTTGCAGTAGCGCATACGGTCGGGCTTTATCTGCAATGCCTTGTAGAACAGGTCATTCTTGGATGCGATGATGTTCACGAAGTTGCGGATGCTTTTCGGGGTGTGCTTTGCACCGTCCAGATGGATGTGGATGCCTGCTGTTGAATTGACGAACCCGCCGGCCTTACGCAGCGCCCGAACCAGGTTTTGCAGGGTTTCCATATCCCGCTCGTATGTGAGGACGGGGCTGACCATTTCCACCCGATAGTCATCGGCAGCAGTCAGCTTTCGACCACCTTGCTTACGCTGGGGAGCGATGCTGCCATCGTAGACGAACTTCCAAACACGCCGGTCAGGTGCAATTACCTGCCATATTCCCATGTAACCACCTTCATGGGTGACCGTGCCCCCTAGCACCTCTGCCGCAGCGGCCGCCGCCTGCTGGCGAGTGATACCTGTGAACTCGATTTCGATGCCGAATTTTGAAGTCAACATACGATATTCCTCCACACAACGTAGAAATATATTCTTTAGCGTGTGTGTATGTTAACTTGGTTCAGCATGCTTTACAAGGCCCTTTGGCAAAGTAAAGTGCCCAAACTTGGCCCCACCAATATGTGTAGTATTGTTGGATATTTTAGCGATATATGGTAGGTATTCGCACTAAACCGATGTCGTCTCAAGCCCCTGTAGGCCGCTTTCCTGCGCCATGGCGCCATCTTCCAGTGCAGCCACTGTTACCCCTGTGCCGGGGGCATCAACAGGACGTGGGCCGCTTTTGAAGGAACTGTCGCCGGACAAGCGGCGCAGGAGTTCCTTGCGGGCGGTGGCGTACCCCGCGCCAATCATGCCGATGCGGAGCAGAAAACAGCGCATAGCATATTTTTCATTCGCCACCACAGCGTCCTTGGTGCGCACCTTTTTTTGGGAAACGGCTTGTGCATGCACCCGCTCGGAAAATTGCAGGGCCGCAAGGATGCCAGGAAAGGTCATGGTGGCCGGGTAGAACGGAAAGACGAACCCGCCGGCCAACCCATATTCTGCCAAAATGCCGCCCTCAAAGAGAACTGCGCTTGGTTCCACTTTGGCGTCCAGGGCATGCCGGAACAGAGACGCCTTGCCTGCGAGGATCGCCCGGATGTTATGCAGATGGGTAGGGTCATAATCATCGGGGAAAATGGATACAGTGAGCATCCCTTCGGCTACGATACCCTGTTTGCCAAGGGTGCCCATGAGGTCGGCGTGGAACAGCGGACCTCCGGCATCCATATCAAAGACAGGTGAAGTAAGTACACCATCCCGACCGATGTGCCAGTTACCCGTTTCATAGGCGAAGGACGGCGCACCCCTGTACTGTACCTCGGTGCGCGTGATGGCGGCGACGGCGTTCATCACCGCCTTGCGTTCACTGGATATCTTTTGCGAAAATTGCGCTTTCATGCGAATCCCTCCATATTTCAAGTGTTGTCCTATGTAAACTTGGAATGGAGCGGATTGCAAGGTCCTTCTGTGCCAAAGTTTCAGGTTGCATTTGTGTGGTGTTGCGGTGTAGGTGTGCGGAAAAGCGCCCTGAACGAAAAGAAGCCGGGCACGGAGAGGTCGCTATGACCTTTCCGTGCCCGGCTTTTGCCGTCATCCACTATACCAGGATGATGTGTATTTCCTTTCCCTGTGCACGGGCAAACCGGATAGTCTGCGCTGTGCCACCTTTGTAACGCTTGTCATATACGGCGACGAGGCGGGTGGCCTGTTTCAGCATTGCCCGGTTCCGTATCATGAAGCAATTGGGTGCGTAATCCTCACTCCAGACGAGGATTGAACCGCAGCCACGCAGCAGGTTGGCCGTTTTCTCGTTTTTTTGTAGCTGCCGGATACGATTCCTGTATGGAATCGCTGCCTCCAGCCGGATATTGGGATGCTCGGCCTTTAGTTCCAGTACAATTTCGGCCGCCCACTGGTCCACGCCCTCCGCAAACCCGCTGATGAAATACTCAAAACCATCAGCAATGGCGCTCTTGATCTCGCGGCGCAGCTCCTGCCTGACATAGTCGACCTTTTCGGGTTCGATATCACGATGCCCTGTGAAACACAGGGCTTTTATGCGTGATGAATTTTCCATAACAACCCTCACGAAACATTGGGTATGGCGTTTGTGCCAGTATACAATATTGTACCTTGCCTTTCAAGCGTTACGCCAGAACCACTCATGCAATCAGCAGGTATCTGTAAGGTAGAATATTGCAGAAGGGGGTGAACGCTGTGTACGAGGACTTTTTTGCCAAGCGCGTTGCTGAACTGAGGACACAGAAAAGTGTGTCTGCTCGTGATATGAGCCTATCGCTGGGGCAGAACCGGAACTACATCAACCAAATTGAAAACCAGAAAGCGTTGCCCTCCATGCAGGGCTTCTTTTTCATCTGTGAATACCTGGGCGTGACGCCACAGGAGTTTTTCGATGAGGGCGCCAGGAACCCGGAAAAGCTACGTGGGCTTACGGAGAACCTGAAGCGGCTCGATGAGACCGCTCTGAACAATGTAGATGGGATTGTGCGGGATATCCTGGGTAAAAAGTAGTCAGAAAGCGCCACTGTTTTAATGGCTATTGCCGCGTCAAAGTGGTATACTAAAGAGGGATAGGCAAGATTCGCTCTGCGTTGCGCCAGCGACGGGAGTTGATATCATGGATATGCTGTTCAATCTCAGCCTTTACCCAATAAATGCCTTGGCCTATACACATGATGTAACCGCGGCACAGAAACGCAAAACCGACATGCAGCGCATGGCGAATGAACGTATGGCGATTCCCCCAGTAGGACAGACGAAAACCGCAACCGGGAAAATGGCCAACAGGAGCATCAGCTATCGGCCACAGAAACGATTCGCGCCTAAAGCGCGGGCCTTTACAGGCGAAGCGGAGGCGGCACTGCACCACGCATTCCCGCTAAGCTACATGAACGTGCAAGCCAGACTCTGATTCTGCCCCGCTTCGGCGGGGTTCTATATATTTTACACCAAATTTGTGGGCTGGAACGCACCCGGCAGAGTTTTACAATGTAGAAATTTCGGCCACTGGATTGTCATCATGCAGACAGTGCGGTATGATGATAAAAACTGTAGGGGGGCCGGGATATATGGATGACATCAAAAACCGCGTTTTCGATCTGGCTAATCCCCATGATTTGAAGGAAGTCCTGTTGTATGCCATCAGTGCGTATTCAGATTACCGCCACTATTGGCTTCAATTGGAAAACATTGATGAGAACTTTGATGAAACGCTGGAGCACAACGATTTCGCAAGCTGGATACAACTGGGACGCGACCCGCAAAAAGCGGATGACCTTGCATATTCGATCACTGCGTCTCTGCGGGAAACCAGCGATTTGATGCGCCAAATATTCGAACGGTCGAAACAGGACCTGACGATAGTGCTAAAGGCCATCATTGCGTCGCCGCCGGATATCCAAATGATGGTGTGTGGCAGAACCTATGATGTGCCTGATGACGAAGTGGACAGCCTGCTGGAAGATCTGTATGGAGAGATGATGGAAATGGAGTATGAATACTCCATGCCCGATGCTCTCAAAGCCTTTCTCAAAGTATTCAACGACTTTATGGAAACCAACGGTTGAGCTATTAAGCTGTCTTACCCAAAAGCAGCGGGGGCCTCACGTTTTTTGTGAGGCCCCCGCCCATCATCTGTTGGCAGCGAGAGGGTTAGGCGTCTATCGCCAGCTTGCCATGGAGGACGAACCGGTCCCTGCCGCTGTTGATGCAAGTGGACAGGGTGAGCACCCTGTCGCTGGCCGAAACCTCTACGTCGCTGTCAAAGGCTGAGCGTGCCTGTGCCTTTTCCAACCAGGCACTAAAAGCCGCCTCATCCTCCCATGTAAGTGCCCAGGGAGAATCAGGCGCCAGGGCGTGGTTGGTGGGAGCCGCGGTGTATCCTGCAAACAGCTCCACGGTATAGCTGTCCTCCGGGGTGTGCAGGGTCATGGTGGGATACAGCTCGAAGTATCCCGGCTCACCATACCGGATGATGCTGGAGAGCATGCTCCCATCCAAGAGGTTGTGCCCATAGATTATCGTGTTTTGGTCGGCAAAACCGGGGCTGTTCTCGAAGTCGACGAACAGGCACCCGGCCTTACCGCTGCCACCATCGAACAGGGTGGTGAGATACTTTGCGTTATCGGTGCCCTGTACCACCGGGTAGTTGATCTCGGTTCCCTCACAAACCAGCCAGCCGGTTATGTCCGGGTTTATGGCCCCCAAGGCGTCAAAATCCACAGGAGGC
>JAJDIZ010000058.1 GCA_030266915.1 Ruminococcaceae bacterium OttesenSCG-928-D13 | reverse complement strand
CCTCAATGCAGGTAGTGAGGGTCAGGCGGTTGTCCTCGGTGCGGTCCAGGTAGCTCCAATCGGTGTCGCTGATGGTGGCAATTTTGGCCACGGCATAGGTGCGGGTGCCCAACTCCGTCTCGTAGGTAAGGGTATCGCCCACCTTCAGCTCCCGCAGGCGCTCAAAGTAGGAATAGCTGGCATTGCCGATGTGGGCCGCCATGCCAATGTTTCCGTCCCAATAGCTGGTGGTGCGGTAGTGGGCCGCGCCCTTCTTCATATCCTCCACGGTGCTGCCCTCGTCACTGTCGAACACATGGACGGAAACACCGATTTTCTCAATGGTGAGCACGCCAATGCTGCCCTCTTTCGCGCCGAGTTGGGCGCGGGTAGTAAACCCATTGTAGCCGGTGGCCTCGTCGTCCTCCCATGTCTCGCTCGGCGGCTCGTCCAAAAGCGGGCCGCCCACAATCTGCGGGGCTGATTCGCTGGCCGGGGCCTGCGGCGGTGGGGCATCGTCCTTGTGTTTGGTAAGATAGCCCACCACGAACATGGCGCACACAATCACGGCCACAATGACGGTTGCGATGATCCTTGCCTTTTTGCTCATTCTAATCATCAAAAAATCCTTCCTCGCTGAACAATTCATCTATCGAAAAATCGTCCTGCGGATAAACCTGTTTTGGCATTTTCTGCGGGATGGGGCAGGCGTCCATCTGAACAGGCTCCGCCGGGGCCACCTCGTCTGCAAAGCTATCATAGTCGGGGAAGTCCTCGTCACGTTCCCCGCGCTTGTCCCGAATGCGCTGAACAATGCGCACCCCGGCCACGGCAAAGCAGGCCGCCGCAAGCAGGATAATCATAATCAGCAAAAACAGGGGCATCCCGCTTTTCTTTTCCTCCTGCTCACCGGGGGCTGGCTCGGACACATCCGGGCTTGCTCCGCTGGCATCTAGCAGTTCTCCCCGAAAGACAATCGTGTACACGGTTTCGCCGGGGACGGTCTTTGTCACTTCGCCCTTGTAGGTAAGGGTGGCTGTATAGCCGTTCGCCCGGCTGCCGGTGGCTGTTCCCGCATAGGTGGCAACAGCTTTGAACAGGTTGGGAACCATGCGCCCATCTACCGGGTGCTGGCCCATCACCACCCATTCGATATTCTCCAGTTGCAGGGTGACGCCATTTTTCAGCACTGTTTTGGGGATATAGGCGGCATCGTTGCGGTCAAGGTTCGTATACTCCCGCACATCCTCCAGCCGGTAGCTGTATGTGGAGCTGCCGTTTTCCTCCACCACAATGGCAGCCACATCCAGCGCAAGCTGCCCGGCGTAGCCGTCCTCGCTGTATGGCAACATCGGCTTGGCTGCTGCGACAATATCGGCTATCTTGTCCGTTTCAGTCTCTACCGTCTCGGTCTGTGTAACCGTTTTGGAATCAGTTTGCCCCGGCTGCACCTGCTGGGAAATATCGTGTTTGGCAAACAAATAACCGTCTTGCTCAAACGAGGCGGTAAAGGCGCTTATGACCGTACCCTGGGGCAGTTTGTACACCTTCGTGATGTACGGCACCCCCTCGACCGTCTCGGCTGTGGTGCTCACCGGCTCCTGCCCGGTCACGCCCACCACAATAGCCCCGCTCTCGTCGTCGCCCTCCGTGATGGTGATGGCCGGGCCGCCGCTCTCGGCATACACCGGCACCGACAACAGGCAGACACACAAAATGCCGCACATCAGCGCGGCAAGTTTTTTCATCAATGCTTTTTCCTCCTGTTTTGCTTTTTCTTGCTGTGCGGCTCCTTCGGCCTGGCTCGGTGCCCGGTTTTTTGCGGGCAGTCCGGCCATTCCTCTTGCCTGATTGGATTTCACACAACATCTGGTAATAGTGGTTTTCGGCCACAAACTTGCGCGGCCCGGCGCAAAAGAACTCGGAACGCGCCCAGGCCACGATGAACTTTTCCAGCGTCAACCCGTTGTAGCTGAAAAAGCCCGCCACGGCGAATGGTGCCGCCGCCAGCACACATAGCCAGCTCACCGTCTCACGGCCCAGCACATCGGCCAGGCCGAAGTAGATTGCCACGGCTGCGGCAACACCAATCAACGAGCAAACGAACTGGCGCATGGATAGCCCAAAGAACACCGATTCATGGAATGAACGGATTTCCTTCGGCACCTTTATCTCAATAAAAAATCACGCCCTTGTGTTAGATATTTTGCTGTGGTATAATAAAGTCAAAAAGGTCGGTGATACGTTATGTTTAGAAAGATGCTCGGTATGGTTTTTCTGCCTTTGCTCTATGCCTGCATTGTGGGCACGGTGTTCCACCGATGGGTCAGCGCGCACCCCATCATAGCCAACGGCATTTTCATCTTCCTTTGTGCGCTGCCGGTATTGTACCTTATCGGCGCTATTGCGCAGAAGGCACGGCGCATGGTTTACGCCTACCGGCTATGGAAAAGGCGCAGAAAATTCGGATACTGAACTTCGTCCCAAATTGGGACGAAGTGGCAGACTGGCGGCGGGCTTTGGCCCGCCGTTTTGTGTTGCCTACAAGTCCATCATTTCTTTCACAATTCTGTCTGCGCCCTTCACCAAACCCACCAGCACCAACATACTGAAAACCGTCTCGCCCAAATAGCTCCACACCATCGTCACGGCGTCGCTGCCCGACACAACGGGCGGGGCGCTGGAAAAGGCCGAGAAGATGACACACGCCAGCACAATGACAACACCCTCCATGCACACGCCGAGATAGGTTTTGACAAAGGCCCGGCCCGTGCTGCTCGTCACATCGGACGCAAAGGCCGAAAGCGGCACCGGCGAGAGAGCGGTGTACATATACAGCTTAAAAAATCTTGAATAGACGGTTAAAATCATGATGAACGAAAGCACCGTCACAATGATGCTGCCGAGCAGAGTAACCAGCCATAAGGGGATGCTGGCCAGGAACCCGACACCCCGGATGGCCGTGTCAACTTCGCTTGGCAGCGTTGCCATTGCGCCCGATATGCTGCCCATGCTGGTAGCCACCCGACCGATAATACCGGCCACGATGCTGTACAGGGCAATCATAATATCCATGCCGTAGGTTACTGCCACCTTCGCCGCCACAAAACGGATGAAGTGGCGCAGCACCATTTCGGGCCTGCGGAAATCTTGAAAGCCGGTTGCGGATTTGAAAATCCCCGCCGCAAAGAATATCACCAGCAAAGCAAGGCCAATGCCCTGCAACGCGCCGTTGATGCCGACAATGACACTCCATATACCGCCGCCCCGAAAGTCCTGTGGGCCGGTGCTGATAAGGCTCCATATCTCGGCCAGCTTTGCGTTCCATGTTTCCAGCGCATTCAAAATGTTGTCTACAATCCAGTTGTTGCCACCCAATCACGCACCCCCTTTTCCTTTGTGGTGGGGCGCATCAAGTACCCACCACAAGGTCAAGGATGTTTTTGGCGAAGGTTATCACGACGCCGCCGAAGAAGGTCAAAAACCCGTTGGCGCGCTGGCTGGCGTCGTGGCTTTTCAGCGAAAGGCCAATCTGCACCACACCAAAACCCAGGATGATGATGCCGATGGCGCGGATGGCCGAAAAGATGAAGGTGGACAGGTTGTTGATGGTGGCGATGGGGTCGCCGCCCGCGGCATGGGCAGGCACGGCACCAAACACAAGAAGGATGACTGCAAGGCAGGTGCCCAAATATCCGTGGACAACCCGGCTCTCCTTTTCCTCCAGCGTCCGGGGGCGTTCACGCTCCGTCTTCATCCTCTCAAACATGGCGTCCAGTTTTTCTTTCAAATGGCTTGCCTCCTATATATGGAAACAGAGGAAGGCTATACCCTGTTTGCGCTGTACAACCTCCCATCTGTTTAGTGTTTTTGGCGTGGCCGGTCAGGCCACTATTTTTATGCTTTCAATGTCCTCAAAATTGAAGGACAGGGCTTTGCGGGCATAGCTTTCACCATGCCGGGAAATGAAGTATGGCTCGGCACCACCGTCTGCGGTCAGGTGGATATTGGGGTGTTTCATAATGTCGTACTTCAAATCCATCACGGGGTGTTCCCCGCGAATGAACAACAGCGCATAGCGGTTGTCCATCAGCCGTATCTCGTCCGGGGTCATCAGCTCCCGCCCGGAGCTTTGCAGGTTTTCCGAGGACGAACCTGACCGCCCCCGCGTAATCCCTGTATTTTTGACGATGATACTAGATTTTCCGAGCATCTTTGAAAACTGCTCCGCACTATTCACCTCGGAAGTTCCCAGCACAAGGATTTCATCCGTGTTTCCCATAATGGATTCCCAGCTATCCTTGTATTTTTCCTTGATTTGGCTGATATTCTGCACAATGATGGAACAGCTTATCCGCCTGCTGCGGCAGGTGGACAGGATGGAAGGGGCGTCCCCGCTATACACGTTGGCCCATTCATCCTGTATGAAATGAACGTGCAGGGGAAGTTGGCCGCCATATTCAAAGTCTGCTTTGCGGTACAGCACTTGAAAGCATTGGGTGTAAAGCATACCCACGATGTAGTTCAGCGATTGGTCGTTGTCCGGCAGGATGCAGAAAACCGCCCGTTTGCGTTCGCCCAGGCTGCCGAAGTCCATTTCATCGTGGCTCATCATTCGGGCAACCGAGGCAATGTTCATGGCGGACAGCCGCACCGCCGCCGAAACGATGATGCTCTTGGCAGTTTTGCCTGCGCTGGCCTTGAACACCTTATAAAACTTGACGGCGATATGCTCGGGGTCTTGTTCTTCCAATGCCTCAAACAGTAAATCGAGAGGTGACTGAAAGTCCTCGTCCTCCTCGCGCACCTCGATGGAAAGCAGCATCGCCATGACCGTGGGAAAATTCTGTTCCTCCGGCACCGCCTCATGGCGCAGGTAGAGAATAAGCGCCATAAGCAGGGCGGTTTCCGCCTTGTCCCAAAAAGGGTCACTGGTTTTGCTCTCCTTCGGAGTGGTGTTCATTATCAGATTGTGGATAAGCGAAATGGTGTCCCGGTCGTTGTCCATGTAACAAAACGGGTTGTACCCGCCTGTCATGTGGACTAAATCGAGCACGGTCAAATCGTATCCGCGCGCTAAAAGCAAAGGCCCTGCGGCGGCAAGCATTTCCCCCTTCGGGTCCGCGACCACATAAGAGCACGAACCGTTGGCGTTGTATAGCTGTGGCTTGCAGTAAAATCGGGTTTTGCCCGACCCCGATGAACCCACCACCAAAATATTCAGGTTTCGCCGGTGACGGTGAGTATCGTACCCGATGGACACATTCTGCGTGAGGATGATGTTGTCGGTGGAATCTTTGAGGTTGGCGTATTTCTTGTTCAAGGCTTTGGGGTTGCCCCACTTGGCGCTGCCATGTTCCTCACCGGGGCGGCGGTTGCCCTGCTCCGAACGAAAGCAAAACACCGCCAGCCCATACACCGCCAGAAAACCGAGCAGAAATGCCACCGATTTGTCCGTCCACCGTACCAACCAGGGCGCGAATAGCTTGGTTTGCAGTTGCTCAAAAAAATCTGCCAGCACCACACCCTGCTCCCACACATCGGCCAGAACCAGGGCCAGATACCCAACCGGCACCGCCAACAGAACCCATAAAAGGACAGGGGTTTGCTGCCCCTGTCCTTTTGGCGTGTTTTGCATGGGCTACCGCTCCTGCTTGGGCGGCTGCTTTCCCCGTGCCTGCGTCGGTGGGTTAAATTCCCTGTTGATACGGTCGCAGTTTATCTTGGCGGCGTCCCCGATTTTGTAAACCATGTCGCGCATGGTATCAAAATCCATGCTGCCCAGCCGGGCGGCAGAATGCTCAAGGTCGATGCTGTCAAACGGAACGCCGTACCTGTGGCAGACAACATAAGTGATGCAGGAGGTCAAAAACTCGCTCATTTCCGGGTCGTAACCCATATCCCTGCCGTTGACCTTGATGTCCTCCTGGTGGAGAATGGCGTGGGCGTTGGCATTTACCACCGCGGCAAATGTCTCATGGTCGGAAAAAGCGTTGTTTACCCAAATTGTCCGCTCACCCGCATCATACAGGGCCGGCACATCCAACTGTTCATCCGGCATCACCGGCACCGGGGAGGATTCCACCAGTCCGTTGAATGCCTTTTGCATTCCGGGCGTATCCTCGGCCAGCACGGTCACGGGCTTTTTCACCGGCTTGCCGGTGGTTTGGGAAATATCGTACACCGTTTGGGGGTCGAAGTAGGTTTTTCGGCCCTTCTGCTTTGCCACCAGGATTTTCACGCCGTTTTCTTTTTCATCGCCAGTCAAAAAACGGCCCACATCGTACCAGCCTTTGCTGGTCTCCAGATGGGTGGCGTCCGGCCTTTGCTGCATCACCAGCATGGCATTTCGGCTGGAATAGCTGGGCACCATCACCATCATGTTGAGGAATGCACCCAGCTTTTCGGGATTGCCGCCCACCTGCGTGATGCCCTCGTTTGCCACTTCTTTCAGCGCGGCAATCTCGTCCTTTTTATCCTGCACAAAGGCATCGCGCCTATCCTGCCGCGCTTGGGTGGCCTGGAAAATATTTGCCATTCAAACACTCCTTTATCTGACAGGGCCTTTGGGTACAGGCCCCTTTGCTTTAGGTTTTGGTTTTTTCGGGGCGGGAGCCTTCGCCCCTTGCTGAAAATTGCGGATTTTATCCATCGTCGATTGCGGCTGCTCCGGCTTGACCGCCTGGGCCTCAGTCGCCGCCGAGGCATCCGGTTCAGCGGCGGTTTGTTTGGACGCATTGGTGTAGTGACGGATCTTCTCCATCGTTGACCGGGGCATCTCCGGCGCATCATTCGTCAAACTCGGTTGCTCGTAACCATTCCCGCGCTCGTTCAAGTTCGGCTCGGACGCAGCGCGGGTGCCGGCGTTTTTTCCTGTGTCGCGCTCGGGTATGGGGTAGCCCAGCTTTTCAAAAATGCGGTTTATGGCCGGCTCATCCCCGGACAGGCTCACCATATCCAGCATATCGCTGTTTTCCTTGCCGAGGAAAATCGGGTGATACAACACGCCAAACTGCTTGGCCAGTTGCTTGAACGTGTCCTTATCCGCCGCCTTGATTTGGAAAAAGGCGGGGTACTGGCCGGTCTGCCGCCCGTAGTCGAGCAGATGGTTGATACTGGATTCGCCCTTAACCTGTTTTTCTCTTTTGGCCATCGCAACAAGGAATATGATGACCTCCTTGCCGCCGGCAAAACCCAGCTTTGCCATTTCCTCAAACACCACCATCGCGTCGCGGACAACCTGCTCCGATATATCGCCTCCCTGCAATATTTCACCTCCTTCTAGCTGTGCTCACTTCGTCCCAACTTGGGACGAAGTTCCTTTTTGTGTTCTCTTTGTTCTTGCCCTGCCTGCTCAAGTTGGGCAACGGCCCGCTCGGCCTGCGCCCGGATTACCGGTGTGTCCTGGCTGATTTGCTCACACATCCGCAAATCGCGGCGCAACTGCCGCAAGGTATGGTTAGCCTTGTCGATCTGCGCAGTAAGCCGGGCCTGTTCAGCCGGGGACGCCTCACGGCGAAGGGCATAAAACGGCTTGCGCCACGCAACCAGAACTTCTATCTCGGTTTTGAGCGCGTCGGCATACCAGGACAATTCGGTGTCGGTGCCGATGCGTTTTTCACGGAGAAAGCGGAACTGCCGGTTGTATCGCTCGAACTTGGCAATATCGCTCCGCAATACAAAAGCGGCCCTGTTCGGCAATTTCCGTTTCCCCGCCTTGCCGAGCAGATACAGGTATTTGTAGTAAGTGGCCCGGATGCCTTTCAGCCTCTTATGCTCTCGTGGCATACGGAATACGCGGGGACGGCTGCGTTTCGGTGCGCCCTCGCCCCGGCCGGGCGTGTGGGCGGAGGCTGTAGTGCCCGGCATGGCGGGAATCGGTATCATGCCCTCAATCATGGCGCGAATGCCGCTTTCCTCATATTCGGGGCCCAGCAGCCTGTACAGCCGTATGAAATCCTCGCTGCCCTGCGGCCTTACGGCGATGTGCGTCACTTTGGGGCCGCATTTGACCGTGTATCCCTTATGCGCCATATACTCAACGAAAGCATGGAAAGAAGGCGATTTTTCTATCGCCTCATGCACATCGGCCCGCACAAGGTTGCGCGGGGTAGGCTTACCGGCCTTTTCGTCTATTGCCTCCTTGTAGTGCTTGCCCTTGCCCTTCGGGTGCTCAATGACCGACAGGCCAAACTCCCGGCAAACCTGGTCGGACAAGGCGCGGACACCGTTGTAATAGTTTTGCTTATTGTCGTAGTATTTCTTGCCATCCACGAAAGAAACGGAGTTTATCACGAAATGATTATGCAGATGCTCCTGGTCGGTATGGGTGGCAACAATCACCTGGAACCTGTCGCCCCACATGCGCTGGGCAAATTCCACGCCAACCGCATGGGCCTGCTCGGGGGTAGTCTCACCGGGCTTGAAGGACTGATAGGCGTGAAACGCCAAAATGCCCCCGGTTTTGTTCCACGCCTGCTTTGTCATTTTCATCTGCTCTTTCGCATGGACGGGCAGGCAGTTCAGCCCGGTCACATATTCCACCGCCTCGTCCCGCGTGGCGTAAGACAACACATTGCCCAAATCATCATGCTGGGGGTGGTGCTCCGTCACCTTGTCGGGGTTCATCGCATAATCCACAACATGGTCGAACCGCCTTTTTACGGCCCAAATCGAGGTGGTCGCCACTAGCGCATATCCACGGCCCGTTGGATGCCCAGGATAGCGGCGCGAAGTTCTGCCGCCAGTTGCTCAAAAGCGGCGGTGTCCGCATGGCCAGTGGTGTTGGCAACGCGGGCGATTTGGTTCAAATTGGTGCCGATGCGGTAGAGTTCGGCAGTCATGGCATGGTAGTCGGCGGGTGGCATTTCCTTCACACTGGCACCGTGGATGATCTGGCGCAACACCTCCGACATGGACGAGTTGGACACACGGGACAGGTATTCCAGCCGGGAACGGCTTTCATCATCAAGGTACAGGTGCATACGCTTGTGTCTGATAGTTGGTTCACTTCCTTTCGCGCGTCTCAACTTCGTCCCAAGTCGGGACGAAGTTGCAATCGTGGGGGTCTTAGGGGGGCGGCAGCACCCCTAACAAGCGAATTGGTGTCCCACAAATTCAGTGCTTGCCGGGACAGGCTCCGCCTGCCCCTCTGCGGCAGGTGTATTTAAAGTAAGGGCAGGGGCAACAGGCGGAAACGATTATCGGGCACGGCCCCTTTTCGGGGTGGTGTCCTTTTTCGCATTTTTGCGGATGAGCTTTGAATAGTCTGTACCAGAATCGGCGTTTTCCTCGCCCTGGGCTTGAATCTCCTTCAGGGGTGGCTCCTGGCCCTCTACGGTATAGCCGGGTAAAAGCAGGCCGTTTCTGCTGAATTTCCATGCAATATCTTTTGGGACAGGCGGGGAAAGGTCTTGAAAATAGTGCGCGTATGCGGCGATACGGCCTATCATATACTTGTCCAGCGCCTCTTTGTCCTTAAAGCGTTTTCTGTCCTGCCCCGCGATATGGCCGCCGCCACGGGCGTGGTCGGGGAAGTTGTAGTGCAGGCTCCAATACAAATCCCACCCTACAATTTCTTGCTTTTTAGTTGAGTGGTTGTAGGATGTATCTTCCCAAACTCGGTAAGTCATTGAGTAAACCATGTTGCTGCATTCAACGCCATATTCCGTTGGCACCCACTCGTTTGAAGTGTGCTCAACCGGCCTGGTCTCCACATACTCAATGGCCCTGTCCAAAAGCATTGTATTGGAGGCTTGCTCCTGCCATTCGGACATAGCCGCACCGAGCTTTTTGAAAATGGCCTTCTCCTGCATAACGCTGCCCTCGCGCAACGATTTCAGTTCATCGGCGGTCATGCGAACACACCAGGACAAATCAGCATCCTTTTCACGAAAATATAGTTTGCGCTCAAAAACAGCCTTTTCGCCCGGCTCTAGCCGATCATGGTCATATATCTCATAGAACCCTTTTTCTTCAGCCATAAGATTTCACCCTGCTCACCGGGCATCGCCGCCCTTTTTCTTGGGTGGCTTGCTCTTTTTGGGGGCGGGAGGTGTGGGCAGGCTTTCCGGGGTGGTGAACCCGTCCAGCTTGGCAAAGCCCATACTGTCACAAAAATAGGCCGTTTCCGATTTGCCATCGGATATGACAACAACATCGGAAACACTCAAAGAATGGCCCCGGAAATCCGAAGGATGCTCCAGGTTGAATTGCTGGTACAGCTCCTCCAGGTTTCGGCCGTGCAGAGCGCCAGAATATACAAAGCGATAGTTTTGTGGGTCGATATTCTGGCCTGCCCCTTTCAAACCATCCAGCCCCGTAAAGCGCAGGCCCCGGTATTCATCTCCTGGTTTCAGTTGATAAATGCGGTACGTCTTTTCCCCAATATCGTAGGGGCTCATCATCTGGTAGTCACCTGCGATATTCACCAGTATTTCGGGGGATTTGAACATTTCGGCATAGTAACTCATCTGCTGCGGCGTGAGTGACGCAAAATCCTCACCCGCGTCACGGCAGATGATGAACGACCCCACGATAATATCCTTTATGCCGTTCGGATATTGTATGGCGCGGTTTGGTTCCAACCCCAGCAGTTTGCCTTCCTCATTGACAACCACGGCAACATCCCTGTCGGCAAATGGATGGATAACTTCGATATATCCACCAACAGCGAACTGCTTTGCATCCAGGGTGTTTTCAATCTGCGCCACACGGGGAACAGAGCAGGGGCTCACAATCAATACATCTATCTTTTCAGCCATTTGACCTCCAAAGCACTATTTTATTGTTCTCGCGCACAAATACATGAGGGGTATGAAAATGGCGGCGGTATTCCGCCACCTGTTCGGGACAAAGGCCACAAAGCCCATCTTCAAACAGCCGTCCAACAATCAAGAACGGCCCGGAGATAATGAAAAGGGTGTTTCCGTCCTTATCTAGCACGGCGCGGTTCAGCCGCCTCCCATCACCATGCGGGGTTGGATTGTACAGAAGGCAGACCGGGTCGCCGGGCACATCGTATTTCATCACAATATCGCCACCGATGTGAGACAAAATATCTGCCCGGCTGTTGCCTACCCACACCTCACGCGGCGGTTGCTCCGGCGCTACCAACAGGGCGTTGATTTCCCTCACTTGGACGCCTCGCCGGTGTCCTGGGTTTTGGCTTTGTGCTCTTGTATCGCCATGATCCCATCCAGCGTGGTGGTTGTGATGCGAAGTCGTGAGGCCAGCATGATTTCGCACACCATTGAATCGGTGAGCATATCCTTGCCGCACATCACCACAACCCGGCAACGCCGCAAAAGGTTTTGCGCCATTTCAAGAGCGACTTTGCGCTCCTGCGGCTTTCGCATATTCAAAAACTGCGGGAAGTGCAGGTTGGGACAAATGGGCATATAGCCAGCGGCATAAAGCTGGCGGCAGTATTCACGCATTTTGTTTACATCTACGGCATTGTTGCCCCGGTACGGGGCGCAGACATAAGCAAAGGGATATTTTGTCAATGTATCAACTCCAATCAAAAAAGCCGCTAATTGCGGCTTAGGTATGATATACTGAATTAAGAAAACATCTTATGGGGTATTTCTATGATTGAATATATTTGGACCAAAATTGGAAAACGGTTAATCCAACATTTCGAGAACAAAATCACCGGCAAAGTGGTAAAACACATCGACAAAAAGAGGCTTAAAAAGTGTAAAGTAGATTTCATAACTTCACTTGAAAGCAAACTATTGCATAACTACGGTGACTACGCATTCTACAACAAGTTATCGAGATGCCTCATTGTAGGCGATGTTCTCGATGTGGTTTTTGATTACTGTTATGATCGTATGACAACACGGTTTTCGTCTGACGATGAAATGCTAGATTATATCCTCAAGAGAGAAAAATGGCGGGCAAGTGAGTATGGTGAAGTTAAGAAAATAGTGCAGGATATTATCGATTCAACTTTCTATGCATTGAATAAATCGGAAAACGATAGTGAGAGGAAACTTGCCAATTTTGCCCTCCGCGGCGAGGAATTAGTTAAAGCGGAAAGTGCGTCGATAAGAGAATCTATTGAAACTATCAAAATAGACAACTCCGCGATTGAAATAGGCACAAAAGAGAACAAGGAACTGCTCGAAGAAATACGTGACTTGTTGAAAACGAATCCAACACATTCGCTGGCTCCTATCTCTCCTGAAGCAGCAGATAATATTTTGCCTTATGCGTATGTGGCAAGTGATAAGTATGATGTCTCTCTACGCGCAAGAGACCCAAAAGACAATTTTCAAATTGACATCGTTGCAAAGTATTGTGGTGATTTAGTCCATCACACTAATATGCGTTCCTATCTGGATTATTTGACGTTCTCTGGGTGTCCCGGTCATATTGAAGTATACTCTCTTCAGGAACGGGATGGTTTGGGCAACGTGTTGCAAAGCTATGTAGATGAATCATACACCGGGCCCACCATGAAACTGGAGACTATGAGCGCACCCGAACGCATTACTACAATATCCAAGAAAAAACCTGATGGTTATCCTGATGGGTTTGACGGAATGATTTTAGAAATAGTGCCGCCAGTGACAGAATGGAACGTTGATATAATTAACCAGGATTTCGATGTCTTAATACCTAACCTGAAACTTGGTATGAAACGTAAACTTTCAAATGACAAAAAGAAATTGGAAACCACACTTGAGGATACAGAAACCAACAACAATGTGAGTGTGTCGTTCAAATATACATTTGAAAATGGTGTTTTGGCTCACTCATCTTTTAACGTTAAAATAAAGAACCCCGATGATTTTGTCACTCGATTATCATACTTTAAGCTCTTGGCGCAAATGAGCAGGGCCCGTACTCTAATGTATCGTGATGTCAATACAGGTGAAATCATTAGTCGCGCAGCGCCCAAAATCAACCAAGAAGAAGTATCAGCACTTGAATACAATATTGATCTCTGTAAGAAAATCCTTGCTGTACAGGATCATTTCAATGTGCGGTTTTCATACACGGACAAACCATTAAGTGACGATGTCACTTGGATTGGTTACCTCTATAATATGATTACACAAGGGTACTCCATTATGGAAAACCCAAATCTTGTTATCTCAAAAGAAGATGCAGAGACGAACCACTCCTTATCATTAGACAATAAATATCTTTTCTATGTGGGACTGAGCGATATAGAAATATGGGATGCACGGATAGAATTTGCCCCTAATGCTGATGTGATTATGGCAAAAGCCAGCATACAGGAACTACCAGACAATGGTGGAATTAAGATAATTCCAGAGTCGAAAACTGTGATTCTATATCGTCCTACTTGGGGTGACTATGATATACAGGATATAGGGCGCAAAGTGTTATCAGAAGAGTTATTTTCCAAACAAGCATAATACTGCCCCGCTGCCAGGCGAAATGCTATACTTCGTCCCAAATTGGGACGAAGTATAGCTTGAACAAAAGTCCCGGTCACATAACTTTGCAAAATGCGCTGTACAATTTTTTGGAGTCAAGACAATATTGGTGGAAAGTGATATGGGGGTTAATGTGCGTGATTATACGAAAATGAAAAAGTGGCAACTAAAAATTGTTGTCTTTTTTCATAAAATCAAGTCGTGGTTTGGAAAGCATGCGGCCGCTATGCTCATGTTGATTGTGACAATCTGCATTATTGCTGGGGTGATTGTTTTCGTTTTCGATATTCATAGCCCTCAGCCCACTATTAGCAGTAATGATATATTGACGTTTGTTTTATCCATAATGACTTTGATTGGCACCTTTTTTCTTGGATATTATGCGTTTCGTCAAGGCGAAATTGCCAACGAGATGAGCAAGCAGATGTCAATTAACGACATGAGAAGACATCGAGCGGAGATAACCCCATCGCTCCTTGTTCTTGAGATAAGATGGGTTGAGAAAAAATGGCTTGATGATCTGCCAAAGAGCAAAAAAGAAAAACGCTGTAGCTACATTGATTACCAAGCAATCTATGACAACCACGAAGAGATTGAATGCGATACTCATTATTTACTCATCTCTTTGATGAATACGCAGAACGAGATTGTTGTTCTCAATGGATTTAGTATAACGTGCACGGTTATTGAACATCATACCGAGCTGGAATCGGATTTTAATAATTACAATTTGGACACCGAGATTTTTGAAGAGAAGGGCAAGGCTGAGTATGTTTTGCCAATACAAATTCCAAAGCAGATAGAGGTTGAAATACCACCATATCCAGCAGGAAGTATAACACTCACAAATAATTCGTATATAAGACGCTTATCAATAAAGTTGAATCTCATGACGCGTCTAGGTGAAGATTTCACGGAGATTATTTGTGGTGATTGTGCTCCTCTTGGTGATGGATTTGATAATATTGATTATGATTTCCCTCCCAAAGGATAATAATTGCTGTTTTCTGGATCATCCAGATGCCCCGCCAATCTTCAGGCGGGGCATCTATTTTCTTCTTCGTCCCAAATTGGGACGAAGTTATTTCAGCTTATTGGGGCGCGGGGGCGGCTGGCCCTTCTGTTTCGGCTTTTCCTTTTTCTTCAAATACTCGTCCAGTGCCTCCGTGCCTTTTGT